>NZ_CP107961.1:0-337220 GCF_036077095.1 Streptomyces sp. NBC_00376 | reverse complement strand
TCGCCGTTGCGGTAGCGCTCCGTGATCTCCTGCGCCAACTCCTCGCCTTCGGCCTTCAGTTGGGCGAGGAGCCTGGTGCGTACACCGTCCTCGACGCTCCAGCCCGCCCAGCCGGGCAGCCTGCCCCGGCCGTAGACGCGGCCGGCGGCGGGGAAGCGGCTGTCGAGGGCGGCCGGGCCTTGTTCGGCGACGGCCGCGAGGTCCTGGGCGAGACGGGCGCGGTGCTCGTGGCCGAGGGCGGAGCCCAGCCCCTCGGTGAGGGCGCGCAGGGTGAGGGTGTGGTGCACGGTGGTCGGTGCCGCCGTGACGGTCGGTGCTGTCATACGGGTTCGGCCTCCTTCGACAGGGCTGCTGCGGTACGCAGGAATTCGATGCTGTGGCGGGCGGTCGCGGTTGCCGCGTGGCTGTGCCGGGGCAGTTCCACGGAGACCAGTCCCTGGTACCCGGCCGCACCGAGGGCGCGCAGTACCGGCGGGAAATAGATCTCGCCCTCGCCGAACGGCAGGTGTTCGTGGACGCCGCGCCGCATGTCCTCGATCTGGACATGGGCGAGGCGGTCGGATGCCAGTTCGACGCAGCGGGGAACGCTGTGGGGTTCGAGGCACCGGCAGTGGCCGATGTCGAGGGTGAGGCGGAAGCGGTCGGGGAGGCCGAGTTCGCGGTGGAGCCTGCGGTAGCCGGCGAGGTCGGCGACGAGCATGCCGGGCTCGGGTTCGAAGGCGAGGTCGATCCCGGTGGCGTCGGCGTGCGCGACGGTCTCGGCGCAGCCGTCGACCAGCCGCTGCCAGGCCTGTTCCGGGGTGGTGCCGGGGTCCGGGGTGCCGCTCCAGAAGTGGACGGCCCCGGCGCCGAGTTCGGCGCCTATGCCGATGGCGCGGCGCAGCAGCCCGAGGCGCAGCTCACGGCCCTCGGGCTCGGCGGAGAGCAGGGTGGGGCGGTGCTTGCGCCAGGGGTCGAGGAGGTAGCGGGCGCCGGTCTCGACGACGACGGCGAGGCCGGTGGCGGCCAGGGCGCGCCGGGTCTCGGCGATCCGCCGGGGCAGGTCGTGGGCGTAGGGGTCGAGGTGCTGGTGGTCCAGGGTGAGGGAGACGCCCTGGTAGCCGAGGTCGGCGAGGACGCGCAGCGCGTCGGGCAGCCGGTGGTCGGCGAAGCCGTTCGTGCCGTACGCGAAGCGCAGTCCGGGGGGCGGGGCGTCCGGGCGGTGGCTCATGTCGAGGACACCTTCCGGGCGAGCCGGCCCACCAGGGGCAGGGCGGCGACGAGCGGCAGGGCGAGCAGGGGTGCTCCGGCGCGGGCCACCAGGGTGGCCTGGAGGGGCAGCAGGGCGTGGATGCCCGCGCCGACGGCGGCGCGGACGCGCGGGGCGGAGGGGTCGCGGACGACGGCGGTCTGGGCGCGGGTGCAGGTGCCCGCGTAGGTGGCGAGGGCCGCTCCGGTGACCAGGGCGCGGGCGGACTTGCGGGCGGCGGGGGCGTCCGGTGTCCCGGCGGCGGCGAGCAGTGCGGCGACGGAGGACGCGGCGGGGGCGCCGAGGTGGGCGCCGTCCGCCGCGGCGGAGAACAACCGGGCGGGGGTGGGCAGTTGGGCGGTGTTGGCGGTTGCGGCGCGCGGGCCGGCGGTGGCCAGCAGGTGGGCCGCGCCCGCTCCGGCGATCGCGGTCGTCGTCGCGAGGGACAGCTTCGGCTCGCTCGTGGGCGCGCCGTCGACCTCGTGGCGGCTGAGGCGGGTCACCGCGAAGGTGTGCGCGGCGACCGCGGTGGCGGCCGGGAGGGCGGCGGCCACGCGTCCGGGACCGGTGCCGTGCAGGACGTCCAGGGCGCGGGCGGCGGCCATGGCGGCCGGGCCGAGCGGGGTCGACTTGAGGCCGAGGTCGTACGCCCAGACGGCGGCGGCCAGCGGCAGGGTGCGGCGCAGCAGGGTGCGCCGGCCACCGGCGAGGGCGGCGAGGCCGAGGCCCGCGCCGGTGAGGCCGATGGCGGTGGCGAGGGCGGCGCGCGGGGTGAGGCGGCCGGACGGGATGGGGCGTTCGGGGCGTTCGGTGGCATCCTCGGCACGGTCCGCCCAGTCGTTGAGGGCCATGCCCGCCCAGTACAGGGCGACGGAGGACGCGGCGAGGCCGGTGGTGCGGCGGATGCCGGGGCGGCCCGCCGCGAGTGCCCCGGCGACGACGTCGCCGGGGACCGTGATCGCGGCCGGGGCCCGGACCAGTTCCGCGTAGGTGCGCAGGGTGGTGTTCATCGCGGGATGCCGATCGCGGCCGGGACCGGGGTGTTCGCCCAGGCGGTCAGGGCCTCGTACTGGAGGGTGAGGTTGTGCTCGCGGGAGCCGGCCGGGTCCTTGAAGAAGAAGCCGAGCGCGGTGAGCGCCCCGGATTCCCCGCGGCGGCGGCCGTGGGCGGCCAGCCGTACGAGGTCGAGGACGAGCGGGGCGGCGAGGGCGGAGTCGCAGCCCTGCCAGGTGAACTGCATGGACATCCGGACGCCGAGGAAACCCTCGAAGGAGATGTGGTCCCAGGCGGTCTTCCACTCCCCCATCTCGGGGACGTTGTCGATGTGGACCTGGCCCTGGACGGGGTGGCCGACGGTCTCCTCCAGGCTGCGCTGCTTGGACTCGGTCTTGCTGCGGGCGGCCTCGGGGTCCTGGAGGGTGGCGCCGTCGCCGCCGCCGAGCAGGTTGGTGCCGGACCAGGAGCGCAGGCGCAGGGCGCGCTGCGTGAACATCGGGGCGAGCGCGCTCTTGACGAGGGTCTCGCCGGTCTTGCCGTCGCGCCCGGCGTGCGGGACGCCGCAGGCGCGGGCGAGCTGTTCCAGGGCGGGCAGCGAAGCGCCCGCGGACGGGGTGAAGTTGACGTAGGCGCAGCCGGCGCGGAAGGCGGCGTACGCGTACAGGGAGCTGGGCGGCAGCAGGTCGGTGCTGGTGGCCAGGACCTCGTCGAGCTCCGTGAGGTCGAGGAAGGCCGGGTCGGGGTCGGGCAGCGGCTCGGTGGAGGAGACGTTGACGACGACGACCTGTTCCAGGGCGTGCCGTTCGCGGAAGGAGACGATGTCCGCCGCGAAGCGCGCCGCGGCCTCGGCCTGGGGCTCGCCGGGCCGCTGCGAGCCGTCGCGGATCTCGCGGTCGGTGGCCTCCAGGGCGCCGCGCACGCCGTCGAGGAGGTTGGCGGGCAGGACGCCCGCCAGGGCGAGTTGCCCGGCCCTCGCCGTCAGTGGGACGGACACGATGTCGTGCCCGCCGAACACGAGGTCGGCGAGGGCCGGGAGCGATGCGTCACGGAACGGGGGAAGGTCCGTCACGCATCCGTCACAGGAGGCGCTGCCCGCGGCGATCGCGGTGGCGCCGACGGTCGCGGCCGTGGCGACCGAGCCTCGTGCGCCGATCATCCAGACGCCGATGCGGGGTGAAGTTCCGGTCGTGGCTCGCATGATGGGCTGTGCCTCCTGAGTCTTACGGGGGTGAGCTGCGGTCCTGTGGCCTGTCCGGCGGATCAGGGTCGGGCAGGCTCTAGAACTTGCCCAGGTCGACCGGGTACGGGTAGGTGTCGAAGGCCTTGTCGAGCTGGTCCGGGCTGCGGTGCAGCCACTTGCGGGTGACACCGCGCACGGTCCGCGGGGCCAGGCGCTTGTTGTCGTTCGCGTCGATGGCCGGCTGGCCGATGGACTGGAGCTCCCAGGAGACGCCCGCGAGCCGGTTGATGTGCGTCCACCACTTCACGTCGATGTCCAGGAGCCGGAAGCCGGCCAGGAAGGGGTGCCAGCGGTGGTAGGCGTGGGTGAAGTCCGGCGGCGTGAAGTTCATCATGTGGACCTTGTTGCCGTCCGAGCGGCGCGGGTCGAACAGGACGCCCTGGCCGAAGTCCTGGAAGGCGCGGACAAGTCCCACCGGGTCGTTGCCGTAGAACTCGCGGTAGACGTCGCGCTGGGCGTCGGAGAGCAGTACGAAGGCGTCGCGGTTGGGCTGGATGAGCTCCAGGAAGCTGCGCGGGTAGCGTCCGCCGGAGCGGGTGGCGGCCCAGGCCGAGTCGACCTTGGTGAAGCCGCCGAACGGCTTGACGATGACGTCGACGGCCTCGACGAGTTCGGGCGTCGGGTTGAAGTAGAAGCGCTCGTCGTACTCGTACCAGAACTCGTTGGCGCGACGGTCGCCGACCATGCCCGGGATCTCGGGGAACTCGCTGCGGGACCGGCCGTGGGCGGCCGCCGGCAGAGCGCCGGCCACCGTCACCGCGGCCGCCGCCCCGGCGATACCGGCGGCGGCCCTGAGGACGCCCCGGCGGTCCATGGTGTTCTGCGGCATCGGTGGATCTCCTTCGTCAGTGGCGGTGCGGAGGACTTCGGTGATGGGACGACTCTCGCGGCCCGGACTATGTGCGTCCTATAACGCCGCTTGCAGGGCGTATTGCCTGGTCAAAGGGGATGCGAGAGGCACCGAAACCGCTGCGATGCCGGGACGATATGGCAACGGATTACGTTCTTCCGGAAACGGATGTACGAATCCCTACATCGTTTTTCGGCCATACAGGCGGCCGGTACCGGTCACTGCCCCCACCAGTGAAGGAGTCACTGTGGTCACGATCACAAGCGCCCGGGTCGAACGGAAGGACACCAACGACAACGGGGGCATCCCCCGATTACACGGCCCCCTCACCTGGTGCGCGGGGGCCATGGCACTGCTCGCGGTGACAGCCGCGGGCGGCCTGTTCCTCGACGGACGCACCGTGCTGGGTGAGGGGGTGTGGCTCAAACCCCTGAAGTTCGCGGTCTCCTTCGGCCTGTACACGATCACCCTGGCGTGGATGATCGGCCGGACGGAGCGCTGGCAGCGCACCTTGCGCAGACTCGGCACCGTCACCGTGGTGCTGTTCATCGTCCCGGAGATATCGATCATCACGTTCCAGGCCGTACGGGGCGAACGCAGCCACTTCAACGTGTCGTCCACGTTCAACGACGTACTGGTCAAGGCGATGGGCGGCGCGGCGTACATCGGCTGGACCATGACGCTGCTGCTCGGGGTCTTCCTCCTGTGGCAGCGCAAGGTGGACCGGCCGCTGGCCTGGGCCATCCCGATCGGACTGTTCGTCTCCCTGGCGGGCATGTCGATCGGCTATCTGATGACCACCCCCACGGCCGCGCAGCAGCGGGCCATGGACGCCGGGGAGCATCCGTCCACGCTCGGCGCGCACAGCGTCGGGGTGCTGGACGGTGGTGCAGGTCTGCCGCTGACCGACTGGGCGACCGGTGGCGGGGACCTGCGGGTGGCGCACTTCGTGGGCCTGCACGCGCTGCAGCTGCTGCCGCTCGCCGCACTGGGCCTCGGGATGCTCGCGGGACGGCTGCCGCTGCTGCGCGGCGAGGGTACGCGTACGGCCCTGATCGTCGTCGGCGGTGCCGGCCATGCCGGGCTCACCGCCCTGCTGCTGTGGCAGGCGGAGCGGGGTCAGCCGCTGCTCGAACCCGACCGGCTCACGCTCACCACCGCCGCCTGGCTCGTCGGCGCGGTCGCGGTGGCCATCGCCGTGGTGCTCGCGACCGCGTCGCGCGACCGGCGTGACTCACCCGGGGGCTGATGCTCCCGACGCACACGGAGGAGGGGGTCACCGCGGCTGCGGTGACCCCCTCCTTCGTATGCCGGACGCCCGGGAGCGTAACGTCAGTCGGCCGCCGGGAACGGGCCACGGCGCAGGGCCGGGGAGATCAGCGCGGCGAGGGCCGTCAGGGCCATCGCGAGGCTGAGCCCGAGGACCGTACGGGTCGGGCCGAGGCCCTCCAGGGCGAAGCCGGCCGCGACCGGGCCGGCGGCCATCGCACCGCCACCGACCAGCATGGCCAGGGAGTTGGCCCGGCCCCGCATGCTGTCCGGTGCGATCCGGACGAGATAGACGCCGCCCGCCACGTTGAACACACCGCCCACGTAGCCGCTCAGCGCGAAGATCGCACCCAGCGCGTAGGGGTCGCGGAGCACGGCGACGGGCACCATCAGCACCGCCCACACCGCCAGCCCGCCGATCACCAGGGCACGCATCGACAGGCGTTCGGTCCACCGCCCGCCGCTGAGCGCCCCGACCAGGCCGCCCGCCCCGCTGAGCGAGAGCACGACGCCCACCTGGAACTCGGTGCCGCCCGCGGACTGGATGCCGGACATCACCGCCAGGTTCAGGCCCTGGAAGAGGATGTTGGAGACGGCGACGGCGGCCATCACGGCCCGCAGGAAGTGCTGGCGCCACATCCAGACGAGACCGGCGCGGACCTCGGCGGCGAGCGCCGTCCGGGGCGCGTCCTTCCGGTCCTGCTGAAGCTTCCCACGTACCCCGAACAGGCAGGCCACAGCAGCGAGTTGACCGGCTGCCGCCGCCACGAACGGCAGCGCGGAGCCGAGCGTGACCAGTCCGCTGCCCAGCGGCTGGCCCGCGATGGCGGCACCACGGGTACGGGCCTCGTTGCCGGTCATCGCGGCGCCGATCTGCTCGGACGGCACCACGGCGGGCACGGCGGCCCGCTCGGCCAGCTGGAACAGCACGCCGAGGGTGCCCTCGACGAACGCGGCGGCCAGCAGCGCCCACAGCCAGATGTGGCCGCTCAGCAGGAGCGCGGCGATCACACCGGCCACCACCGCCTGGCCGAGTCCGGTCCCCAGCATGACGCGCCGCCGGTCCCAGCGGTCGACGAGCGCGCCGCCGGGCAGCTGCACCACGAGCTGCGGGAGCAGCAGCGCGGTCCCGACGAGCCCGGCGTCGCTGGGTGACCTGGTCGCCCACAGGACGGCGAGCGGATACGCGACGGCGGTGGCGCGCCCGGCGAGCAGCGAGAGGCCGGCGCCGCCCCAGAGCAGGCGGTAGTCACGGTTGCGCCGCAGCGGCACGGGCGGCGCCGCGGCCTCGCCCTCAGGATCCGTCACCGGTTCGGCCACCGGTTCGGGTTGCGCGGTCGTCCGGTGCGTCTCCTCCGGTACGGCGTCGTCCCGTTGCTCGGCGGCCAGCAGCCACGGCAGTGCCGCCGGGTCGGTCACCGAGTCGGGCGCGGAGTCTGTCGCGGTATCGGTCGCGGGTCTCATCGCGCGGCCACCAGGGTGCGGTCCCCGGACGGGGTCGCCCCGAGCTCCGCGGACTCCGCGGGCTCCTCGGCCTTCGCGGGCTCCTCGGCCTTCGCGGCGGTGCGGACGAACTCCAGTACCGCCATCGCGCTGTGCATCTTGTTGGTGGCCTGGGCGAAGGCGATGCTGTGCGGTCCGTCCAGCACCTCGGCCACGACCTCCTCGCCCCGGTGGGCGGGCAGGTCGTGCATGAACACGGCGTCCGGGCTGGTCTCCCACAGAGCGGGCGTGATCCGGAACGGGGCGAAGACGTTCCGCCAGTCGGGGTCGGGCTTGCTGGTGCCGGTGGTCTGCCAGCGGGTCGTGTAGATCACGTCGTAGCCGCCAGTCAGCCCGTCCATGTCGTGCCGCTCGACCAGGGTGGCGCCGGTGCGGGCGGCCTGGGCGCGGGCCCGGTGGGCGATGGATTCGCCGAGGCCGTAGCCGGGCGGGGTGCGGACCTCGAAGTGGACGCCGGGGAAGCGGGTGAGGGCGAGCGCGAGCGCCGCCGCCGTGTTGTTGCCCTCGCCCGCGTACAGGATGCGCAGCCCGTCGATGCGGCCGAAGTGACGTACCAGTGTGGTGAGGTCGGTGAGCGCCTGGGTGGGGTGTTCCTCGGCGGTCATGGCGTTGACCACGGACATGGTCCCCTGCTGTGCCCAGCCGCGCAGTTCGGCCTCGGGCCCGGCGGTCCGGGCGACGAGGACGTCGAGCATCCCGGACAGCACCCGGCCGGTGTCCTCGGTGGTCTCGCCGGTGTTGAGCTGGAGGTCGCCGGGTCCGTAGGCGATGAGGGAGCCGCCCAGCCGCAGCGAGCCGGAGGAGAAGGCGGTACGGGTGCGGGTGGAGGTCTTGGCGAAGTAGACGCCGACCACCTGGCCGTCCAGCGGTGCGGGCCGCCGGGCGAGACCGGCGGAGAACTCGGCACCGCGGTCCACGATCCGCCGCAGCTCCGCGTCGGTGAGGTCGTCGATGGAGATCAGATGACGCATGGGGTCAGCCTTCCTGGGCCGGTTCGTGGGCCGTACGGACGTCGAGTGCGGCGGCCAGTTGCTCCACCGTGTGGTGGCGCAGCGCGGTCGCGAGGTCGAGCGGGAGCCCGGCCCTGCGGGCGGCGAGCAGCAGGGGCGGTACGAGCAGGGAGTCGCCGCCGAGGTCCCTGAAGTCGTCGTGCACGCCGACCTGTTCGAGGCCGAGCACCTCGGCCCAGACGGCGGCGAGCCGTCGTTCGGTGTCGGTGCGCGGCTCCACGTAGGGGGCGTCGGCGGCGGTGGCGGCGCGGGCCACGAGGGCGAACCGGTCGCGTTTGCCGTTCTCGCCGAGCGGGAGCGCGGGCAGGGCCGTGACGGTCGCCGGGATGACGGCGGCGGGCACCACCGCGCGCAGGCGGTCGCGCAGGGCGGGCACGGAGACGGTGTGCCCCTCGGCGGGCACCACCCAGGCCGCGAGGCGCTTGCCGCCGTCGGCGGCGTCGACGGCCGCCACGAGGGCTTCGCGTACGGAGGGGTCGGCGGCGAGCACGGCCTCGGCCTCGCCGGGTTCGACGCGGTGTCCCCGGATCTTGACCTGGTCGTCGGCGCGGCCGAGGAACTCCAGGGCGCCGCCGGGGAGCCGGCGGGCCAGGTCCCCGGTGCGGTAGAGGCGGGCGCCCGGCAGTCCGTAGGGGTCGGGCAGGAACGCGGCGGCGGTCAGGTCGGGGCGTCCGGCGTAGCCGCGGGCGAGCCCGTCGCCGCCGAGGTACACCTCACCGGCGATGCCGTCGGGGACCGGCCGCAGCGCGCTGTCCAGGAGCCGCAGGGTGACGCCCGGAAGCGGGGAGCCGAGGGCCACGAGGGTGCGCGGGGCGCGGGGCCGTTCGGGGGCGTGCAGGGTGTCGGCGTGCTGGAGTCCGGCCCGGACGCCGGCCGCTGCCGCGACGGGGCGCGGTGCGCTGCGGTGCCTGGGCAGGACGCGCAGGGCGGTGGCGGCGACGGTGGCCTCGGTGGGGCCGTACTCGGCGGCGAGGACCATGCCGCCGGACCCGATGCGGGCGGCGACGCGGTCGGCCTGGGCGGCCGGGTAGGCGTCGCCCGCGCAGACGGCGAGCGCGGCCAGGGAGCCGAGTTCGGCGTCGGTCAACTGGGCTTCCAGGAGCGTCAGATGGCCGGGGGTGAGCCCGACGAAGGAGTAGGGCGCGCCCTTGAGGAGTTCGGCGCCGAACTCCCCCGGTCCGTACGACTGCGGGAGCAGCCGCACGGTCTGCCCGGTCATCAGGGGTGCGTACAGCGCGGGGATTCCGAGGTCGAAGCCGACGGAGGTGAACCACGGCGCGCCGCCGGTGCCCGCCGCCGCGTACTGCTCGACCGCCCAGTGCAGGTAGTGGGAGAGGGAGCGGTGGCTGATCTCGACGCCCTTGGGAGTGCCGGTGGAACCGGAGGTGTGCAGGACGTACGCGAGCCGGTCCGGATCGTGGACGGTGGCGGGCCGGGCGGGTACGGGGGCGTCGGTGAGGTCCTCGGCGACCACGAGCGGGACGTCGCCCAGGCGGGCGGCGTGACGGCGTTCGGTGACCGCGAGCGTGAAGTCGGTGCCGGCGATCCGGGCGTCGGGGGTGCAGGGGTCCACGGGCACCTGCGCGGCGCCCGCCTTCCAGACGCCCAGGAGCGCGGCCACCAGGTCGGGGCCCCGGTCAAGGAGCACGGCGACACGGGTCTCGGGCCCGGCGCCGAGGGCGCGCAGCCGGTGGGCGACGGCCTCGGCGCGGGCGTCGAGCGCGGCGTAGGAGAGGGTGGTGGAGGAGTGGGTGGTGGATCCGAAGGAGAGGGCGGGGGCCGTCGGGGTGCGGGCGGCCTGTGCCTCGAACGCGCCGAGCACGTCGGTGGGGGTGTCGGAGTGCGGCAGGGCGGGTGCGGCGAGGGCGCCGCGCTCGTACGCGTCGGGGTAGGCACCGCGGGTGTCGCCGTCGGCGCCGGTGCGCGCCATGTCGGCGAAGACGGCGGTGTAGAGCGCGGCGAGGCGCTTGGCCCGGCCCCGGGAGAGGGTGCGGGTGCGGGAGGCGATGGACAGGTGGCCGCGCACGGGGGTGCCGACGACGAGCCGGAACTCGTTGGGGCTGTCGTCGCGGCTGGCCATGATGTCGATGAGCTCGGTGTCGACCTGGTGGAAGTCCAGGTAGTGGAAGAGGACGTCGATGAGGTGGGATTCGCCGCCGGGTCTGCGCATGGCGGGCATCGGGTAGCGGCGGTGCGGCCACAGCTCGACCTCGCGGGCGAAGACCTGCTGGGCGAGTTCGCCCCAGGTCGCGGCGGTGCGCTCGTAGGGGAAGGGCACCGAGTTGAGGTACATGCCGGAGACGCGTTCGGCGCCCGCCTCCTCGGGGCGCGCGTCGGCGACCATGCCGCCGCGGAACCGCTCGGCGCGGGTGAGCAGCGAGAGGACCTTGCTGTGCGCGGCGTGCAGGACGCTCTTGTAGGGGACCTCGGCGGCGGTGGCGAGGGCGCGCAGGCCCGGTTCGACGTCGCCGAGCGGGATGTCGATGCGGTAGCGCTCGTCGCCCTCGTCGTCGCCCTGCCATCCGGCGGGGACGCTGAACCGCTCGTAGGTGTCGACGATGTGGCGCCAGTGCTCGCGGTCGGCCGGGTCGTCCAGGGAGCGCAGTTCGCCGGCGACGAAGTCGGCGTAGCGGACGGCGGGCACGGGCGGTGCGGGCTCGGGCTCGGCGCCGGAGCGCAGCGCGCGGTAGGCGCGGAGCATCTCCATCAGCTGGGAGTGGTAGCTCCAGCCCTCGATGACGGGGTGGCACTCGGTGATGGAAAGCCACCAGCTCTCGTCGTCGAGGAGGTGGACGGCCATCCGCATGAGCGGTGCGCGGGTGAGGTCGAAGAGCTCTTCGCGGTCGCGGTCGGCGAACTCCCAGAGGGCCAGTTCGCGGCGGGCGGCCGGCAGGTGGCGCAGGTCGTCGAAGACGCAGGGCATCCGCGAGGCGGCGTGGACGAGCTGGAGCGGCCGGGAGTAGCCGTCGAGGGCGAAGGAGGTCCGCATGACCTCGTGGCGTTCGACGATCAGGTCGGCTGCCCGCTGGAACGCCTCCTGGTCGAAGGGGAGTTCGTCGCGGATCCGGAAGGACGTGATGTTGTGGTAGCGGTTCTCGGTGCTCTCGCCGTACATCTCGACGAGCATCCCGGCCTGGGTGAGCGAGACGGGGTAGGCGTCGGTGACGTCGGCGGGCAGCGCGGCCCGGTCCGCCTCGCCGATGAGGGCGAACCGGGCGACGGTGCCGCCCGGTCCGGCCCCGTCGGCGTCGCCGAGTGCGGCGCGCAGCCGGGCCACGGTGCGGTGGGCGAAGATGTCGCGGACGCTGGTCTCCCAGCCGGCCTCGCGCAGCGCGCCGACGAGGGTGACGGCGCGGATGGAGTCGCCGCCGAGTTCGAAGAAGTTGTCGTGGACGCCGACGGTGTCGCGGCCCAGGACGGTGGCCCAGATCCCGGCGATGGCGCCCTCGGTGGCGTCGCGGGCCTCGACGTACGCGCCAACGGCGGTGGCGTCGCGGCCCGGGGCGGGCAGCGCGCGCCGGTCGAGCTTGCCGTTGGCGGTCAGCGGCAGGGCGTCGAGGGTGAGGTAGGCGGCGGGCACCATGTACGACGGGAGGGTCTCGCCGACGCGGGCGCGCAGCGCGGCCGGGGTGAGGTCGTCGGGGCCGGCGCCTTCGGCGGGGACGACGTAGGCGACGAGTTCCTTGGCGCCGGGGCTGTCCTCGCGGACCAGGACGACGGCTTCGGCGACGGCCGGGTCCGCGGTGAGCGCGGACTCGATCTCGCCGGGCTCTATGCGGTAACCGCGGAGTTTGACCTGGTGGTCGGCGCGGGCGACGAAATCGAGGTTGCCGTCGGGCAGTACGCGGGCGATGTCGCCGGTGCGGTAGAGCCGGGCGCCGGCCGGGCCGTAGGGGTCGGGCACGAAGCGCTCGGCGGTCAGGTCGGGGCGGCCCGCGTAGCCCCGGGCGACACCGATGCCGCCGATCCACACCTCGCCGGGCACGCCGACCGGCAGCGGGCGCAGGTGCTCGTCGAGGACGTACATGGTGGTGTGCGGGACGGCGCGGCCGATGGGGACGAGTTCGGTGGTGACGGGCCCGTCGAGGAAGTACGCGGAGTTGCCGACGGTGATCTCGGTGGGTCCGTACTCGGCGGCGAGGCGGGTGCCGTCGGGGCCCGCCGAGGTCGTCCAGCGCTCGGCGAGCCGGGCGGTGAAGGAGTCCCCGGCGGCAATGACGAGACCGGCCAGGCCCTTGATCTGCTCGTCCGTCAACTGCTGCTGGAGCAGGTCGAGATGGCCCGGGGTGAGTTTGATGAAGGCGTACGGGGCGCCTGCGGCGAGCAGGGCGCCGAGGTCGGCGGTGTCGAAGTCCTGCGGGAGCAGGTCGACGCTCCGGCCGGTCATCAGCGGCGCGTACAGGTCGGGTACGCCGAGGTCGAAGGCGACCGACGAGAACAGCGGGGCGCCGCCGGGGCCGGCGCCCGCGTAGGCCTGGACGGTCCAGCCGAGGTAGTTGGCCAGACCGCGGTGGGTGACGAGGACGCCCTTGGGGCGGCCGGTGGAGCCGGAGGTGTAGATGACGTAGGCGAGCGCGTCGAGGTCGTGGCCGGTGGGCAGGGCAGCGGTGGCGGCCGCGCGGGCGGCCTGCTCGGCCGAGTCGTCGGTGACCAGGACGGTGGGGCCGTTCTCGTCGGCGACCAGGGAGGCGGAGCCGTCTCCGTCGGTGCCCAGGACGGCGGTGCCGTCGAAGCGGTCGGCGTAGCGGGTCTCGGTGAGGACGGTCCTGGTGTCGGTGGTGGCCAGCATGTGGCCGATGCGCTCGTCCGGGTAGCCGGGGTCGATGGGTACGTACGCGGCGCCCGCGCGCCAGATGCCGAGCAGGGCGGCGACCAGTTGCGGCGAGCGGTCCAGGAGGACGGCGACGGTGTCCTCGGGTCCGACGCCGAGTCCGGCGAGCCGGCGGGCGTGGCGCTCCGACTCCTCGACGAGCCGGCGGTAGGTGTACGCGGTGTCGCCGTGGCGCAGGGCGGTGGCGTCGGGGGTGGCCGCGGCCTGTTCCAGGATGGTCTCCAGGACGGGGCGCAGGGCGGTGGCGTCAAGGGCGTGGTCGGTGCCGACGGGGGTGGCCGGCCCGTCGAGGAGCAGGGCGCGCTCCTCGGGGCCGATCGGGTCGAGGGTGGAGAGCGGGGCGTCGGGGGCGGCGGCGATCTGGGCGAGGAGCCGGGTGTAGTGCCCGGCGATCCGGGCGGCGGTGGCCGCGTCGAAGAGGGCCGTGGCGTATTCGAGGCTGCCGTGCAGGGTGCCGTCGGCCCGTTCGGTGAGGTGCAGCGTGAGGTCGAAGCGGGCGATGGCACCGGCGGCCGGGACGGGCTCCGCGGTGATGCCGGGCAGATCGGGTCCGTCCGCCCCCTCGCCGGACGCGAGGTCGAACATGACCTGGAAGAGCGGTGTGGTGGACAGGTCGCGCTCGGGCTCCAGCTCATCGGCGATCCGGTCGAACGGCGTCTCCTGGTGGTCGAAGGCGTCCAGCACGGTGGTGCGGTTGGCGGCGAGGACGTCCCGGAAGTCCGGGTCGGCGCCCCAGCGGGCCCGCAGCACCAGGGTGTTGTACGCGTATCCGGCCATCTGCCGCAGTTCGGGGCGGGTGCGTCCGGAGACGGCGGTGCCGACCGAGACGTCCCGCTTGCCGGTGTATCGGCCGAGCAGGGTCTGGTAGGCGGTGAGCAGGACCATGAAGAGCGTGGCGTCGCCGTCGCGGGCGACCCCGCGCAGGGCGGTGGCAGTGGCGGCGGGGACGTCGAAGCCGTGCGTGGCACCGCCCCAGGTGCGTACGGCGGGGCGGGGCCGGTCGGTGGGCAGGGCGAGCGGTTCGACGCCGGCGAGCTCCCGTCGCCAGTGGTCGAGGCCGCGGTCGGCTTCGGGGCCGCTCTGCCGGCGGGCGGCCCAGGCCGCGTAGTCGGCGTACTGGACGGGCAGTTCGGGCAGTTCCTCGCCCCGGTGGAGGGCGGCGAGGTCGGCCAGGAGCAGCGGGCGGGTCAGCGCGTCGCAGGCGATGTGGTGCATGACGACGAACAGGACGTGGTCGTCGGGGGCGAAGCGCAGCAGCCGTACCCGCAGCGGGTGGTCGGCGGCCAGGTCGAAGGTCTCGGCGGCGCGGGCCTCGGTGAAGGCGACGGCGGCCGCGTCGCGGGCGGCGGCGTCCAGGCCGGGCCGGTCGGTGACGGCGAGGTCGACGGGCCCGGCCGGGTCGACGACCTGGCGGGGGTCGGCCGCGTCCAGGACGTAGCGGGTGCGCAGGATCTCGTGGCGGGCGGCGAGCGAGTCGAAGGCCTGCTGGAGAGTGCCCGGCGAGAGCGGGCCGCGCAGCCGGTACGCCATCGGCAGCAGGTACTCGGGGCTCTGCGGGTCGAGCTGGTGCAGGAACCACAACTGGCGCTGTCCGGCCGAGAGTTCGAGGGGCTTCGTACGGTCGGCGCGCGGGATCGCGGCGCTGCGGACGGGGGTTTCGGCGCCTCGCCCGGCGCGCCCGGCGAGGCGGCGGCGCAGGAGCTCGGCGCGCAGCTCCTCCTGCGTGGGCTGCGTCGGCGCGGTGGGTGCGGTCACGACTGGTACTCCCTGTGGGCGAGGGCGAGTTCGGCTTCGGTGAGCGTCTCTATCTCGGCCGTCACGGCCTCTTCCACGGCTTCGGCGAGCCGGGCGACGGTGGGGCGTTCGAAGACGGCGCGCAGGGGCAGTTCGACGTCGAACTCCTCCTGGATGCGGGCGATGACCTGGGCGGCGCGCACGGAGTTCCCGCCGCTGCGGAAGAATCCCTGGCGGGAGCCGATCCGGTGGCCCGCGACGGCGTCGGGTCCGAGCAGCACCTCGGCCCAGATCCCGGCGATGATCTCCTCGACGGGGCCTTCGGGCGCGGTGTACGGCTCGTCGGCGAGCGCGGCGGCGAGGTCGGGCGTGGGCAGGGCCGCGGTGTCGACCTTGCCGTGCCGGGTGATCGGCACGGTGGTGATCGGCACGAGCAGCGCGGGGACCATGTAGTCGGGCAGGCTGCGGGCGCAGTGGTCCAGGAGTGCGCTGTCGCCGGGTACGGGCATGTCGTCGGCGGCCACCCAGTAGGCGACGAGCGCGGCGTCGGGGCCGGTGCCGTGGACGGTGACCACGGCCTGGGCGACGGCGGGGTGCTCGGCCAGGACGCCCTGGACCTCGCCGGTCTCCACTCGCCTGCCGCGGATCTTGACCTGGCCGTCGGCGCGCCCGGCGAACTCCAGTGTGCCGTCGGGCAGCATGCGGGCCATGTCGCCGCTGCGGTAGAGGCGGGCGCCGGGCTCGCCGTACGGGTCGGGCACGAACACGGCGGCGGTCAGGTCGGGCCTGCCGTGGTAGCCGCGGGCGAGGGCCGTCCCGCCGATGCACAGCTCGCCGGTCACCCCGTACGGCACGGGCGTGAGGTTCTCGTCCAGGACCCGGACCGTGCAGTGCGGGTAGGGGCGGCCGATCGGGGTGGACTGCGCGGTGTCGTGCGCGTCCCACCGGGTGGAGGCGATGGTCGTCTCGGTGAGCCCGTACTCGTTGATGAACCGTCGCAGTCGGCGCGAGAGCTCGCGGGCAAGGGCGGGCGGGCAGTCCTCGCCACCGGTCTTGCCGACCAGCGGGCGGCGGCCGAATCCGGCGTCGATCAGCATCTGCCAGTGCGCGGGGGCGGCCTGGAGGTGGCTGACGCCGTGCTGGTCGAGCAGGGCCAGCTGGGCGCGGTGGTCGCGCAGTTCGTGGTCCTGGGCGAGGACGACCCGGCCGCCCGCGACGAGCGGCATGACGAGCTCGGTCCAGGAGATGTCGAACGTGGGCTGGGCCAGGGCGAGGTAGGCGTCGTCGGGGCCCTGCCCGAAGTCCAGGTGGGCCTGGAAGGCGCGCAGCGTCGGCAGCAGGGTGCGGTGCTCGACGGCGACCCCCTTGGGCCGGCCGGTGGAGCCGGAGGTGTACATCAGGTAGGCGAGGCGGGTGCCGTCCCCGGCGGGCAGCGGCTCGGCGTCCGCCGACGGTGCGGCGTCCGGTTCGGTGTCCAGGGTGAGGACGGCGCCGCGGTGGATCCCGGCGAGGCGTGCGGCGCCCGCCGTGTCGGTGACGAGGACGCCCGCCCCCGAGTCGGCGAGCACATGGGCGATCCGGTCGTCGGGGGCGCCAGGGTCGAGCGGCACATGGGCGGCGCCGGCGTGCCAGCTGCCGAGGATCGTGGCGAGCAGGTCGGGGGTGCGGCCGAGCAGCACGGCGACGGTGGTCTCCGGGCCGGCGCCGAGGTCGCGCAGCCGGTGGCCGAGGAATTCGGCGCGGCGGGTCAGCCGTTCGTACGTCCAGGTCTCGTCGCCGCAGACGACGGCCGGGTCCTGCGGGGAGCGCCGGGCCACCTCCGCGATCGCGGTGTGCACGCCGCCTTCGGACGTTCCGGTGATCGTGTCCCCCGCACCGGCGGGGCCGGGGCCGTGGGCGACGAGTTCGGCGCGCAGCGCGGCGGGCAGGATGTCGGCGGTGCCCAGCCGTACCCACGGGTCGTCGGTGACCGCCTCCAGCAGGCGGGTCCAGCAGTCGGCGAACCGTTCGACGGTGGCCGGGTCGAACAGGGCGGTGGCGTACTCGGCCATCCCGAGCAGGGAGCCGTCGCCCTGGCGCTGCACGACGAACGTGAGGTCGGTGCGGGCGGCCTGCCAGGCGCCCCGGAAGGCGTCGAGGTCGCCGGAGGAGGTCGCGGTGCCGGTGCGGCCCTCCTCGTGCAGGTCGAACATCACCTGGTAGAGCGGGGTGCGGGCGGCGTCGCGGCTCTCGTCGAGCTCGGCGACGAGCCGGTCGAACGGCAGCTCCTGGTGGGCGAAGGCCTCGCGGGCGGTGTCGCGGACGCGGACGACGGCGTCGCGGAAGGTGTCGTCGGCGGCGGCGTCGCAGCGCAGCACGAGGGTGTTGAGGAAGAACCCGACGACATCGGCGGTCTCGGGCCGCTCACGGCCGGCCACCGGGATGCCGACCGGGACGTCCCAGCGGCCGGTGAGGCGGGCGACGAGCGCGGAGAACGCGGTGAGCAGGGTCTGCTGGAGGGTCGCCCCGCAGCTGCGGCCGAGGGCCGCGACTCGCACGGTGAGCGCGGCCGGGACGGTGAAGAGGTGGACGGCGCCGTGCGCGTCGCGCACCGGGGGCCGGGGCCGGTCGGTGGGCAGGTCGAGCGGGACGATGCCGTCCAGCACCCGCTTCCAGTGGTCGAGTTCGCGCGAGAGGAACGTGTCGGTGAGCCGGGCGCGCCGGTGGGCGGCGTGGTCGGCGTACTGCACCGGGAGCTCGGGCAGCCGGGCGTCGGTGCCGGTGTGCGCGGCCTCGGCGAGCGCCTTGAGGTCGCGCTCCAGGACGACGGAGGACCAGCCGTCGCAGGCGATGTGGTGCAGCGAGAGGATCACGTGCAGGTGCTCGGTCCCCCGGCGTACGGTCAGGGCCCGCCAGACGGGGCCGTTCTCCAGGTCGAAGGGGCGGGCGAACTCCTCCTGCACCAGTACGTTCAGCTCGTCGGCACTCGCGGCGAGCGCGGTGCGCAGCCGGGG
The DNA here is from genome assembly GCF_036077095.1 of Streptomyces sp. NBC_00376. Taxonomy (NCBI): domain Bacteria; kingdom Bacillati; phylum Actinomycetota; class Actinomycetes; order Kitasatosporales; family Streptomycetaceae; genus Streptomyces; species Streptomyces sp. NBC_00376. The sequence continues at coordinate 319,566 of NZ_CP107961.1, read as the reverse complement.
CGGTCGGGTGCCGGGCGCATCGGCTATCTGAACGGGCTCGGTGCCGTGCAGGACGTAGCGGGTGCGCAGGATCTCGTGCCGGTCGGCGAGTGCGCCGAGGGCGGCGGCGACGGTGGCGTCGCTGTACTCGGCGGGCAGGGTGAGGAAGGCGGGGGCGTTCCACTCGCTGCTGCCGGGGCGCAGCCGGTCGAGCAGCCACATGCCCTGCTGGCCGGGCGAGAGCGGCAGCCCCTCGGGCTTGCGGGGTACGGGAAGGACCGTTTCGGCAATGTGCTCGTCGCCGGTCGGGTCGACGGGGCGGCCGACCAGCGCGGCCTGGGTCTCGACGGTGGTCGCGGTGAACAGGGCGCGCAGCGGTACTCGGGTGCCCGCCGTCGCGGACAGCAGCTCGGAGAGCCGGGTCAGCATCAGGGAGGAGCCGCCGAGCTGGAAGAAGTCGTGGGTGGCGCCGATCTCCCCGGCGGGGATGCCGATCAGCCGCGCCCAGATCTCGGCGACGGCCCGCTCGGTGGCGTCGCGCACCGGTACGTACGCGGTCTCGGTGCGGCTCTCGGCCGGGTCGGGCAGCGCGCCCCGGTCGATCTTCCCGCTGGCGGTGAGCGGCCACTCGTCGACGGTCACGAACACCGAGGGCACCAGGACGTCGGGCAGGGTGCGGCGCAGGAAGGCGCGCAGCTCGTCGGGGCGGGGCGCCTCGCCGCGCGGCTGCACCCAGGCGGCGAGGCGGTGGCCGCCGCCGGCGGGGTCGGGCACGGCGGCGGCGACGGCGGTGCGCACCCAGGGGTGGGCGGCGAGCGCGGCCTCGACCTCCCCGGGCTCGATCCGTACGCCGTTGACCTTGACCTGCTGGTCGAGGCGGCCGAGGTATTCGAGGACGCCGTCGGCGCGCCAGCGCACCTTGTCGCCGGTGCGGTAGAGCCGCTGTCCCTCGTTGTGCGGGTCGGGCACGAAGCGTTCGGCGGTCAGGTCGGGGCGGCCGAGGTAGCCGAGGGCGAGCCCGATGCCGCCCGCGTGGAGTTCGCCGGGGACGCCGACGGGCACGGGCCGTCCCGCCGGGTCGAGGACGACCACGCGCATGTTGCCGATGGGGCGTCCGATCGGGACGGCGCCGGTGTCCTGGGCCGGGTCCCACTGGTGCTCGGTGATGTCGACGGACGCCTCGGTGGGTCCGTAGGTGTTCCAGATCCGTACGCCGGGGGCGCGTTCGAGGATGCGACGGCACAGGTCGGCGTGGAGGGGTTCGCCAGCGCTGAAGACCAGGCGCAGGGCGGTGGCACGCTCCCAGCCGGGTTCGTCGACGAGGCGCCGGTAGACGGAGGGGACGCCCTGCAGGACGGTGACGCCGTGGTCGGCGACGGCGGCGAGCAGGGTCGCGGGGTCGCGCTCGGCGCCTTCGGGGGCGAGCACGAGGGCGGCGCCGCTGATGAGCGGGGAGAACAGCTCCAGTCCGGCGGCGTCGAAGCCGACGGTCGTCTTGAGCAGCACCCGGTCGGCGGGGCCGAGCCGGTGGCGGTGGGCCAGCCAGCGCACCCGGTTGGCGATGCCCTCGTGCGGGACGAGGACGCCCTTGGGGCGGCCGGTGGAGCCGGAGGTGTGCAGGACGTAGGCGGGCCGGGCCGGTTCGGCGACGAACTCCGGTGCTGCTGCGGTCTGTTCGCCGGTGACGTCCTCGGCGAGCAGTACCCGGGTGGCCGCGGGCAGCTTGTCGGCGGTGGACCGCTCGGCGAGGGCCACCGGCGCCCGCGCGTCGTCGAGGACGAGGGCGATGCGGCTCTCGGGGTGGTTGGGGTCGAGCGGTACGTAGGCGCCGCCCGCCAGCCAGACGCCGAGGAGCCCGGCGACCAGGTCGGGCCCTCGGCGCAGGCACACGCCCACGAAGTCGCCGGGGCGCACGCCCAGGGCGTGCAGCCGGGTGGCGAACAGGGCGGCGCGCGCGCCGAGTCCGGCGTACGTGACCACGCTTCCATCGGCGCCGATCACGGCGGGCGCGTCGGGCGTACGGGTGCGCTGGGCGGCGAACAGCGCGGGCAGCAGGGGCGCGGTCCTGGGCCGGGCAGTGGTCGCACCGGCGTACGAACCCGACAGCGTGCGGTCGTTCACAGTCTCTCCTCCATCGGGATCGGGCGGCGCGGTGGGGGTCGGGCCCGGCCTCGGATCCGGCGGCCAGTTCGGTCAGGCGGCGGTGGCGTCCATGCGGCGGCGCAGGCTCAGCGGGCGCAGGTCGGTCCAGATCTCGGTGATGCGCGCGAGGCACTCCTCGCGGGTGCCCTCGGTGCCCTCGGCGTGCCAGCCGGCCGGCAGGGCGCGGTCGGCCCACCAGATCGAGTACTGCTCCTCGTCGTTGAGCACGACGCGGTACAGGGTCTCTTCAGCCCGTTGCTGCTCGCTCATCAGTTCGACGCCCCTTCGTGTGGTCGGTTATGGCCATGTTTGAAGGGCGGCCTATCCGGGCCCTATGCCGGTCATGTATTCACCGGGCCCGGGGCATGGGGCCCGTCCGTCCGGCGAAACGACCGCCGCCCCGTGCCTCCCACTTGGATGCCGTGCGCGTCGGCGTCGGCCCGCCGCGCGGATGCGCCCTGCACGGCAAAGCGAGCAATGCTCGGAACCTGTGGATCGGCTGGGGAGGACGTGCCGTCCCTGGTGATCGTCAACGCCTGCATGGCCGAGTCAGCCGACCAGCGGGACGAGAGCGGCCGCCGTCTGGTGGTGCGCATCGGCTGCCACCGGCCGCGGAAGATCACCACCGCGGCCGGATCGGTGCCGTGCCTCTTGCCGGCAGGCCCAGCCGGGATCTGCGGTGGTCCGGGAAGCGATCGGCGTTTGGGTCGAGGAAGTCGATCAAGTCCATGAGTGCAGCCTGAAGTCGCACGAGCCTGGGATGTGGCCGCGTCGAGGAAGCCAGTTCGCGGATGCCGTCCGATAGCGGCTCGAACCACCCGGCGAAGTCAGCGTCGGTGTCCAGACGCCGGCAGAACTCCGACGGTGACGCGGCAGCGGTGTTGCGCCAGTAGCGAGCGGCGGCGGTGTCGCCGACGGCGGTGGCCCGCTTGGCGAACCCCGGGTACGCGGTGGTCGCCTCGTTGTGCTCCCCGATGATGGCCCTGCGCAGGTTCTCCCTCGTCGTGCGGACCAGTCCGGCCAGGACCGCCTCGCCGGCAAAGTGCTCGTTCAGTTCGACCTTGGCCGCGCCCTCCCACAGGCGGGCCAGCGGGGTGTTGCCGGTCTGCCGGGCGTGGGCGTGCGCCTCGCCGTGCAGGGCGGTGTCCAGGTTGGCCTTGGTGCGGGCGGCCTTCACCTTCGGCAGCCCGGCGGGCACCGGCACCACGTCGGCCTTCGGCGGCGCCGGGATGGCGCCGTGGCCGGTGGTCACGGCCGTGAGGGCGGTGCGGAAGGCGTCGCGGTGGCGGCCCTCGTCCGCGGCGATCTCGCTGAAGAGTTTCGCAGCCCGAAGGTCCCCGTCGGCGCGGGCCTGCTCGGCGAAGCGGCGGTACATCTCGCCGCCGAGGGCCACATCGTGGGCCCCGACGACCTGGCCACCATCAGCCCGCTGATCACACGCACGATACGCCGCTTCGGCGACTGGCACCTGGACCTCACCCCGCCCAAGGACGTCATCGCCACCAAGCTGGACCTGGCCCCCGGAGCGCTGATTCCCACCACGCCGGTGGTCGCGTGACCCGGCATCGATCAGACCACAGAGCGCCGCCGCGTCCTCATGCCGAACTCAGGGCGGACTGGTGGTCCCAGCCGCAGAGGAAGAGGATTGTGCAGCCTGGCCACGTACCGCCGGTACGCCCGCGCCTCGGCCGAGGTGCCCTCGACCTCGTCATCACGGTCAGGGAACGCCACGCTTCCCGCGTCCAGTACACGGGCGTTCGTCCCGAACTGGTTGCCCTGCAGGCGGCCGGTTACCAGTCGGTGCCGGTTCGAGGGAATCAACTTGGACCGGCCGGTTACCACGGGGCCGCGGTTGACCTGGAACCGGGCCTCGCGGTCGTTGCGGAACAGCACGACGCTCTCACGGAGATCACGCACGTGGGTGTACACGTCGAAGGCCCAGTCACCCGGAGCTCCCCCCGAGGCGTAGTGCGCACGGAAGTAATGCATGAACCGGGCGGGCGCAGGCCGCCGGGCAGTTCGGGGAGCCGGAAGGAGTACCGGCCGAGCATGCAAGGCCCGGGGCGAGGCCGCGGGCTACCGCACCCGGCTGCGCGACGCGGAGACGCGCCTCGATGGCGCCAAGAGCGCCGAGGAGTCCGAGGACTCCACGCACGAACTCGGCATCCAGCCCGAGGCGTACGACCCCAAGCTGGACGTCGACTTCACCCCGCTGCGCGGGCAGGACCCGGCCGCCGGCGGCTTCGTCGCGGCGGCCTGATCCCCGCCCCTGGGCGGGGTGATGGTCACGTCGGCTGGACGAGGCGGCATCCGGCACGGGCGCAGGATCGGATGCCGATATCGGTTTCGTCACTGCCGGAGGTGGGCCAGAATGCGGGAGTTCCAGCGGGGTGCGGTGCGGCTGCACATCCTGCACCACGCGGCCGAGGAGGAGATCCAGGGCGCGTGAATGGCCGAGGAGCTCGCCCGCCACGGCTACCAGATCAGCCCCGGCACCCTGTACCCGACGCTGCACCGGCTGGAGACCGACGGGCTGCCGGTCTCCGAGCAGCAGGTGGTCGATGGCCGTACCCGGCGTGTCTACACGGCGACGGAGGCGGGGAGGAAGGCCCTGGCCGAGGACCGCAGGGCGCTCGTGGAGCTGGCTCGCGAAGTCCTCGGTGACGACGCCCCGTAGCGGCAGCCGCGGGGGTTACGGCCTGCGGGCGGTCAGAGCGCGGCGGAGTCCGTAGGCGGCGGCGCCGAAGGCCAGCACCGCGGCCCCGGAGACCACCGAGGACAGGGGCAGGGCGAAGACCAACACCAAACATCCGGCCAGCCCACCGGCCGGGATCAGCCGGTTCGACCGTCCTTCGTCCTCGGTGAGCGTCCAGGCGGAGGCGTTGGCGTAGTACGCCAGGACGCCGAAGGAGGAGAACTCGATGGCCCCGAGTGAAGGTGAGCAGGCGCGGCTTGTCGGCGCTGACCGTGGTGCGGGACCTGCGCGAGTGCAGGGAGCCGGTCTCGGCGGAGGAGCTGGAGCAGTTCGAGACCGACGTGCTGGCCGGGTTCGTCTGGCCAGGGCCCCGGCCGGGCTACGGACGGCACGATCACGGTGACGTCGGGCATGGGAACCGTTCGAATGCCAGCGGTTCTGAGTCATTGTGCCGCTCCGAACCTGGAGTCAGCCGCCGTGTTCATGTTGACGTTCCTCGTTCGTGGATCCGATGTTGCGGCCCTTGATGAAGCAGGCGGAGGACTGAGCGACTGCGAAGAGGATGCACTCTGCGAGCGACTGCGCCATGAAGGCATCCCTGGCCTCGCGCGGTGTGGCCTCCCACTCTCGGAGAGCGGATCAGCGTGAAGTGCGGCGGCTGACGAGCGGGACGGCTTGAGTGGCGAGATGGACGATGTGGGGCGGTACGGGGACGTGCTCCGAGAGCGCCGGGTCCGGTTCCGGCTCTCCCCATTCCGTACGCATGGGGAGAACGCCCGCCCACAGGCCCAGTTCGGCATCGGGTCCGTCGCCGTCGTCCGGCGGGCCGGTGCGCACCTTGACGGAGGCCTCGTCGAGAGGGAGTGCCAGCAGTGCAGTCGCCGCAAGTTCCTTGCGGTTGGGGAGGCGTGTGTAGCCCCACTGGCCCGCGGCGACGTGCTCGGTGAGGCACCGCAAGCCGTAAAGCTTCTCCTCAGGGTCGGTCACGGCTCGCGGTATGCCGTAGATCATCGCGCTGCGATAGTTGACCCCGTGCTCGAACACCGAGCGCGCCAGGACGAGGCCGTCGACGTGCGTGACGGTCAGGCACACCGACTCGTTCGGTGCGGCAAGCAGGCTCCGGCTTGCCACCGAGCCATGAAAATAGACCGTGCTCTCATCCGCTCCGTACACGGTTGGGACCACCATCGGGCCGCCGTCGACGACCACGCCGAGATGGCACAGGAACCCCGTGTCCAGGATGGCGTCGAGATCCGCCCGGCTCCGGCTGCCCTGCTCCCGCAGGCGTCGATGACGGGTGCGCTCCGTGACGGGCAGGAAGGTGCCTGGTGTCTCCTCAGTCATGCTGGCAGACGCTATCGATGTTGGCGATTTCAAGCTACTGATCTGACGATATTCGTTGGAAGTGACGTGTTTCGCAACGGATACTGTTGCCCGGGATAGGTCCGGCGTCGACCCCTTGGCCGCGGCCGGGGGTTGAGGAACGCGCGAAGCCTTCGCGCGGGCCCGTACTCCTGTTCGCAGGACGCCACTGGCTGCTCGCTGCTCGCCTGACGTGGATGCTCCTCGACCCCCAGTCCGCGCTCGTGAGCGCGTTCGACCCGGGCCTACCGCTCCTCGACAGTGCGGGCCTGGTAGCCGGTCCGCTCGCTGATCTCCGCCCGGTCGACCCCGGCCGCCAGGGCCTGGACCAACGATCCCATCCCGACCCGGCAACCGAACCCACGCCCTCAGGCGTCTCACAGGCACGGCCGAGTTGATCTCACCGGTCTCACGGTCCGGACCATCAACAGTCAAGGAGGCATCCGAGTTGACGACTCCACTCACGCCGGAGGACCCGGATCGGCTCGGCAACTACTGGATCGCCGCGCGGCTCGGCTCCGGCGGGCAGGGCGTGGTGTACGAGGCGTATGACCGGGACGGTACACGGGTCGCCATCAAGGCGCTGCGCCGCGACGCCGAGTCGCTCGTGCGGGAGCGGTTCGCCAAGGAGGTCGAGGCGGCGCGGAAGGTCGCCCCCTTCTGCACGGCCCGGATCCTGGACGCGTCCGTCACTGCGGCGAATGATGCGGGCCCCGAGAACACCGTGCCGTACATCGTCAGCGAGTACATATCCGGGCCAACCCTCGCCGCCCAAGTCCACGGGCACAGGCCGCTCGACCCCGATGCCGTACTGCGCCTGGCGATCGGCGCGGCAACGGCTCTCGCCGCGATCCACAACGCCGGCATCATTCACCGCGACCTGAAGCCCGGCAACATCCTCCTGGGTCCCGACGGGCCGCGCATCATCGACTTCGGCATCGCCCGTGCCCCCGACATGTCCCTCACGGCCACCGGCGCACTTATGGGCACCCTCGGCTACATGGCGCCCGAGGTCCTGTCCGGCCGGCGTGCAACCACCGCATCCGACATATTCGCGTGGGGCGCGGTCGTGCTGTTCGCGGCGAGCGGCGACGAACCGTTCCGTGGCACCCACATCGGTGAGGTCGCCCACCGCACCGCGTCTGTCAACCCCGAACTCAGCACGATTCCCGCCCGGGTCCGCCCACTGATCGCTGCGGCCCTCGCCAAGGACCCCGAATTACGGCCTGACGCACAGGCGTTGCTCACTGCCCTGGTCGGCGGGCCGAGCGAGGCCGCCGATCCGCGCCGCGCCCTGCTCCGAGCGGGCGCCCGCCGCGCCACCGCGCCCGAGGACGCGCACCCGCCGACCGAGACCGTCGCCCCGCTGGGCGAGCGCGCGGAGGCCGCGTTCACCTCGCTCCCACCAGCATCCCAACTCGCCGCGCACGAACTGTTATTGCGCCTCGTCCACCCTGGTGAAGCGGTCGACGGCACTCAGGACGCCGTGCGCACCGCGAGCCATGACGAGCTGTACGCCGGGCGCCCGGACAGTGAGCGGCAAGCCATCGACGCTGCCGTCACGACACTGGCCGAGGCCGGGATCCTGGAGTTCACGTCGGACGACGGTTCCGTACGACCCGTCAGCTCCGCGCTCGTCCCCGCCTGGCGCAGGCTGCGCGACGCCGTCGACGCCGACCGGCCTCGCCTCCTGGTCCACCGCGACCTGGGCCGCGCCGCCCTCCAGTGGCAAGCACATGGTGAACGGCCCGAAGACCTGCCACATGGCACTGCCCTGCGCACCTTCATGGACTGGCTGGCCGTGGCACCCTTCCAGTCACGGCCTAGTCCCCTGGAGATCCGCTTTCTGGGCGCGGCCCGGGAAGCGTCTGCCCGCGCCGGCCGCCGCAGACGTCACCTGCTTCTCTCTGTCGCTGTGCTGATGGTCTTCGCACTGCTGGCCGGAACGATCGCCTGGTTCCAGAGCAGGGAGAGCGCACGGCGTGGCGCCGAGGTGGAACTCCGTCGCGACCAGGCCACTTCCCGCTCCGTGGCACAGGCGGCCGACAATCTTCGCGGCAGCAGTCCGGACACCGCGCTGCTGCTGAGTCTCGCCGCGTGGCGTATCGCGCGGACACCGGAAGCGCGGTCGTCGCTGAGCGTCGCGGCGACGCAGCAGGAGACGGGCGTGCTCGACGCCCCCTCGCCCAGCTCGTCCGCGGACAACGGTGAGGCGCTCCTCGAACGCGGGCGCACGTTCATGACCTATACCGAGGACAAGACCATGTTCTGGGATCTGACCAAAGGCCAGGAGGGGGTCGCGATGCCTCGGCTCACCGTGGCCGGCGCCATGGTGAATCCACCCACTCCGCCTCTGGTCAGCACGGACAGCGGGCTGCTGCTGAAAGAGGGCGCGTCCGGCACCTACCAGCTCGTGTCCACCCGCGACGGCAATCCGTTCGGCAAGCCGATCCCCCGTCAGCCCGGCTTCCGCCCGGACCAGCTGTCGAACCAGGGACACGTTCTGTTCAGCCAGGAGAACCCGCCGACCGGCGCGCCGGTCACCCATCGGTTCTTCTCGCCCGCCACCGGGACCGTCTCCTGGACGACAGAGAAGGGAAGCTGGGTCCAACTCTCTCCGGACGGGACGCACTTCGCGTCCTGTTCACAGAAAGATCCGGGCAGCGCCGGCGAGCCCCTGACCGTGTGGGCGATCCGCCCGGGAGACACCGAGCCCCGGTTCGTGTTCTCCAGCACCACCCCTGCAAGCCGCTTCGACGACGAACGCGTCACCTGCGGCGGAGAGTCCACCTTCAGCGCGGACGGTAGCCTGCTGGGTCTACGGGACGGAGAGAGCTTCTTCGTCTGGTCCACCGCCGACGGCCGTCCGCGAGCCGACACCCCGATCCAGACACTCGGCGAGACGAATGCCGGCGTGTATCTGAGCGCCGATGGCAACTACGCTCTGGCTTCCTCACGGGAGCACCCCATCGCCGTCTGGTCACTCGACGGCTCCGCCGTCCCGCTCTTCCGCCTGACCGACCGCTCCGGGACCAATGACGGCAATGACAACGGCATACCGGGCATGGGCTTGGACGAGAAGTCCAAGACACTGACCTACCTGACCAGCGGATCCGAGCAGGTCCATCGCCTCGACCTGACAGCCGCCTTGTCCGGCGGCGGGCAGGGTCCGGCCGCCGAGGGCGCGGCGCTCTCCGCGGACGGCCGGACCGGTGTCTACCACCAGGGCGTCGACGCTCCGGTCCAGCACTTCTTCGACGTACGCACGGGCAAGGAGACCGGTACGCCGCTTCCGCAGCGGGCCGGGCCCGGCGAGGCCTCGGGGACCCGGGTCAGTGCACTGTCGCCGGACGGCCGCATCGTCGCCTTCACCGACTTCCGGCCGTCCGACAGCAGCCTCAACCTGTCCGTGAGCGTGTGGGACCTGCTCGCTCACAAGGAACTGCTGCGCGCGCCCGTCCCTGAGCAACGCAACGTCTTCGACATCACGATCTCCCGCGATAACCGCTATCTCGCCTTCGAGAACGACTATGCGGGTGTCCCCTCGGGCGAGGGCGGCGCCATCGACGTATGGGATATACGGGCCCGGAAGCGAGTGCACCGCTACCCGCAAGGGCAGAGAGGCTTCGGCCAGTTCAGTCAGGACAGCCGCCGCCTGGTCACCATGGAGGGCGATGTGCTCGACCTGGCGACCAGGACCAGCCGCCGCGCCGGTTTCGGCAACGAGGACGTCATCGGGTTGGCCTATTCACCCGACGGCGCGCTCCTCGCTGTGGTGCGCGCCACCGGCTGGGTCGACCTGTGGGACAGCGAGGCCCGCCACCGCCTGGCCCGCATGCCCAGCAGCACCGTGCGTGGCGGCACACGCACCGGCGCTTATCTGTCGGACGCCGTCTTTTCCTCCGACGGCGGTCTGCTGGCCGCCACCGTTGGCAGGGACGCCGTACAGCTGTGGGATGTCAACGCCCGTCTTTCCCTGGGCCAGCCGCTCGACCTGGGCGGTCGGGAGATCGACGCCATGGCCTTCGACGGCAGTGTGCTGCGCGCCCTCAGCGGCAGCCGCGCCCAGTCCGTCGACCTCGCCCCCGACGCGTTGGCCACCACCGTCTGCAAGAAAGCCGGCCGTGACATCACCCGTCAGGAGTGGCGCACGTATGTCCCGGACCTGCCTTACCGCAGTCTGTGTTGACGAGTGTCCTGCAATTCGGCGCCAAGGTCACCGAGCCTTTCTGGGGCTAAGACCGTGTCCTATGTGGGGTTCGCTCGTTGGGCTGTTCATGGGGCGGGATACGTGGAGTTGGATTGTTCCGGACGGGCTGTGGGAGATCGCGAAGCCGCTGATCCCGCCGCCGAGGGTGCGGCCGCAGGGCGGCGGGACGCAGGACACGCCTGATGAGACGCTGTTCGCCGCCATCATCTACGTGCTGGTGAGCGGGTGTGCCTGGCGGGCCCTGCCGCCGTGCTTCGGGATCTCGAAGTCCACCGCCCACCGGCGCTTCGTCATCTGGTCCAGAGCCGGTGTCTGGGGCCGGCTGCACGAGGCGGTGCTCGACCGCATCGATGAGTGCGGACTACTCGACCTCTCCCGCGTAGTCCTCGACTCCGCCCACGTACGGGCCAAAAAAGGGGCGAACTCACAGGTCCGAGCCCCGTGGACCGGGGTAAGCCCGGTTCCAAGATGCACGTCCTGTCGGACGCGCACGGACTGCCCCTGGTCGTCGGCGTCTCCGCCGCCAACACCCACGACAGTCAAGGTCTGAAGCCCATGGTGGCCGGTCTCCAATCGAGACACGACCCCCACCGCGGCTGGAACCACAAACCCGGCAAGCTCCACGCCGACAAGACTTACGACATACCTGACCTGCGGAGATGGCTCCGCGGCCGGTTCTCGACGCTCCGTGTTGTTCCACCTGCTCTGGCGTCGGCAGTTCGTCGCTGCGGGGTTGAAGGGGGAGCCGATCCCGTCCCGGGCCACCGGCATGTCAGGCACCTGGCCGACAGCGGGTGACGAACGCCGCTGGTGGATGCCAGCCTCCAGAGATTGACCGGCACCGGATTCTCGCTCCTGACCATGAATCGCCCTCCGTCTTCGTACAGTTGACTTGCCTTCACCGACCTAGGGGGATTCGTGAGTTCAGCTGCCGATGCGTCCGAAGTAACGACCTTGCCCTTCTGGGTTTCGTACGACGATCAAGGCGATCAAGACGGTCCACTCGACGACGGCGGCGACTCCATGGGCCTGTTCGGCGGTGGGGACGGTGAGGTGCGGCTGAGGAGCGTACCTCTGGGGCCCTTGCGCAAGAACCTCGCCGAGGCCGTGGACGCGTTGCAGCAGGTATTCACCGAGGCCGCCGCCCGAGGCGGACCGCTGCCGTTGCGGGAGGCACACCTGTCCTTCCAGGTAACGGCGAGCGGCGGTGTGCAGTTCGTCGGTTCTGCGCAGATGCAGCGCAGTCACGGCATCACACTGGTCTTCAAGAAGTGACCGGCGTGTGATGGCACGTCACAGAGCCCTACTCATAGGGGCCAGCGACTACGAGATGCGCGGTGTGCCGCCCCTCCCCTTCATCCCAGCCGACCTCGCCCGGCTCGGATCGGCGCTCGAAGACCGTGGTTTCGACGACGTGCAGGTCCTGGCCGGGCGCGAAGGCGGCAAGCAGGTTTCGGCGAACTACGTGAACGCCCGGGTGGCCGGCTTCCTCAGGCGCGCCCGCCCGGGCGACACCTTGCTCATCCTGCTGAGTGGGCACGGCGTGCATGTCAAGGGTCGCGACTACCTCGTACCTGAGGACATCGACGAGGACACGCATCCCTTCGAGTCGGGGTGCGTGGCGATCGACTGGCGTGGGCACCTCGACGAGACGCCTGCCGAGCACGTGGTCTTCCTGATCGACGCCTGCCGGGAGGGCATCGATCAGGACTCGATGGGCGTCGCGAGTGTCAAGCAGTGGAGCCGACAGAAGATCAGCGCCGCGCTGCGCCGCAAGGTGGCGTACATGTACGCCTGCTCGCCGGGACAGTACGCGCTGTTCGTGCGCCCGCACGAATCCCCCATCAACCCTGTCACCGGGGTCCGGCCCGGCGATTCGTTCAGCATCTTCTCCCGGTCGGTATCCGACGTCATCGCCGCGAATCCCGGTGCCGCCGCGCTACCCCTCGGTCGGTTCCAGGACGCCGTCCAGGACCGGATGACCGAGTTGCACCGCAGGTACCGCAAGAGCGGGCAGCCGCAGTCCCTGCGGGTCGTGACCGACATCCCGTCCGACGGTTTTCTCTTCCTGCCGTCGCCGAGCGGGCGGTCGGGGCGTGTCCGTGAGCCCTCCGCCGTGATCCGTGAGCCCTCCACAGCGGGAAGGGACGCCGATACGACGGCGTATGCGAGCGCCGGGATGGGTGTCGAGGCTGGCACTCCCCGACCGGCGCATCCGCAGCACGGTGTTCGGCTGGGCCGACGGGTGTGCTCCGCGCTAACCCTGCTCGGCCTGCTCGGCGTCGCGGCCTGGGCCGCGGCCACCTACAACGGCGATGGCAAGGGCGGTGACGCGAAGTCGAACAAGCCCGGATCGGAGACCTCGCTCACGCCCAGCTCCTCCGGGGCGCGGCCTTCCAGCACGAACAGCAAGAAGGACAAGAACAGTTCAGGATCAGGGGAGCCCAGCGCGTCCAACTCCGCGCTGCCCAACTGCACTCCGAGCGCTGCCGAGTTGACCGTGCGCAGCCTTCTCAACGCATACGGACCCGATGACACCCCCACCCTGCTGCTGACCGCGAAGAACATCAGCGGCAGCGATTGCAAGGTCGATCTCGGGCCTACGAAGACGGTACTGACTCTCACGTCGGCCAACAGCGCCGACGTCTATTGGTCCTCTGCCGACTGCCCCAGAGATGCTGGCAGTCAGCTCTTCCTAGCGCCCGCCCACGGCGACGTCACGTACACCGTGGAGTGGAACCGCAGGCCAAGTGCTCCGCAGTGTGCAACGCCTCCGGAAGGGTACGCAGGCTTCGGCACCTTTCTAGCGGAGGCGACAGCACCAGGCTTTGGCAAGGCGCGGACATCATTCGTGCTGTCCAAGCATTGAACTGGGAGATGCGGCAGACGCTGACGGGCTTGGACTACCCGGCATCGCGGATGCACCGGGATGTCGAACCATGCGGGTGCTCCCCGCGTGAGGCGCGACTTGCGCTTCACGGGCCGCCACTTGGCACTTGAGGTCACGTCACCTGCACGAGCGGATGGCGGGCCGGTGGTGGGGTGCCGGTACGCGGAAGCGGGGCAGCGGCCAGGCGGACCTGGCCGCTGCCCCGCCGCCGCAGTGCTCGTCCCCGTGGGCGTACGCACGTCCGGCAACCTCCTTTCAGCGCGGAGAAGATGGCGGTTCCAGGGATATGATATGGGCATGCCAATCCCGTCGCGTGCCCCACGCCGCGGCCCATCAGGAGGACGCAGTTGAACACGAGTTCGCGCATTCGAAGAGTGTCGCTGACCCTGGGCAGCGCACTCGCGCTCGTCATCGCTTTCCCGGGCGGCGCCTTCGCTGCTCCGCCCTCGGCCCTGCCCGCTGCCGCGGAAGTGCTGGAGCAGACGTTCCAGCCGGCTCTCGACTACGACACGGACGGCTGCTACCCCACTGCCGCCATCGGATCCGACGGGACGATTGCCCCCGGCCTCAACCCGAGCGGTGCGCTCAACGGACAGTGTCGTGACGCAGGGGACCTGGACAACACCAATGGGTACGCCCGCTACACGTGCAACAACGGTTGGTGCGCGATCATCTACGGCCTCTATTTCGAGAAGGACCAGGCCGTGGCGGGCAGCGGGCTGGGCGGGCACCGTCATGACTGGGAACACATCGTCGTCTGGGTGCAGAACAACCAGGCCCAGTACGTCTCCACTTCCGCTCACGGAAACTTCAACATCTACGGCCGCGACCAGATCCGGTGGGACGGTACACACCCCAAGATCGTCTACCACAAGGACGGCCTGAGCACGCACTGCTTCCGTCCCGCTAACACCAACGACGAGCCGCCGGAGAATCACGAACACAGCTGGCAGTACCCCAGCCTCGTCGGCTGGAACGGCTACCCGGCGGGCCTCCGCGACAAGCTGAGCCAGGCCGATTTCGGGAAAGCAGTCTTCGGTCTCAAGGACGGCAACTTCAGCGCCCACCTGGCGAAGGCGAAGCCGGCCGGCATCTCGTTCGACCCCAACGCCTGACGGTGCGGCGCCGTCCGTGTCGCGCTCTTCGGCAGGGCGGGGGAGCGACACGGCGCGGCGCCGGTCCAGCCGGCGGCATCGGCAGCGCCTCGGCTGCCCGTGCGAGGATCGCCACGTGAATGATCTGCACTTCCGCCGTGCCGACGACGCCGACCTCATCCACTCTTGTCCGCCTGCGCGACGACGCGGCCCGCTGGATGCTCGCCCAGGGCATTACCGGCCAGTGAGCCTTTTCCAACCTGACGGTGCTGGCCGCGTGTTGGACGGTTCTGCGGAACGACGAAGCTCCCTGGTAGACGAGTTCTCGACCAAGATCGCCCGCTTCCACCAGGAGTTTCAATGACGAAGTCAAGCCACCTGTGCGAGCGGTGGAGCGGGGGTGAAGACCCGGTGGTCGCGCAGGAGGGCCCATAGCACGCTGGCGCGTCGGTGGGCCAAGGCAGGGAGTGTCTAATCAACGGCGGATCTGCTGATCAAGGAGAGACGCCAGGTTAGCGGGACAAGGATCGAGCACGAGTCCGTCGAGGAGCCGGGCGGTGGTGCGGTGCCGTCGGCCGCATCGGACGAACGGCTCGTCGCGATGCTGGTCGACCGAGCCCGCAACGAGGGCCTGCAGCTGACCGGTGAGGGTGGGCTGCTGCAGCAGCTGACCAAGCGGGTGGTGGAGTCGGCCCTGGAGGGCGAGATCACCGACCATGTTGGCTACGAAAAGCACGATCCGGCCGGGAAGAACAGCGGCGACAGCCGCAACGGAACTCGTGCGAAAACCGTGCTGACCGACGTCGGCCCGGTCGAGGTCAGGGTGCCCCGGGACACCGCCGGCAGCTTCGAGCCGCAGATCGTCAAGAGGCGGCAGCGCCGCCTGTCCGGCGTGGACGAAAGGGTGCTCTCCCTGTCCGCGAAGGGCCTCACCCACGGGGAGATCTCCGCGCACCTGGCCGAGGTCCACGGGGCGGAGGTGTCCAAGCAGACCATCTCCACGATCACCGACAAGGTGATGGAGGGGATGACCGAATGGCAGAACCGGCCACTCGACCGTGTCCATCCGGTTCTGTTCGTGGACGCCATCAACGTCGAGATCAGGGATGGGCAGGTCGCGAACCGGCCGGTCTACGTCGTGATGGCGGTGACCGTCGAAGGCACCCGGGACATCCTGGGGATCTGGGCCGGCGACGGTGGTGAGGGCGCCGAGTGCTGGCTGCACGTGTTCACCGGGCTGAAGAACCGCGGCCTGGACGATGTGCTCATGCTCCTCTGCGATGGCCTCAAGGGCCTGCCCGAGGCGGTGGAGGCCGTTTGGCCTCGAACGATTGTCCAGACCTGCGTGGTTCACCTCCTGCGCAACAGCTTCCGTCACGCGGCCCGCCAGGACCGGGACAAGGTCGCCAAGGCCCTCGAGCCCGTCTGCACCGCACCCAACGAAGACGCGGCGGCAGAGCGGTTCGGGGAGTTCCAGGAAGCCTGGGGCCGGAAGTATCCGGCGATCATCAAGCTGTGGGAGAACGCCTGGGCCGAGTTCGTGCCCTTCCTCTCCTTTGACGTCGAGATCCGAAAGGCCACCTGCTCGACGAACGCGATCGAGTCCGTGAACGCCCGCATACGCAAGGCCGTACGGGCCCGCGGACACTTCCCCAACGAGGCCGCCGCCCTCAAGTGCGTCTACATGGCGCTGATGAGCCTGGACCCGACGGGGAAGGGCCGCAAGAGGTGGGCCATGCGCTGGGAGGCACCCCTCAACGCGTTCCAGATCACCTTCGAGGGCCGGCTCACCCCGGCCAACAACTGAACCTCAACAACCAAGATCAGCCGTTAAATTGACACACCCGGCCCAGCCTGCACCACAGCCAGTTGCTCTTGTGCGACCTGAAGCCGACCCCGACGATGCTTCGCGGCCGCTTCGGGAGAACGGGGCCAAGACGCGAGGGACCCCTGGCGCGGGGAGAGCGCCAGGGGTCCCTGGTTCGGTGGAAGGCCACCGGACGGTGCGTCAGACCGCCTGGGGAAGACGGTCCCGCGCCCCGCCGAGGGCCGCCTCGACGTCGTGGTCGAGGACCCAGTCGACGCTCTCGGCGTCGATGCGGCGCTGCGCGGCGGCGTCCTTCGGCTGCTGCCCGGTCCGGGAGCCGAGCTGCACGCGGGTGGTGTGCGGCCGGCGCGCCGCCTCGTAGCGGCGCAGTGCGGCGGCGACTCCGTCCGCGCCGGGTGCCGCCCCTTCGAGGCAGACGGCGAGCGCCACGGCGTCCTCCACGGCCTGGTTGGCGCCCTGTCCGTGGTGCGGGAGCATCGGGTGGGCCGCGTCGCCGAGCAGGGTGGTGCGGGTGGTGCTCCACCGCTCCAGCGGCTCGCGGTCGTACAGTGCCCAGCGGCGCACCTCGCCCGCCGCGTCGGCGAGCGCGCGCACGGCCGGGTCCCAGCCCGTCAGGACGGCGTCCAGGTCGGTGCGGTCGCCCGCGCTGGTCCACGACTCGGCGGCGCCCTCGGCGGCCGGGGTCACCACGACGTAGGTGAACTGCCGGCCCCCGGTGACCGGGTAGAGCAGGACGCGCGCGGAGGGGCCCGCGTACATGTACATCAGCGCGGGGTCCAGGTCCGGCAGGTCGGCGGCGTCGACCACACCGCGCAGGGCGCTGTTGCCGGAGTAGACCGGGGTGTCGGCGCCCGCGACCGCGCGGCGGACCGCCGAGTGCACGCCGTCCGCGCCGATCAGCACGTCGGCGTGGGCGTCGGTGCCGTCCGCGAAGTGCAGGACGACCCCGTACACGGTCTCCTCGTACCGGACCAGCTCCTTGCCGGTGTGCACCCGATCGGCGGGGACCCGCGAGGACAGCATCCGGTGCAGGTCACCGCGGTGCACGGTGTAGTACGGGGCGCGGAACCGCTCCTGCCACGCCCCGCCCATCTCCTGGCGGGCCACGGTGGCGCCGTTGTGGAAGGCCCGGACCTCCAGGGCCTCGGGGCGCACCGCGCAGCGCTCCAACTCCGGCCCGAGGCCGAGGCGTTGGAGCAGCCTGGTGCCGTTGGGGCCGAGGTGCATGCCGACGCCCTGCTCGCGCAGCTCCTCCCCCCGCTCGTAGACCTGGACGTCCAGGCCCCGGTGGTGCAGTGCGGCGGCGGCCGTCAGACCGCCGAGTCCCGCACCCACGATCGCGATGCGCATGGTCATCGGTGTTCCCAGGAGTTCTCGAAGGATTCGAAGTCGTCGAAGTCGGCGACGTCGTCGAATGAGGTGGAGCCGAGGGCGAGCAGTGCGGCCGTCTCGTCCTGTCCGGCCAGTTCCACGTCGGCGATCCGGGTGCCCGGGTCGGCGACGGCCGCGGCGAGCATCCGCTCGTAGCCGTCCGCGAACCGCTCGACCGTGGCGCGGTCGAGCAGATCGGTGTCGTACGAGAAGACGGCGGTGACACCGTCGGGGGTCTGCTCGATGCGCAGCAGCAGGTCCAGCTGGCCCTCCTGTTGCGGGACGTCGATGAGGGCGATGTCCAGCCCCTTGTACGCGACGGACGGGCCGATGACCTGCCCCGGCGGGACATTGGGCACCGGCGGGTCCATCCGGTCCATCTGGACCAGGAACAGCGCGGTACGGAAGACGGTGGCCTGCGCGAAGGCCAGGGCGCACGGGTAGCGGACATTGACCATGCCCCGCATCACCCGCTCGCCGGCCAGCGCGGCGGTGCCCCGGAAGGTGCTGGTGGCGTCGAACTCGGCCCGTACCGGCATGGTGTTGAGGAAGCAGCCGATCACGTCCCGCTGTGCCTTGCCCATCCGGCTGGTCGCGGGCACCCCGAGGACGAATTCCTCCTGGCCGGTCCAGCGGTGGGTGAGTGCCTGGAAGACGCCGAGCAGATACGCGAACGGGGTGACGCCCGCGTCGTCGGCCGCCGCGTCGAGCCCCTGAGCGGTGGCCGGGGCGAGCACGCGGACCACGGTGCCGCCCCGGAGCGAGCGCACGACGGGTCGCGGCCGGTCCAGCGGGAGCTCCGCGGCGGGCGCCCCGGCGACCGACTCGCGCCACCGGTCCGCGCCGCGCCGCCCCGCCTCGGAGGCGATGTGGCGCAGTTCCTCGGCGGCGTGGTCGGCGTACGAGCCGGGGATGGGCCGCCAGGCCGGAGCGGTGCCGGTGGAGATGCCCGCGTAGGCATCGAGCAGGTCGCGGACGAGCAGCCAGCGCGAGGTGAAGTCGCTGACGATGTGGTGGGCGGCGGTCACCAGTGCCCACTCCTCGTCGGAGCGGCGCAGCAGCACGACCCGGAAGGCGCCGGACTCCAGGCGGAAGGGGCGGGCGCCCGCCTCTTCCGCGGCCCGTCGCAGGCCCTCCTCGTCGATGCCGTCGAGGTCCCTGGACTCCATGCGGACCAGGGCCCGTTCGGCGGCGGTGCGGACCGGGGTGCCGTCCTGCTCGGTGAATACGGAGCGCAGCAGCTCCTGCCGGTCGCCGACGGCGGTGACCGCCTCGGCCATGGCGGCCGGGTCGACGGGTCCGCGCAGCAGCAGCGGCATCACGATGTTGTAGGAGGCGCTCTCCGGTGCGACGCGGTACGCGGTCCACATCGCTTCCTGGATGGCGGTCAGCGGCAGGGTTCCCCCGGCCGTGGCACGCTCGTCGGTGCCGGTCGCGGTGGTCATCCGCAGCCTCCCGCGTGGCTCATGTCGGTGGTCCGGCCCGCGGCGGGCACGGCGGGCGGCTCGGCGGCGGTGGGCGCGGGGACGGTGGCGGGGCCGAAGGACGCCGCGAAGTCGGTGACGCGGTCCAGGCCCCAGTACGGCTCGCTGCCGTTGATGAAGTACGGCACGCCGAAGACGCCGTCGCGGTGCACGTCGAGCAGTGCCCGTACGCCCTGTTCGCGCACGAGCGGGTGGTGGGGGACCTGGGCGACCTCCGCACCGTCCAGGCCGATCTCCTCGGCCAGTTCGCGCACCACGTCCGGGTCGCAGATGTCTCGCCCCTCCAGCCAGCGGGCCCGCCCGGCGCGCTCGACCCAGGTGCGGCCGAGCCCCTCGCGCTCGGCGAGGAACCAGGTCAGGTGGGCCGGCTCCCACCAGGGCTTGCGGTCCACCGGCCAGGTCAGCGCCAGGCCGCGGTCGGCGGCGAGCCTGCGCACGTCGCGCAGGATGTAGAACTGCTTGGCGCGGGACATCGGGTGGAACGGGAACTCGGCGCCGGGCGAGGCTTCGGCGAGGAGCTTCTCGCTGGTCGGGTCCGGCTCCCAGAACGGGCGCCATTCGACGCGGTCCAGCAGCTCCGGGTGGTCGCGCTCCAGGTCGGCGAGGGCGAAGAAGTTGTAGGGGCTGCGCAGGTTGAAGTAGAACCGGGGCGGCTTGGTGGTGCGGGCGGTCATGGCGAACTCCTTGGGATGACGGGAGGACCGGGGTGTCAGACGACCAGGCCGCCGTCGACGGAGAAGACCTGTCCGGTGATGTAGGAGGCGCGGTCGGAGGCGAGGAACGCCACCAGCTCGGCGACCTCCTCGGGCTCCCCGAACCGGCCGAGCGGGATGCTCCTGGTCATGTCCTTGGCGTACTTCTCGGAGAGTCCGCCGGTCATGTCGGTACGGATGAAGCCGGGGGCCACGGTGTTGGCGCGCAGCCCGGCCCGGCCGCCCTCCTTGGCAAGGGCCCTGGTGAAGCCGATGATCCCGGCCTTGGAGGCCGAGTAGTTGGTCTGGCCGGCCTGCCCCTGGGCCGCGACCGAGGAGAGGGTGATCACGGTGCCCCGGCGGCGCTTCATCATCGGGAAGACGAGCGCCCTGGCGAAGTTGTACGTGCCGTCGAGGTTGGTGCGCACCACGGCGTCCCAGTCGTCGTCGGTGAGCGTGGCCAGGTTGCTGTCCCGCACGATTCCGGCGGCGGTGACGAGGGTGTCGACCGGGCCGAGGGTGTTCTCGGTCTCGGCGACGAAGGCGCGCACCCCGTCCCGGTCGGTGACGTCGACGCGGCCGGTCAGCGTGCGGGCGCCGTGCTCCCGGGCCGCCTTCGCGGCGAGCTCGGCCGCTTCCGTCCGGGACTGGTAGCACAGGGCCACGTCGTATCCGTCGCGGGCCAGGACCTCCACGACGGACCGCCCGATACCGCGCGATCCACCGGTGACGAGGGCCACCGGCCTGGGAGTGTCGGACATGGTGCGTGCCCTTTCTGCGAGTGCTGCGCGGGAGGGTGGGGGTCTTGCGGAGGGCTCTCAGCCGAGGCGGAGCAGGGCCGCGCCGACGGTGCCGTCCCGGTCGACGGCGGTGACCAGGGCGAGCCGGTCCACCAGTTCGGGGCGGGCGGCCGACTCGGCGAGTACGGCGGCGAGCTGGAAGGCGGCACCGGCCGCGGTGGCGTCGCCGATGAGGGGGCGGACGGCGAGGCGCGGCGCGGCGAGGCCGTCCAGGGCCGCCGTCTCCTCCTTGCCGAAGACGCCGGGCGGGGTGCCGGGGGCGACGATCGCGATGTCGTCGGGGGTCGCCCCGGCGGCGGCCAGGACCTCGTCGACGCAGCTCTTCAGCACGGCGGAGGCACGGCCCGTGTTCCTGAAGGCCCGGAAGCGGCAGCCGAGCACCGTGGCCAGGACGGTGCGTCCGCTGTCGCGGGCCGCCGCCCCGCTCTCCAGGAGGAAGAGCGCCGCGCCCTCGCCGAGCGGTTCGGCGGCGCTGCCGCCGTGGTCGGCGACGTGCTCCAGCCGGGCGCGCTGTACGGAGAACTCCTCGGCGGCGCCCGCGAGGAGTGCGGTCGCGTGGCCGCCGCGCAGCAGCCGGGAGGCGTAGTTGAGGGCGAGCAGCCCGGTGGCGGCGCCGCCGGAGACGGTGACGTTGGGGCCCTTGAGCGTGTGCCGGATGGCGCTCTGCCCGGTGGGGCAGTTCATCACGGTGTTGGGGAACCTGGCGGGGTCGACCAGGTAGGGCGCCTTGCCGGTGAGGGCGTCCCGGGTGAAGTCCATGATCGACTGGACGCTGCCGGAGGTGCCGAGCACCAGGCCGGTGCTCTCGGGGTCGGCGGCCAGGCCGGCCCCGTACTCCTCCAGGAGCATGCCCACGGTGGTGGCGGCGATGGCGGTGACCCGGTCCATGGAGCGGGTGCCCTTGCGGCCGAGGACGGCCTTGATGTCGAAGCCGGGTATGAGTCCGGCCTCGTCGTAGGGCACCGGCCACTGTTCGCTGTCGAGGGCGGCGACGGCGCGCCGCCCCTCGCGCAGTCCGGCCGTGAACCCGTCCCGGCCCAGCCCGTACGGGGAGGACACTGCCCAGCCCGAAACGACCAGGTCCTGCGCGGTGGTGACCGCGTCGGCTGACATTCCGTCCAACTCCTCTCAGGCCGCGTCGGGCCGGTTCAGGCCGCCGCTGTCGCGTCGGCGGGCAGGGTTTCGGCCGCGTTCTCGTCCCAGTGGCCGAGCATCAGGACCGCGTTGTTCCCGCCGAAGGCGAGGCCGTTGTTCTGCACGACCCGCAGCCGGGCCTCGACCGCCTCGTTGGGTACGCAGTCGACCGCGCACTCGGGGTCGGTCGTGCGGTGGTTGATGGTGGGCGGGATGAAGCCCTCCCGCAGCGCCAGAGAGCAGGCCGCGGCGGCCAGCGCGCTCGCGGCGCCCATGGTGTGGCCGATCATCGACTTGATCGACACGGTGCGCGGCAGTTCGTCGCCGAAGACCTGCCGGATCGCGCCGACCTCGGTGACGTCGTTGGCCTTGGTGCCGGTGCCGTGCGCCGAGATGAAGTCGACGTCGGACGCCTCGATGCCGGCGTTGCGGTGGGCGGCGGTGATGCACCGTGCGATGGAGTCCCGGTCGGGCGCGACCGGGTGGCTCGCGTCGCAGGACAGCCCGTACCCCAGGACCTCCGCGTAGATGCGGGCGCCGCGCCCCAGTGCGGACTCCAGGGACTCCATCAGGAGGATCCCGGCGCCCTCGCCGGTCAGGATGCCCTGCCGGTCGGCGTCGAAGGGGCGGCACACGTCGGGGGCGATGGTGCCGAGCCGGTAGAAGCCGGTGAAGGTCTTGCGGCACAGGGCGTCGGCCCCGCCGCAGAGCGCCATCTCGACGTCACCGGAGCTGATCGCGTCGTAGCCGGAGCCGACCGCGTAGTTGCCGGCCGCGCAGGCGGTGGGGACGGTGACCGTCTCCACGTCCTCCAGGCCGAGTTCGCGGACGATGCCTGCGGAGAGCCGACCGGGCCACACCCGGCGGGCGACGGTGGCGTCGAGCCGGTCCTCGCCCTCGGCGACCTGAAGGCCGATCAGGTGGTCCAGGTCGCGGGACTCGCCGTCGGTGGTGCCGACCGAGACCAGGGTGCGCCTGGCCCGTACGTCGTCCTCGGTGAGTCCCGCGTCCGCTACCGCCATCCGGCTGCCGGCCACCGCGAACTGCGCGGCCCGGCCGAGCTCGTCGGCGGCCATGTCGCGCAGCCACGCCTCGGGGTCGAAATCGGTGATCTCGCAGGCGTTGGAGTACGCGAATCCGGTGGTGTCGAAGGCGCCGATCGGTTTGGCGCCGCTGCGCCCGGCCCGCAGGCCGTCGGCGAAGGCGTCCACTCCGGTGCCGATGCTGGTCACCACGCCGAGCCCGGTGATCACCACCCGGTGCCGGGGGGCCGTGCGCGGCGCCGTGCCGCCCGTCGCTCCGCTCACTTTCCCTCGGCCTCCGCGACCACGGCGTACACGCCCGCCAGGTTGACCATGCGGCTGAGCTCGGCCTGCTCCAGGACGAGACCGAAGTTGCGCTCCATGGAGGCGAGGATCTCGATGGTGCGCAGGGAGTCGGCGTCGTGCTCCTCCTTGAAGAGGCTGGTGTCGGTGACCTCGTCGAGTTCGAGTTCGAGGATGTCGCAGACGATCTCCTTGATCTCGGCCTTGCGCTCGGTGCTGAGGTCGGCGATCTGGGTGGTCATGTGGTGCCTCCGGGTCTCGGTTCGGGTTTCCCTGTCCGGGATTGCTCCGGTCGGGTTTTCTCGGATCTCTGGTGCTGTGCGCTGGTGGTGCTCTCCGGTGCTGTTCGCCGGAACTGCTCCCGGGCGCTGCTCCCGGTTGCTGCTCGCCGGAACTTTTCGCTGGTGAGGAAAGCCTGCGGTGACGCGCTATTACTGGGCTATATCGGCCAGTTGGCCCACGAACCCGGCGTCGGACGGTCCGTCCCACAGGTGGGCGACGTCCCCGAAGTGCTGCTGCACCCAGGCGTCGTCGTAGATGGTGTCGAGGTAGCGGTCGCCGCCGTCGGGCAGCACGATCACCACGTTGGAGCCGGGCGGTATGCCGGGGGCGAGCCGGGTCAGGGCCGCGACGACCGCGCCCGACGAGCCGCCGGCGAGGATCGCCTCTCGGCGCACCAGGGTGCGGCAGCCCACCACGCAGTCCAGGTCGCCGACGTGCACCACCCGGTCCGCGTCGGACCGCCGCAGCAGTTTGGGCGCTACGGACGCGCCGTGGCCGGGCACCAGACGGGCGCAGTCGACGGGTGAGTCGAACAGCACGCTGCCGAGGGCGTCGACCGCGTTGACGGTCGTGCCGAGGTGGTGCCGGCGGATGTACTCGGCGCAGCCGCCGAGCGTGCCGCTGGTGCCCGCGGCCACGACGAGCTGGTCGACCTTGCCGTCGAGGGCTTCGGCGATCTCCTCCATCGTGGTCTCGTGGGCCCGCCGGTTGAGCGGATTGGCGTACTGGTCGGGCCAGTAGGCGTCGGGGGTGGTCGCCACCAGTTCGGCGACCCGGTGCAGCCGGGCGGACAGCAGCTCGCCGGTGGCCGGGTCGGGCTCGGTGATGATCTCGACCTCGGCCCCGTAGGCCCGCAGGATCGCGATGTTCTGCCGGGTGGTGCGGGTGTCCACCACACAGACGAGCCGCAGGCCGTAGTAGCCGCAGATCTGCGCGAGCCCGATCGCGAGGTTCCCCGAGCTGGACTCGATGACCGTCGAACGGCCCGGGACGAGCTCCCCGGACCGGATCTTCGTGGCCACCATGTTCAGCGCGGAGCGGTCCTTGACACTACCGCCGGGATTGAAACGCTCCACCTTGGCGAACACCCGCGAGGTGAACCCCGGCATCAACCGTTCGAGCTCTACGAGCGGGGTTCCTCCCACAGTGGAAAGGATGCCTTTCAGCCCCGTCTCCGGCTCCCGTTCTGTGCTCGCCATGTGATGCGGCCATCCTCTGCTGGGAGATACGAGTGCGGAATCAACAGGCCCCAGGCTGTGCCCGCGCGCTATACGCCCTCCATAAATCCCGACACCCAGCGATCTCATTCGGCCTTTTCCGCCGGGTTATAGAAGTGCCGTAGGGCAGCTGCCGATTCTGGCCATCCCCACAGTTCCGCCACCACAACTCCGCAAGAAGAGGGAATTCGATATGACGGGCACCTCCACCGCAACAGACAACGCCATCAAGAAGGTCGTGATCCTCGGCGGCGGTACGGCCGGCTGGATGACCGCCGCCTATCTCGGCAAGGCCCTCCACAACACGGTCGACGTCACGGTCCTGGAGGCGCCGAGCATTCCGCGCATCGGTGTGGGCGAGGCCACCGTGCCCAATCTGCACCGCGTTCTCTTCGACTTCCTCGGAATCGAGGAGGAGGAGTGGATGCGCGAGTGCAACGCCAGTTACAAGATGGCGGTCCGCTTCATCAACTGGCGTACTCCGGGCAAGGGCCAGAGCAGTCCGCGTGAGCTCGACAAGGGCGGTCCGGACCACTTCTACCACCCGTTCGGCATCAGCCCGGAGCACGACAACGTTCCGATGTCGCACTACTGGTTCAAGAACAAGTTCGAGGGGAAGACGGACGAGCCGTACGACTACGCCTGCTTCCGCGAGGCGCCGCTGATGGACGCCAACAAGGCGCCGCGGCACCTGGACGGCACCTCGCCCACCCGGTACGCGTGGCACTTCGACGCGGCGCTCGTCGCGGACTTCCTGCGCCGGTTCGCCACCGGGAAGCAGGGTGTGCACCACATCCAGGACGAGATGACGCGCGTCGAGAAGGACGAGCGGGGCTTCGTCAAGGCCCTGCACACCAAGGAGGGCCGGGTCCTCGACGCGGACCTGTTCGTGGACTGCTCCGGCTTCCGCAGCCTGCTGATGAACCAGGCGATGGAGGAGCCCTTCGTCGACATGAGCGACCAGCTGCTGTGCGACCGCGCGGTCGCCACGGCCGTGCCGCACGACGACGAGGCCAACGGCGTGGAGCCGTACACCTCGGCGATCGCGATGTCCTCCGGATGGACCTGGAAGATACCGATGCTGGGCCGCTTCGGCACCGGCTACGTCTACTCCAGCCGCTTCACCACGCAGGAGGAGGCCACCGCCGAGTTCTGCGAGCTGTGGGGCCTGGACCCCGAGACCACCCAGTTCAACCACGTGAAGTTCCGGGTCGGCCGCAACCGCCGCGCCTGGGTGAAGAACGTCATCGGCATCGGCCTTTCCAGCGCCTTCCTGGAGCCCCTGGAGTCCACCGGCATCTACTTCATCACCGCCGCGGCCTACCAGCTGGCGAAGCACTTCCCGGACAAGACGTTCAACCAGGCCCTGGTCGACAACTTCAACAAGGAAATAGAGGTGATGTTCGACGACACCCGCGATTTCATCCAGACTCACTTCTACTTCGCGCCGCGCACCGACTCGCCCTTCTGGCGGGCCAACAAGGAACTGAAACTCGCCCCGAGCATCCGCGAGAAGATCGACGCGTACAAGGCGGGTCTCCCGGTCAATCCCGCGGCCACCGACGACACGACGTACTACGGAAACTTCGAGGCGGAATTCCGTAACTTCTGGACCAACGAGCGCTATTACTGCATCTTCGCCGGCCTCGGTCTGGAGCCGGACGCACCGCTGCCGATCCTCTACCACAAGCCGGAGTCCGTGGCCGCCGCCCAGACCATGTTCACCAAGGTCAAGAAGGAGCAGCAGGAACTCCTCAACTCCCTGCCGAGCACCTACGAGGCGCTCCGCCAACTGCACGGCAAGTAGTCGTGCCGCACCGCGCCGCCCGGCAGCCGGGACTCCTCTCCGGCCGGCTGCCGGGCGCGCGGCACACGTCTTCGACAGGAGAAACCATGACCGACCGGCCCGTTCCGGAAGCCGACATACGTCCGCTGATGGGCAGTTTCCCCTCCGGCGTCTCCGTGGTGACGACGCTCGACGCCGACGGCACGCCCCGCGGGATGACCTGCAGTTCACTGGCGAGCGTGGCGCTCTCCCCGCCGACGCTCGTGATCTGCCTGCGCACGGCGAGCCCCACCACCGAATCCGTGCTGTCCAGTGGGCAGTTGGCCCTCAACCTGCTGCACGAGGACGCGCACGCCACCTCCGACCTCTTCAGCTCCGGCAACCCCGACCGGTTCGCACTGAGCGAGTGGCGGCTGCCGCTGGGCGCGGGCGGCCCGCATCTGACGGAGGCCGCGCACGCCATCGCCGACTGCGCGGTGGTCGGCACTCGGGAGGTCGGGGACCACACCACCGTCTTCGCCCAGGTACGGCGGTTCACCGCCGACGAGTCCGCCCAGCCGCTGTTGTACGGGCGGCGCCGTTACGCACGCTGGTCGGACGCCACGGCGACCGCCAAGGAAGGAGCCGGCCGTGTCGGCACGTGACCCCCTGCCCGATCTCCTGATCGCCATCCCGGTGGTCATCCTGGTGTGCCAGGCGGGCGCCCAGCTGTTCCGCAGGTTCGGCCAGCCGCCGGTCATCGGCGAGATCACCCTCGGCATCATGCTGGGGCCGTCGCTGCTGGGCTGGATCTCGCCCGCGGCACAGACCTGGCTGTTCCCCGAGTCGGTGCTGCCGTACATCAGCGCCTTCGGCAACATCGGCCTGCTGGCCTTCATGTTCCTGATCGGCCTCGAACTGGACCTCGGCACATTGCGCGGCCATCGCGGGACCGCGGTCGCGGTCAGTCAGGCCAGCATCGTCCTGCCACTGGTCCTGGGCTCGCTGCTGGCCCTCGCGATGTTCGGCTCGTTCGCGCCGCCGGGCGTGGGCCGGTTGCCGTTCGTGCTGTTCATCGCCGTGTCGATGAGCATCACCGCGTTCCCCGTCCTGGCCCGGGTACTCACCGACCGGGGTCTGATCGGTACCCGGATCGGCTCGCTGGCCATGGCGTGCGCGGCGGTCGACGACGTGACCGCCTGGTGCCTGCTGGCGGCGGTGGTCGCGGTGTCGACGAGCGGTTCGCCGGCCGAGGCGCTGACGACGGCGGCTCTCGCCGCGGTCTTCCTCGCCGTCATGGTCTACGCGCTGCGTCCGCTGCTCGCCCACTGGGCGAAGCGGGCCGAGCGGACCGTGGACGGTGTGGTCCTCGTCGTACTCTTCAGCGGCCTGTGCCTCTCCGCACTGGCCACCGACAGGATCGGTGTGCACGCGCTGTTCGGCGCCTTCGTCTTCGGTCTGGTCACTCCTCGGGGATCCAGGGTCATCGAGCGCTGCACGGCTCGGCTGCGCGCGTTCTCGGTTCCGGTGCTGCTGCCGCTGTTCTTCGTCGCCACCGGGCTGCGCACCGATGTCTCGCTGCTGGCCGGCGACCCGGTCCAGTGGCTGTGGGCGCTGGCGGTGCTCGCCGTCGCGATGCTCGGCAAGTGGGGCGGGAGCACGGCCGGGGCCCGGCTGTCGGGTCAGTCCTGGCGCGACTCCCTGGCGATCGGGGCCCTGATGAACTGCCGGGGCCTGACCGAGCTGGTGGTGCTGAACCTGGGGCTTGAACTCGGTGTGATCGGGCCCGATCTGTTCACCATGCTGGTGCTGATGGCGCTGATCACCACGGGCCTCACGTCGCCGGCCCTCTCCTGGATCCGGCGCGAGAAGTTCCGCGGTTCCCGGCGGACGGGGTCCGAGGCGGCCGCGCGGGACGACGCGGAGCCGGCGGCGGCCGGCGGAGCGGACCTGGAGCGGGACCAGGCCCTCGAACCCACCGCTGCCAGGTGACCGCGCGGACGCGCCATGGCCGTACCCACCGGTCTCCCGGGAAGTACCGCCATGGCGCCGTCCACGGTCCGCGTCCGTCCCGGGTGCCCGGTCACGCCGCCGTGGCGACCCGGGTGACCGGGGCTTCGGCGACCGGGGCTTGCGGGGTCTCGGCGACCGGGGCGTGCGGGGCCGAGGTGGCCCTTACCCACCGGTCGAGGGTGTCGGCCGCGGCGCCGGAGTCGATCGCCCGGCCCGCCGCTTCCACCGCCCAGCCCAGGCGTTCGGTGACGGTGCGTCCCCCGGTGGGTTCGCCCGCCACGAGGGCGGCGCCCGCGGAGAGCAGCACCGCGTCGCGCACCGGGCCGCGCTCGCCGTCGAGGATCCGCCGGGCGACGGCCGCGTTGTACGCGGCGTCCTCCCCGCGCAGCGCCTCCAGCGGTGCGAGCGCGATCCCCACGTCGCGCGGGTCGAACCGCTCCTGCCTGATGTCGCCGTCGTCCACGGTCAGCACGGTCGATGTGGTGGTGACGGTGAGCTCGTCGAGCCCGTCGTCGCCCCGGAAGACCAGGCCCCGGCCGCCGGCCCGGGCCAGTGCTCCGGCGATCAGCGGCAGCAGCCGGGCGTCGGCGACCCCGACCGCCTGGGCGGTGGGCGTCGCCGGATTGGTCAGCGGGCCCAGCGCGTTGAAGACGGTCGGGATGCCGAGCTGTTTGCGCGGCCCCGCCGCGTGGCGCATCGCCGGGTGGAAGTCCGGCGCGAAGCAGAAGGTGATGCCCGCCTCGTCGACCACGGCGGCGATCCGCTCGGGCGGCAGCCGCAGGGTGACGCCCAGTGCTTCCAGGACGTCGGCGGAGCCGGAGGCCGAACTCGCCGCACGGTTGCCGTGCTTGACGACCCGTGCCCCCGCTCCCGCCGCGACGATCGCGGACATCGTGGAGATGTTGACCGTGCGTGCGCCGTCGCCCCCGGTGCCCACCACGTCGACGGTCCTCCCCGGCACGTCGATGTGTACGGCATGGGCCAGCATCCCGTGCACGAGCCCTTCGAGCTCGCCCACGGTCTCGCCCTTGGCCCGCAGGGCCACCAGGAAGCCGGCGATCTGTGCGTCGGTCGCGCGGCCCCGCATCACCTGGTCCATCACCCAGGCGGTGTCGACGGCGGTGAGATCCCGGCCGTCGAGCACGTGCCCCAGCAACGGGGGCCAGGAGCGGTCCTGTTCGGGTGTCGTGGCGCTCACTGGTCTTCTCCTTCTTCGGTCAGGCGCTCGGCGCCGGGTGCCACGGGTCGTCCAGAACCGGTCCCTGGACGGCGACGGGGCTCGGGTGCCACGGGTCGTCCAGCGCCGATGCCTGGACGGTCATGGAGCTCGGGTGCCACGGGTCGTCCGACGTCGATGCCTGAACGGCCACGGGGCTCGGGTGCCACGGGTCGTCCGACGTCGATGCCTGAACGGCCACGGGGCTCGGGTGCCACGGGTCGTCCGACGTCGATGCCTGGACGGCCACGGGGCTCGGGTGCCACGGGTCGTCGAGCGGCGTGGCGGCGGCAGTGATGTAGGAGCCGACGCGGTCCGCCCGGCCGGCCTCCGAGACGGTCTGCACGGTGGCGAATATCGCCGCACCGGCGAGCGTCACGACGACGGTCTGCTGGATCTTCCCGGTGATCGCCTTGAGCTTCATGATTCCTTTTCCCCCTATGAACTGTTGCGGTTCGTTCCGACATCCAGAACATTAGGAAGGACCTGTTTCGAATCATTATCACCAGGACTTCCGCCCATCAGACGCAGCAATATATTTGATATAACCGCTGATCAGCGCCATCCGGACGCGAATATTCCAGCCATCTGGAGGGTGTGTCCCACGGGACACACCCTCAGTCTCAGGGGATCGATTTCAATTTCCGTCCGGCGGCCGTCAGGAAGTTGTCCAGGAGCCGCAGGCCGCCGACGGTGGTGATGGACTCGGGGTGGAACTGCACCCCTTCCACGGCGAGCGTGCGGTGCCGCAGCCCCATCACATAGCCGTCGTCCTGGGCGTGCGCGGTGGCGATCAGCGGGGGCGGCAGCGGTTCGTCGGCGATCAGCGAGTGGTAGCGCGTGGCGGTCATCACCGGTTCCAGCCCTTCGAACACCCCGGCACCGTCGTGGCGAACAAGGCTGGTCTTGCCGTGCTTGAGCCGCTCGGCGACCGTGACCCGGCCTCCGTAGGCCAGGCAGATCGCCTGGTGCCCCAGGCAGATGCCGAGCAGCGGTACGGACCCGGCGAAGGTGCGCACCAGCTCGACGTGGCCCGAGTCGGCCGCGTGGCCGGGCCCCGGGCCGAGGACGACCGCGTCGGGCCTCATTTCGGCGAGCTGCTGCGGGGTACGGGTGTGCGACCGGACGACGTCGGTGTCGGCGCCCAGGGTGCGCAGGTACTGGTCGATGATGTGGGTGAAACTGTCGTACGCGTCGACGAGCAGGACCTTCACGGCAGCAGTTCCTCACCGGTCAGCGACCAGTAGGCCGCGCCCATCTTGTGCAGGGTCTCCCGCCACTCGGCCCCTGGGGACGAGTCGGCGACGATGCCCGCGCAGCTCTGGGTGGAGTAGGTGCCGCTGCGGCCGTCGTGCACGATCGTGCGGATGCACAGGGCGAGTTGGCTCCAGCCGCGCAGGTCGACGAGGCCGACGGCGCCCGCGTACATGCCGCGCGGCTCGCTCTCCAGCTCCTCGATGATCTCCATGGCGCGGATCTTGGGCGCGCCGGTGACGGTGCCCGCCGGGAAGGTGGCGCGCAGCACGGACCAGGTGTCGTCCTCGGGGGCGAGGGTGCCCTCGACGGTGGAGACGAGATGGAAGACGTGCGAGTACGTCTCGACCGTCATCAGCCCGTGCGCCTCCAGCGTGCCGGGCAGGCAGACCCGGCCGATGTCGTTGCGGCACAGGTCGACGAGCATGACGTGCTCGGCCCGTTCCTTCTCGTCGGCGACGAGGCGGGCGACCCGGGGCTCGTCGATACCGGGGTCGCCGCTGCGCGGCGCGGTCCCGGCGATGGGCCGCATGACGACCTTGCCGCCCTCGGTGCGGAAGAGCACTTCGGGGCTGGCGCCGATGACGGTGCGCCCGTCGCGCGGGACGAGGTACATGTACGGGGACGGGTTGCGGCCGCGCAGCCGCCGGTAGACCTCGAAGGGTTCGAGGTCGGATTCGACGTCGATGCGGTGGCCGATCTGGATCTGGTAGATGTCGCCGACGCCGATGTGCTCCAGGCAGCGCCGGGCCCGCGCGAGGAAGGTCTGCTCGTCGCAGGTGTCCCGTACGGCGTGCGGCCGGGGCGCCTCGGGCAGGACCTCGGGTACCCGGCCGACGGCGGCGACCGCCGCGATGGTCTCCTCGGTCAGGTCGAGGGGTTCCGGGTCGGGGAAGGCTTCGCTGTGCGCGGTGAGTCTGCGCACGGTGCCCGGTTCGGGGCCGTACCAGACGGTCTCGCGGAACAGGCCGAGCACGATGTCGGGTTCGCCGTGGTCCCGCTCGCCGCGGTCGGGCAGGGTCTCCATGTGCCAGGCGGAGCCGTAGCCGAAGGTGGCGAGGAAGCCGAAGGCGTAGCTGTCGTGGGGCCGGCCGGTCTCCACGGTGAACAGGTCCTGGACGGTGCGCAGCAGTTGCCAGAGCTGGTCGCCGTGGAGGAGACCGCGTTCGTTGCCGGGCCGGGGGGCGAGGCCGAGTCCGTCGGCGGCCGCGAGGGCCGCGGCGACGACGGCCTCGGCGCCGTCGACCGAGATCCGGTCGGCGTGCACCCGGATCTCGGCGAGCAGTCCGTGGCCCACGACGGTGGCTCCGGGAGACTGTCCGGGGCCTTCGCGGCTCTCCAGCAGGAAGACGTCGTGCGCCGACTGCTCGCGCAGCGCGGCGTAAAGGTCGAGCGGTTCGTGCGGGGCGAGGGCGGTCTCCTCCACACGTACGGTGATGGAACCCGGGCCGGGCCCTGCGGGCCGGGGCGGGCTGTCGAGCAGAGTGGTCACGGTCGTCTCATCTCAGCCGTATCGGCGCATCTCGTGGAAGAAGTCGTCCACGACGGCGAGTTGGCCGTCGGCGCGCAGGGTTTCGTAGATGTGTCCGCCGACCGCGAGGTCCAGGACGCCGAGCCCGAAGGGTGAGAAGACGACGGGCCGGTCGTCGGGGATCTTCAGGTCGCCGGTGAGTACGTCGTACAGGGTGCCGTCGATGAAATCCCGGTTCCCGCTGAGCTGTTCGGCGAGGTGCGGGGAGGTGTCGGCCTTGAGGCAGTGGTCGATGTCGTCGACGACGTTGGTGGCCGCGAGGATCACCTCGGGCGACAGGTCGCGCAGCGACACGTGCAGGACCAGCGGGTTGTGGGTGAACCACGCCGGGTCGGTGACGTGCGGGGCTCCGGCGACGGTCGCGAAGACGACGACGTCGCTGGAGCGGATCAGCTCTTCGGGGCCGGTGTGCAGGGTGACCGTGCCGTTGTCGCCCTCGCGCTCCAGGTGTTCGGCGAAGCCCCGGGCGTGCTCCTCCGACAGGTCGTACACCCCGGTCTCCTCGAAGCTCCACCCGGTTCCCACGAGGTACTGGTGGATGAACCGGGCGATCAGGCCGGTGCCGAAGAAGCCGATCCGGCGCGGCCGCTCACGCCCCTCGGTGAGCCGGTCCGCGGCGAGCGCCGCCGAGGCGGCGGTGCGGGCCGCGCTGATGATGGAGCTCTCCAGACAGGCCAGCGGGTAGCCGGTGGCCGGGTCGTTGAGGATGAGCACGGCGGAGGCCCGGGGAATCCCGGCCGCCACGTTCTCGGGGAAGCTGGAGATCCATTTGATGCCGTCGACGGGTGCGGCGCCGCCGAGGGAGGCGGGCAGCGCGATGATGCGTGAGGTGGGACGGTCGGGGAAGCGCAGGAAATAGGAAGGCGGGTTGACCGTGTCACCGCCACCGTGCACGCGGTAGGCCGACTCGATCAGCCGGACCACTTCCTCGTGCCGGCCGTCGAGGACTCGGTGCACCTGCGCGCCGGGAATCACGGCGAACGAGGGCACCCCGGGGGTAGGCGGCATCACAGACTCCACAGCTCTCGGGAAACCGAATTTCTGTGATGACGCTAGCCATCGGCCTTATCGGCGTGATATCGCCGGATTAAGCCCGTCCGCAAAGCGGACCCCGTCCCACCGCCCGTGGCCGGCCCCGGAAAAATGGCCGGCCCCTTTCTTCCTATTCGCCGATTCCCACCTCCGGGGCGACTTCCGGCGAGACCGGCGGGACCTCCGGCGGGACCTCCGCGGAGACATCCGGGGATCCGCTGAGTTCCCGGGCCACCTCCTCCTGCCAGTGCGTGGCCCCTCTCCGGGTGAACAGCTCCTTGGCGCCCAGGAGTTCGGCGCGGGCCTCCTCCTCCCGGCCCAGCTCCCGCAGGAGTACGCCGAGTTTCAGCCGGATCGATCCCTCGACCACGGGGCTGCCGAGCTCGCGGGCGACCTTGCGGCCCTGGACGTACGCGGTCTCGGCCGATTCGAGCGCGCCGAGCGCCACCCGGGCCTGGCCGAGTCCGTACAGGGCGTGCGCGAGGCCGTGGGTGTCGGCCTTCGCCCGGGACAGCTCCTCCACCCGCAGGTACGACTCCTCGGCCTCCTCCGCCCGCCCGGACAGCAGCTGCGCGCTGCCCAGCCGGTACAGGCACTGGGCGAGGCTGCGCGAGGCGCCGGGATCCATGGACTCCGCGACCCGTACCGCGTCCCGGGCGTGGCCGAGGCTGGCCTCGTAATTGCCCCGGTCCAGCTCCAGCTGGGCCATGTTCTGGAGCACGGACGACTCCGACGAGAGGTCGCCGGCCTCGCGGAAGATGGGCAGGGCCCCGCGCAGCCGGTCCGCCGCCGCGTCGGGGTCGCCCTGAAGACGGTGGACGACCGCGAGGTTACGCAGAACCAGTGCTCGGCCCAGCCGCTCGTCCAGATCTCCGTACAGCTCAAGCGCCTCCTCGGAGCGCGCCTTCGCCTCGTCCATGCTCTGCCGCATCAGCGCGGCGGCCCCGGTGTGGTGCAGCATGACCGCCTGGCCCAGGCGGTCGTCGGCGACGCGGGCCGCGTCCAGGGCGTGCTCCGCGCAGCTCTCCCAGTTCTCCACGTAGCTGCGCGTCTCGAAGAGCACGGACGCGGACCCCGTGAGGTCCCAGGCGAGATCGGCCATGCCCATCCGGGCCGCCTGCTCGACCATGCCGACCAGGCAGAGCCGCTCCGCCTCGAACCAGGCCAGCGGGTCCGAGAGCAGCTCCTCCAGCAGGTCCGTGTCGATGGTGGCCGGCTCGGTGCCGCTGTGCACGATGCTGAACTCCCCGCCGCTCTCCCGGCGGTGGGCCTCGCGGGCAATGGTCAGGGCGGTGTGGAAGACCCGGCGGCAGGCCTCCCGCCAGGCGTCGTCCGACTCCTCGTCCCGGGCGCGCTCCCCCGCGTACAGACGCAGCAGGTTCTGGAAGCGGTAGCGCAGCCGGCCGGTCGCATCGACGCCCACGACCTCCAGGAACTGGGTGTCCACCAGGTCCTCCAGGAGCAGCTCCGCGTCGATCACGTCGACATCGAGCAGCGCGGCAGCCACCCAAGAGGTGAAGTCCGGTACGTCGGCGAGGCCGAGGCGCCGGTAGAGGCGGGCCGCGTCGGGGGAAAGGTAGCGGTAGCTGAGCTCGAACCCGGCCCGTACCCGGGACTCCCCCTGGCTCAGCTCGTCGAGCCTGCGCCGCTCGTCGCTGAGCCTGGTCACCAGGTGCCGTACCGTCCAGTGCGGCTTGGACGCGAGGCGGGCGGCGGCGATGCGCAGGGCGAGCGGCAGCCGGTCGCAGAGCTCGACCAGCCGGCTCGCGTCCGCTCGGGCGGCTGCGATCCGTTCCTCACCGGCGATCTTGGCGACGAGTTCGACGGCCGCGTCGGGCGGCAGGACACCCAGGTGGACGCGGGCCTCCTTCGGCCAGGTCACCAGCTGCTCCAGCTGGTCGCGGCTGGTGACGACCACACAGCTGGCGCCGCTGCCCGGCAGCAGCGGGGCGACCTGGGCGTGGGTGCGCACATTGTCCAGGACGATCAGCGCGCGGCGTTCGGTGAGCAGGCTGCGGTAGAGCGCGATCCGCTCCTCCAGCGCCTCCGGGATCTGCTGCCCCGGCACGCCGAGCGAGCGCAGGAAGCGGCCGAGGACGTCGGCGACGGATGCGGGCTCGTGCTGTTCGTCGTAGCCGCGCAGGTCGGCGAAGAGCCGCCCGTCGGGGAAGTCGTCGGCGACCCGGTGCGCCCAGCGCAGGGCGAGACCGGACTTGCCGACCCCGGCGACACCGGTGATCAGGCCGACGGTGGGGGTCTGGAGCGTGGCCCCGGATTCGATCATCAGCGCGTCCAGGGCCGCGAGTTCGCTCTCGCGGCCGGTGAACCCCGGTACGTCCGGCGGAAGTTCGGAGGGGACCACGACGACCTCGGGCACCGCGGCCTCGGCCGCGACGGAGACCGGTCCGTCGGCCGGGGTCAGCGAGGGGTCGTCGCGCAGGATCAGGTCGTGCAGTTCCTGGAGGTCCGGGCCCGGTTCGAGCCCGAGCTCCTCGATGAACTGCTCGCGCGCCTCCCGGTAGGACTCCATGGCCTCGGCGCGCCGTCCCGCCCGGTACTGGGCGAGCATCTGGTGGTACCGGGTCCGTTCGCGCAGCGGGTTCTCCTGCACGACCCCGCCGAGCTCGGGCAGCAGCTCGTAGTGGCGCCCCAACGCCAGCTGGACGGCGGTGGCGTCGTCGTAGGCGTTGAGCCGGTACTCACCGAGTCGGCCGGCCTCCTCCTCTACGAGCAGCCCGGACACCCCGGCGAGCGCGGGCCCGCGCCACAGGTCGAGGGCGCGCCGGTACCGGCCCGCCGCGTCCTCCAGGCGCTGCTCCCGCACGTCGGTCTCCGCCTGCGCGACGAGGGCGGTGAACTCCACCGAGTCGATGTAGTGGCTCTCGGCGTCGAGGAGGTATCCCGGATGCGTGGTCACGATGGTGTCGTCGGCCGCGCCCTGCGCCTTGAACGTCTTGCGGAGCGCGGCGATGACGATGGCGATCTGGGTACGGGCGGTGGCGGGCGGGTTCCCGTTCCACACTTCGTGCACCAGAGTGTCCACCGGCACGGTTCGACCGGGATTGAGCAACAGCAGAGCGAGCGTGGTCCGTTGACGTGCCCCGCCGATGACCACCTTTCGCTCGCCCGACGTCACCATGAGTGGGCCAAGGATTTTGAATAAGAACCGTTCCCCCACCGGGCCTCCCGTTTCCCCCACCCCGAGGAATTCCGGGATCACATTACCCGTCCAGGAGTTCGAAACGGGTGATCGGGGACGAACTCTCGATGACCGATTTCCGGTGCCGGGCGCGGACATACCGCCGGGGACCGGTTACCTGTCATATGCGGTCACATCCGTACGGGTCCGATCGGCGGCGATCGGACCCGCCACGGGCGGGACCACCGGCGGGACCAGGACCGGAACGGGAGCCGGACCAGGACCGGGGCCAGGGTCGCCGGGGCTCGGCGGGATCCCGTCTCCCGCACGTTCCGGCGCTTGCGTCTACTGCGGCGGGTTCCCGTGCTTGCGGGACGGCAGGTCGGCGTGCTTGTTGCGGAGCATCGCCAGGGACTTGACGAGCACCTCCCGGGTTTCGGCCGGGTCGATGACGTTGTCCACGAGCCCGCGCTCGGCGGCGTAGTACGGGTGCATGAGCTCGGCCTTGTACTCCTCGACCATGCGGGCGCGCATCGCCTCCGGGTCCTCGGCGGCGGCGATCTGTCGGCGGAAGATGACGTTGGCGGCACCATCGGCGCCCATCACCGCGATCTCGTTGGTCGGCCAGGCGTACGTCAGGTCCGCACCGATGGACTGGCTGTCCATCACGATGTACGCACCGCCGTAGGCCTTGCGCAGAATGAGCGAGATCCGTGGCACGGTCGCGTTGCAGTACGCGTACAGCAGCTTGGCACCGTGCCGGATGATCCCACCGTGCTCCTGGTCGACGCCGGGCAGAAAGCCGGGTACGTCCAGCAGCGTGATGATGGGGATGTTGAAGGCGTCGCACATCTGCACGAAGCGCGCTGCCTTCTCTGACGCCCCGATGTCCAGCACCCCGGCCAGCGACTGGGGCTGGTTGGCGACGATGCCGACGACCTGTCCGTCGAGCCGCGCCATCGCGCAGATGATGTTGCGGGCCCAGCGCTCGTGGACCTCCAGGTAGTCGCCGTCGTCGACGAGTTCCTCGATGACCTGGCGCATGTCGTACGGCCGGTTGCCGTCGAGGGGCACGAGATCGAGGAGACCGTCGTTGCGCCGGTCGGCGGGGTCGCGGGTGGGCTGGACCGGCGGGTCCTGCCGGTTGTTGGAGGGCAGCATCCCGATCAGGTAGCGGACCTCGGCGATGCAGGTCTCCTCGTCGTCGTACGCGAAGTGCGCGACGCCCGAGGTCTCGGCGTGCACGTCCGCGCCGCCGAGCCCGTTCTGGGTGATCTCCTCACCGGTGACCGCCTTCACGACGTCCGGTCCGGTGATGAACATCTGCGAGGTCTCGCGGACCATGAACACGAAGTCGGTCAGCGCCGGGCTGTACGCCGCGCCGCCCGCGCACGGGCCGAGCATCACACTGATCTGCGGGATCGCACCCGAGGCCCGGGTGTTGCGCTGGAAGATCCCGCCGTAACCCGCGAGCGCGCTGACGCCCTCCTGGATACGGGCGCCCGCGCCGTCGTTCAGCGAGACCAGCGGGGCACCCGCCGCTATGGCCATGTCCATGATCTTGTGGATCTTCGTGGCGTGGGCCTCGCCCAGCGCACCGCCGAAGATCCGGAAGTCGTGGGCGAAGGCGAAGACGGTCCGGCCGTCCACGAGCCCCCAGCCGGTGATGACGCCGTCGGTGTACGGCCGCTTGTCCTCCAGCCCGAAGCCGGTGGCCCGGTGCCGCCGCAACTGCTCGACCTCGCAGAAGGTGCCCTCGTCGAAGAGGAGCGCCAGCCGCTCGTGCGCGGTCAGCTTGCCCTTGGCGTGCTGGGCCTCGGTCGCCTTGTCGCTCGGCCCGCTGCGGGCCAGCTCACGCAGGGCGTGCAGTTCCACGACACGCCCCCGGACGTCGGCCGGGGCGCCTGCGCCATTGGCAGAAGCGGAGGCGGAAGCAGAAGCGGAGGGATCGATCGTCGTCGTCATGGCGTCCCCCTCACTGCCAGCTGAGCGGGGCGTCGTACCGGTCCGCGTGCCGCCACCACCGCGACCCGGCGACGGACTGCCGCTGCGGCGGCTCCGCACGATCGGCCCGCAACGCGAGCAACACCACGGTGAGCGCGGCCAGTTCCTCTTCGGTGGCCTGCCCCCGCTCGACACTCAGCGCGATCCCGGAGCTCTCCGGACTGCCCATCTCACCCTCCTTCGCCTCCGGGGAGCTCACTGCGGAGAACCCCACGGACCCTCATAGGACGACGAATTCCTTGCGAGGGACTACGCGGCTCCTATGCCGGGGCCGTGATCGACCAGCGGGTCGCGGGCCGGCACCACCACGTGCCGGAGCACGTACCAGCTGTCGTCGACGGCAGCCGGCGGCGGACTGTCCAGGGCGATGGCAGCTGGTCGGCCGGAGCCGCCCCGATGCCTGCTCCAGCGACGCCGGCCCCGACGTTCGGGGTTTCGGCCGAGTCGGCGCCACCTCTCACTGATTCGTCAACTCGCTTGCCAGCAAGCCAAGTTGGACCTGTCGCAACCAATTGATACGAGGATCACGCATTCCTCGAAAGTGCTTGCGGACCAGAAATCCGTCCAGCAGGATCCCTGCCTGTCCCACCCCGCCCGTCCCCCTGCAGAAGGAAATCCTGAATGCGCAAGCGTGGAGCACTACTGTCCCTGGGCGTCGCCGCAATGGCCGTCATCGGCCTGAGCGCACCGTCCGCCCAGGCGGCGGACTGGACGTACATCGGCATGTACGCGAGCAAGACCCGGTGCGTCGACGCCGGTCAGCAGTACCAGCGCGAGGGCTGGTCCGAATGGAAGTGCGTGAACACGCCGCTCACGGGCGAGTACGGACTCTACATCCGCTGAACCCGAGCAGCGCCGGGGGCCGCAAGCGGCGCGTCAGCCACCGCTTCCGGCCCCCGGCGCTGCCGAGGCGGCACCATCACCACCCCGGGGCAACTCGGGGAATCTTTCCATTTTGGCAATCTTTCTCTTCTTGCATCATTGCCGCGACGGCAAGATTTGCTCTACGCTGCTCGCATGACACCTGCAGACGAGGCCCGTACGGCCGGGCAGCCCGGACTCCGTGAGCGCAAGAAGCGGGAGACCCGGGTAGCCCTGAGCCAGGCGGCGATCCGGCTCTGCGTCCTGCACGGCTGGGCTGATGTGACGGTCGATCAGATCGCGGCCGAGGTCAATGTCTCCGTCCGCACCTTCCGCAACTACTTCGCCGGCAAGGCCGAGGCGATCGCCGCCAGCCACCTGGAGAGGATGCTCCAGGTCGCCGAGGACCTGCTCGCGCGCCCGGCCGGCGAACCGCTCTGGGACTCGCTGCTGCACGCCGTCGTCGGCCGGTTCGTACCGCCGGAGACCCCCGCGTCCCGGAACGCACCGCAGAACGAGCGGTGGCGCGAGGGGGTGCGGCTGATGCTGGGCGAACCCGCGCTGGCCGGTGAGATCGTCAAGGCCAACGCCGCCGCCCAGCAGGCGCTGGCCGAGGCCGTCGCGCGACGCACCGGCACCGACGCCGAACGCGACGTCTACCCGAAGCTGGTGGCCGCCGTGGTGGCGGCCGGCAGCGCGACGGCCGTCGAGCACAGCCTGCGCGCCGACGAACCCGCGCCGCTCGGCGCGGTCCTGGCCCAAGTCTTCGAGCAGCTCGCCGCCGGCCTGCCGGTCCCGGGCGAAGAGCGGTAACCGCCCACCGCACACCCGGCGCCGCCCTCTCCGCTTCCGCAACGAGGAGCGGCAGCCGCCGCATGCCCGGCGTCGCCCCTTCCCTCCCTCTCCCCCTCCCCTCCCTTTCCCCTTTCCGTACCAAGGAGGCACGACCGTGACAGCCGACGTGATCATCGTGGGAGGCGGCC
Source organism: Streptomyces sp. NBC_00376 (assembly GCF_036077095.1). NCBI lineage: Bacteria > Bacillati > Actinomycetota > Actinomycetes > Kitasatosporales > Streptomycetaceae > Streptomyces > Streptomyces sp. NBC_00376. The sequence continues at coordinate 279,263 of NZ_CP107961.1, read as the reverse complement.
CGAACGGGCTGATGCTGGCCTGCGAGCTGAGCCTGGCCGGCATCAGCCCGATCGTGCTTGAGCAGCTCCCGGAGCCCAGCACCGAGCCCAAGGCCAACGGCCTGCTCGGCCAGGTGGTGCGCCTGGCCGACCACCGCGGTCTGTACGAGCCGCTCAGCGGCAGCCCGGAGCCCCCGCAGCCGAACACGGCCTACTTCATGTTCGCCGCCATGGGGCTGGATCTCGGCCTGCTGGACGCCAGCCCGGTCTTCGGCCTGGCCGCCCCGCAGCACCGCATCGTCCAGGTCCTGGAGGAGCGTGCCCGCTCGCTCGGCGTCGATCTGCGGCGCGGGCACCGGGTCGGTGCCGTCGCCCAGGACGAGGACGCCGTCACCCTCGACGTCACCGGCCCCGATGGCGACCGGCAGCTCCGCGCCCGCTATGTGGTCGGCGCGGACGGCGCGCACAGTGTGATCCGCAAGCTCTCCGGGATCGGGTTCCCCGGCGTCAGCCACGACCGCCGAACCAACCGCACCGCTCACGCCACCGTCCCGGCCGACTGGGTCGATCCGGGCAACGGCGCCCTCACCGTTCCCGGCCACGGGCCGGTCCTGCCATTCCTGCCGCACCGCACCGACCGCGGCGGCTTCTCCTACGCGCCGTTCCCCGGGCAGCCGCCGCTGGTCAGCACCACCGAGTGGGACCAGCCCGCGACGGACGAACCGATGACCCTGGCCGAGATGGAGGCGAGTGTCCGCCGGGTCCTCGGCGTCGACCTGCCGCTCGGCCCACCGGACGGCACGGGCCCGCATGTGCTGCGGCGGCTGGCCGGCGGCAACACCCGGGTCGCCGACCGGTTCCGCGACCGCCGGGTCTTCCTCGTCGGCGACGCCGCCCACGTGTACGCCTCCGGCGGCGGTCCCGGGCTGAACCTGGGCCTGCAGGACGCCGCCAACCTCGGCTGGAAGCTTGCCGCCGCGCTGAGCGACACCGCCCCGCCCGGCCTGCTCGACAGCTACGACACCGAGCGCCGCCTGGCCGCCCGCCGCATGGTACTCAACTCCGAGGCGCAGTCCGCGCTCACCGCACCGGGGAGCGACACCACGGCCCTGCGCGAACTCTTCACCGAGCTGCTCAGCGGCAAGGAGGTCGTCCAGCGCCTCGCCGACCTCACCGCGGGCACCGATGTGCGCTACGAGATGGGCATCACCGATCCCCACCCCGCGGTCGGCCACTTCGCACCGGAGCTGGAGCTGATCACCGGGACGGAGAGGGTCCGGCTCGCCGAACTCGCCCGGAGCGCCCGGCCGTTGCTGATCGACCTGACCGAGGACCGGTCGGCGGCCGCCGTACTGGCGAAGGACCAGGACACCGTCGATCCCGTCGTCGCACGGGGTGGCGCCCCGGCCGGCCTCTCCGCCCTGCTGATCCGCCCCGACGGATACGTGGCCTGGGCCAGCGGCTCACCCGTCCCGGACCCGGCCGAACTGGCCGGGCTGCGGGCGGCGGTCGAGCGCTGGTTCACGGTCTGAGCACGGCCGCTCAGGGGGTGTCGGCGTCTGCGCGGGTGTGGGTCTCCAGGGCGTCGATGATCTCGGGCCAGAGTTCGCGGGGGCGATCGTGCCCCATGTCGGCGAGCAGCAGGAGCTTCGCGCCGGGCACCAGCTCGGCGGTGCGCCTTCCCCCGCTGGGGTCGGTCAGCGTGTCGTCGAGACCGTGGATCACCAGGGTCGGCACTCGGAGCCCGCGCAGTGCGTCGGTGCGCGGGCCGCTGAGGATCATTGCCGCGAGTTGCCGCCCGACTCCGGCCGGGTAGTGGGCGCGGTCGTAGCTCCGGGCAGCCAGTTCACGCAGGACTGCCGCGTTGCCGTACCGCTTGGAGGCCCAGACCAGGTCCCTTTCCGCCGCCGCGATGTACCCCTCGCGGTCCGATGGTTTCGGGCTGGAGACCACGGCCTGGGCCTCGGGGCTGGGGTGGCCGTAGTCGGGCTCGCCGGTCGAGGACATCATCGACGTCAGGGTCAGCACTCGCTCCGGCCGGCTGATGGCCATCGTCTGGGCGATCATGCCGCCCATCGAGGTTCCGACCACGTGGACCCGCTCGATGCCGAGCGCGGTGAGCAGGCCGAGGCCGTCGTCGGCCATGTCCTGCAGTGTGTAGGGCGCCATCGCCAGGGCGGACGGGATGTCGCCCGAGCTCACGGCGTCGATGAACCGGCCCGTGTCGACGGGATGTTCGTCGAACTTGGTGGACAGCCCGCAGTCGCGGTTGTCGTACCGGATCACGTAGCGTCCACGTTCCGCGAGCGTGCGGCAGAAGTCCTCGTGCCAGGCGATCATCTGGGCGCTGAATCCCATCACGAGCAGGACCGGCGGATCTGAGGGGTCGCCGAAGGTCTCGTACTCGATGGACACTCCGGGCAGGGCTTCGGCAAGCGGCATGCTGGAAGTCTCCCAGCATCGACCGTCCGCGCGCATCCCGGTTCGGCGCCGGACAGTCCTCAGCGGTCGACGGCCGCGGGGACGAGGCCGTCGGCGACCAGTCCGTCGAGTACCGCCTGGCCCAGAGCGTGCACGGCGGACTGGGGGCGGACCATCACGGTGAACTCCTTGATCCGGCCCGCCCCGTCGAACTGGAGCAGGTCGATGCCGTGGATCTGCTTGCCGTTCACGGTGGCCCGGAAGAGCAGGACCGTCGACGGGGCTTCTTCGCCGTCGGCACTCGTCTCGGCCGTGCCCTCGAAATGTCCGACGTAGCGGAAGTCCTCGAAGGTGCGCAGCAGTACGCCGAAGAGCCCCAGCACCATGGGCCTGCCCTCGAAGGGGGTGAACTTCACGGGGCTGTAGAGGCGGATGTCCTCGGTGAACAGGTCGCTCAGCAGGGCCAGTTCGCCCCTCTCCACCGCGGCGCGGAAGCGTTCGGTGGTCTCCACGGTCTCCATGACTCCTCCTGATGCTCAAGAATACTCAAGAATGTGATTAGTCATTTTCTTGAGTATGATGCAGTGGCGGACGAGGAAAGGGAAGGGGTCGCTCCGATGGCCTTGCGACATGCCGTGCTGGCGGCGCTGCTGGACGGTGAGTACAGCGGATACCAGCTGGCGAAGGCGTTCGACATCGGCGTCGCGAACTTCTGGCACGCCCTGCCGCAGCAGCTGTACGCGGAGCTGGCCAAGCTGGAGAAGGAAGGACTGGTCACGGGGCGGCAGGTGGTCCAGGAGACCCGGCCCAACAAACGTCTGTTCCAGGTCACCGACGCCGGTCGCGCCGAGCTGGAGAAGTTCGCCGCAGCCGTGTCGAAGCCCTCGTTCATCCGCGACGATCTGCTCGTCAAGGTCCAGGTCGCCGACCGCATCGGCACGGATTCGGTGATCGAACAGCTCCAGGAGCGGGCCGCCGCGGCCGAGGCCAAGATCGAGCTTCTCGGCAAGGTGCTGCGGCAGCTGCGCGGCGACGCGGACGAGGAGGAGTTCCTCCTCCGGGGCGAGCGGATCGGGCCGTATCTGACCTGTCTGCGCGGGCTGGCCTTCGAGCAGGAGCACCGTGACTGGTGCCGGCGGATCGCGGCCGTTCTCCAGGAAAGGCAGTCGACGCATGCCGAGCGGTGAGTACCTGCGCTACGTCGCCCTGGGCGACAGCCAGACCGAAGGGCTCGGCGACGGTGACGACACCGTCGGGCTGAGGGGCTTCGCCGACCGGCTCGCCGAGCACCTGGCGGCCGTCGACCCGGGCCTTCGGTACGCCAACCTTGCCGTACGCGGCCGTGTCGCCGAACAGGTCCGCGCCGAACAGCTGGGGCCCGCCCTGGCTCTGCGCCCCGACCTGGCCACCGTTGTCTCCGGGGTCAACGATCTGCTCAGGCCCCGGTTCGACGCCTCGGCGGTGGCCGGGCACATGGAGGAGATGTTCGCCGCGCTCACCGCGGCCGGGGCCCATGTGGTGACGCTGACCTTCCCCGACGTGGGGAAGATCGTGCCCCTCGCCCGGCCGATCAGGTCACGCGTGTTCGACCTCAACACCCGCATCCGTGCCGCGGCCGCCCGGCACGGGGTCGCGGTCGCCGAAACCGGCCGGGCGGCCGTCGCCACCGATCCCCGGCTGTGGAGCGTGGACCGGCTCCACGCCAGTCCCCTGGGCCACGAGCGGATCGCCGCAGCCGTCGCCGAGGCGATCCACCTGCCCGGCAGCGACGACGCCTGGACTCTCCCCCTGCTGCCGCGGAGGGTCCTCACGGGCGGTCAGGCCGCGGCGGCCGAACTGCGCTGGGCGGCCGCGTTCCTCGGCCCCTGGCTCGGACGCCGCCTTCGCGGCCGGTCCTCCGGCGCAGGCCGCACCGCGAAGCGTCCCCAGCTGCTGCCCGTGAGCGCCCCGCCCGGCTCCACGACGGGAAGCCGACCGGCGGGAGCCTAGGCGTCGCCGGTTTCGGTGTCGGTTTCGATGACGGCCCGTTCGATCGCGGCCTCGACCGCGGCGACGACGGTCCGTGTGTCGGCGCCCGTGCCGACCTGACCGGCGAGCGCGGTGATCGCGGCGGTCTGGGCGGCCAGCCGCTTGTCCATGGACCGGATGCGGGCCTGCATGTCCTTCAGGATGGACTGCGGCTGCCATGTCGGGTTCGTCGAGTGGTCCGCCGCGTCCGCCGGGCCGCCGATCGCGTCGGTCTTCCACACGGCGTCGAAGATGTCGCGCTTGGTGATGCCTGCCATGGGGTCCTCCTCCTGGTCCGAGCCGGGGTTCCAGCTCGCGGGGTGCTTGAGCCGCTCGGAAACATCGGCGCGGAGCTTGGGCATGGTGAAGCCGCGGGGGTCGACCTTGTCGTTCGACCATTCCAGGTGGCCTATCACGGACTTCGCCGACCATTTGTGCGCCCGGCACAGGGCGGCCTGGACGCGGACGATCGCGTCGTACTGGGTCTTGGGCCAGGGGTCCTTGCCGTCGCCGAGGTTCTCGCACTCCCACCCGTAGAACCGCGCGTTGCCGTCGACCCCGTCGCTGTTGCCGCGGGTCGGCGGAGTCGGCCGGGTGCCGTACGACTCCGCTATGACCTGCTCCAGCACCTTGGGGTCGCCGCCACCGGCGTGATTCGCGCGGCCCCAGCCGACCATGTGCACCCGGCCGTCCTTCGCGATCATCCCGTGGCACAGCGGGCCGGGCAGGTCCGCGTAGCCGTCGCGGACCATCCGGACCGTCGCCGCGGTGCCCTTGGTCACGGTGTGGTGCACGATGCTGCCGTTGACCGGGCCCCATGGACCCTTCGAATTGCGGTTGTGGGTACGCCAGTTGCCGACCTCGACCACGCGCACGCCCTCGGCGCGCAACGCCTTGAGCACAGCGGAGGCGGACAGAGGACTAGCCATTCGTTTCCCTTCAGCCCGAGGTGTACGGGACGTCGCGGACCTTACGTACGGTTCGCCACCGTCCGCCGCGGTCCGCGTGAACGCGAACCGGGTTGCGGTGACGACCATTTCATAAGAGATCCTTACCCCCGCAACGGCAGCCGGACTCGACCGCGCGACCGGCAGTGTGCACGGACCGTCACTCGGCGCCGGACTTCGCCTCGGCCAGGGTGTGTGCGACGAGGGCGTTGGCATGGCCGTGGCCCAGGCCGTGCTCGGTCTTGAGCCAGGCGACGAGCTCCATGTGCTTGGTCAGAGGCGATGTGCGGATGAGGTTCTTCCAATCCTCGATCGGGCGGCCGTACTTCTTCTCGATCGAGGGGAAGTAGCTGGCGGGGCCGTTCACCGGGGCGGTCATGTCGTTGTCTCTCCTCATGTGCGTGCGTGGTGGTCGTGGAAGCCCGTACGGTCACCCGCCGGGCCGGCGGGGCCTTGCTCAGGCCTTCTGCCCGGCGGCGAAGAAACCGTCCAGGACGGGAGCGAGGGACTTCGGGTCGATGTTGTGGTCCTGGCCGGCAATGGTGTGCAGGGTGAAGTTGTCCGCCAGCGCGGCGAGTTCCCGCGCCCCCTTCAGCATGTGCTCGTCGGCATCACCGCTGCCGACGAGGACGGGGACCGTCACGGACTGCCAGCGGTCGGCGGGCAGCGGGCGGCCGGACATGGTGTCGCCCATGACCTGACCGTCGTACGGCAGGGTGCGGGCGGTGGCCTCCATCCCGGCCCAGAAGGGGGCTTGCCGCATCCCGGCGACGGCCTCGGCGGGCATGCCCACGGCCGCGGTCATGAAGTAGGCGACAGCATCGCCGAATGCCTCCCGGGCCACGAGCGCCTTCAGGTGGTCGACGTAGTCGGCGGGCAGCGGAGGGCGGGTGGTGTCGACGATGAACGGCGGTTCGTACAGGGCCAGGCGGGAGACGGCACTGCCCCGGGCCACGGCCTCCAGCGCCAGAACCGCACCGGAGGACATGCCGAAGACCATCGCCTCGCCGCCCACGCGCTCGATCAGCGCGTCCAGGTCCTCGACCTCGCGCTGCACGTCGTACGCCGAGCTGTCCCCGCTGTCTCCGCGGCCCCGGCGGTCGTACGTGATCACGGTGAACCGCTCGGCCAGCAGACCGGCAAGTGCGGCGGAGTCGCCACGGGTCATGAAGGCGCCGCCGACGAGCACCACCGCGGGGCCCGAGCCCTGCTGCTCGTAGGCGATGGCCGTGCCGTCGGACGAGAACACCTTGTCCATGCGAGATCCCCAATTCTCTTCATACACAGTGCACACGCACCGGGAAGGGAATCCCCGGCGCTTTCGGAACTGGACGGTACAGTACCCACATGAGTACTGGTCAGTCCAGTACTCTTCGGTGGGGGCGAACCGAGACAGGAAGGGAGTTGTTGGCAATGGACAACCGTTCAGCGCGCAAGCACCAGGCGATCCTGGAGGCCGCGACCACGGTGTTTCTGAGCAAGGGCTACTCGGGAACGAGCATGGACGACATCGCGAAACTGGCCGCGGTGTCCAAGCAGACGGTCTACAAGCACTTCGCGGACAAGGAGAAGCTGTTCTCCGAGATCGTCCTGGCCACCACCGATCGCATCGACGGCATGATCGACCTGGTGGCCGCCGTCCCCGCGGACGCCGATGCCCTGGAAGAGAACCTGACCCGGTTCGCCCGCCAGTTCCTGGCCGCCCTCACCCGGCCCCAGGTCCTTCAGCTGCGACGTCTGATCATCGCCAATGCCGATGCCTTCCCCGAGCTGGGTGCCGCCTGGTACGAGCAGGGCTTCGAAAGGGTCCTGGTCACCCTGTCGGAAACCTTCCGGCATCTCGCCGACGAGGGTCTGCTCCGGACCGACGACACGATGCTGGCGGCCCATCACTTCGCCGGTCTGTTGCTGTGGATCCCCGTGAACAAGGCCATGTTCCACGGCAGTGCCCAGCACACCGAGGGAGACCTCGACCACTACGCCGCCGCCGGCGTCCGCGCCTTCCTCGCCGCCCACCGCTGATCCGGCGGAGCGCCTGGCCCGACCGTCTGCGAACCGGGAGAAGACACATGAACTGGTCCGAACGCACCGTCGTACGCGAGGATGTCCGCATCTCCTGCCGCGACTGGGGCGGGACCGGACACCCTCTCGTCCTTCTGCACGGTCTGGCCGGCCACGCGGGCGAATGGGACGTCCTGGCCCGTGCCCTGAGTCCTCGGTACCGGGTCATCGCCGTCGACCAACGAGGCCACGGCGCCAGCGAACGCCACCCGAGCGACGTCTCCCGCGCCGCCTACGTAGCGGATGCCGTCGCGGTCATCGATCAACTGGCCCTCCGGCAGCCGGTTCTGATGGGGCAGTCGCTCGGTGGCCACACCGCCATGCTCACCGCTGCCGCGCACCCCGGCCTGATCCGCGCGCTCGTACTCGTCGAGGCCGGGCCCGGCGGGGCGGGGCCGAAGGTTCCCGCCGAGATCGGCAGATGGCTCGACACCTGGCCGACACCCTTTCCCACGAGGCAGGCAGCCGTACGGTTCCTCGGCGGCGGACCGGTCGGCGAGGGCTGGGCATCCGGGCTCGAGGAACGCGACGGTGGATGGTGGCCGCGCTTCGACCGCGATGTGATGGTCGGCTCCCTGGCCGAGAACGTCCGGCGTTCCTACTGGGACGAATGGGCAGGCGTCGCATGCCCGACCCTGACCGTCCTCGGCCAGTCCGGAATCATCACGCCGCAGGAGGCCGACGGCATGTTCCGGCAACGGCCGCATACTGTCGCCGTGAGCATCCCGGGGACGGGACACGATGTCCATCTGGAGCAGCCCGACGTCCTGCGGCAGGTACTCCAGGGGTTCCTTTCGGAGGTCCTGGCAGCGGCCCCTCCTCAGTCGGCGCGTGCGGAACGGGCGTAGCGCTCCGCGAGCCGCACGTGGTCGACCAGTCCACCCGCCCGCAGACCGTCGCCCACGGACTGCACGACTCGCCGGTCGGCCAACTCGCCTGGATCGCCGAGAAGTTCGAGGCGGCGTGGAGGTCATCACCATCGTCGGCGCCGAACTGGGCCGCGGCGGGGCGGTAGCCACTGCATGACCTGCCCGATCATCCGCGCACCCGTGTCGTACTGACTGCCCTGCTCCTGCTCCTGCTCCTGCTCCTGCTCCTGCTCCTGCTTTCAGCGTGGGCCGGACAGCGGAGACCGGGACTTGAACGAGTGCAGGTCGACCACTGCGAGGGTCTGCTCCGCGTCATGCGCCTCGAAGGTTCCCCTGTACTGGAAGCCGAGACGGGTGGCGAGCTTGAGGGAACGCTCGTTGGCCGTCTGAGTCACCACCAGGACCGGCTGGTCGGGCAGTTCGCCGGCGGCGGCGCGCAACACAGCCGTGGCGGCCTCGAATGCCAGACCCGCGCCCCAGCTTCCGCGCCGGAGCAGATAGCTCAGCTCCAGCTCCCCGCCTTCCTCGGTGACGTGTCCGGGCAGGTCGGCGGAGCGGCGGTCGAGCGCGAGTGTCCCGATGAACCGGTCGGTTTCCTTGTCGGCGATGACGTAGGTACCGGGTCTGCCCGCGATGGCACCGATGCCGTGCGCGTCGAAGTACTGCTCGACGACGCTACGGGGCCGCGGGCCACCGAGGTGCTCACGGAGTTGTGGATCGGTCTGGAGCTCGATGAGGCCGTCGATGTCGGCGTCGTGCGCTTTTCGCAGCCGGAGGCGATCCGTGATGATCTCAGTGGCGGACAGCGTGGGCGATGCGTTCATGAGATCCATTGTCCAGCTCGCCTTCATGTCCAGCTCGACACGTGCGGGCGCCGCGCGTCCGGCGTAAGCAGTGTCGTTTCAGCAATGAAGTCGCTGGGCCGTCCGGGTGGGTTCAGGGCCGCGGGGCTGGCGCGGGCACTGCGGGCTGCCTAAAACCGGGGTTGTGATCAAGAACCTCGTGCGGCGCGGACTTCCCGCGCTCGCCCTCGCAGCCCTGCCCGTCCTGGCCGCCGTTCCCGCCGCTGACGCCGTGGGAACCGGCCATGCCGTCCGGAGCACGCAGACCCACGCGCTGCGGAGCGACGCCCACTTCTACCCGCCCGCCACCCTCTTCAGGAACCAGGCCTGGACCTCCGGCAACGGCCGTACCATCCTGCGTGTCCAGAGCGACGGCAACGTCGTCGTCTACAAGGACGGCCGTCCCGTCTGGCAGGCCCCGGGCGTCTACCCCAACGCCGACCGCCTGGTCATGCAGGAGGACGGCAACCTCGTCGTCTACAACCGGTCCGGCAATCCGCTCTGGGCCGCCGGCACCTGGCACAAGGGCCGGTACCTTGCCGTCCAGGACGACGGCAACGTCGTCGTCTACGACAGCGCGAACCGCCCCGTCTGGGCCACCAACACCGGCGACTGAGCGGCGTTCCGCGTACGGCAGGGGCCCGGACGGCTGTCCGGGCCCCTGCCCGTGTCGTCCCGTGCCGTCCACTGGTCCACGCGTCGGGAAGGGGCTGGCCACCTGCCCCCGCCAGTGGCAGGATCACCTGCCACAGGTCCAGAGCACGGGGGGTGCGATGCGCTTTCGGATCCTCGGGCCGCTCGAAGTGTTCGACGGCACCCACTGGCGGGGGATCTCCGCCGCCAAGCCCCGCGCGCTGCTCGCCACCCTGCTGGTGCAGCGCGATGTCCCCGTGCCGGCGGACCGGCTGGGGGCGGAGCTGTGGGGTGAGCGCGAACCCAAGGCCGCCACCAATCTGATTCAGCAGTACGTGATGCGGCTGCGCCGTGAACTCGGGGACCGGCAGGGCCGGTTGCTGGTAACCCGGCCGCCCGGCTACCAGATGGTGCTGGCCGGCGAGGACGATGTGGACGCCGCCGCCTTCACTCGGCTCGGCGACTCGGGCCGGGCGGCGCTCGCGGTCGGCGATGCGGAACGGGCGGCGGGTCTGCTGGCCCAGGCGCTCGCGCTGTGGCGCGGCCCCGCGCTCGCCGATGTGCCGACCGGGCCGCTGGTCGAGGCGGAGGCCGCGCGGCTGGCCGAGCAGCGGCTCGACGTCCTTCAGTCCCGCGTCGAAGCCGACCTGGCCTGCGGCCGGCACGCCGCGCTGGTGCCGGAGCTGCGGCAGTCGGTGCGTGAGCACCCGCTCCGGGAGGGGTTGTGGGGTCAGCTGATGCTGGCGCTGTACCGGTCGGGGCGGCAGGCGGAGGCGCTCGACGCCTACCGGGAGGTGCACCGGCTGCTGGCCGGCGAGCTGAGCATCGAGCCGTCCACCCCGCTGTGCGATCTGCAACTGCGCATGCTGCGTGGCGACCCCCGGCTCGACCTCCCTGAACCTGAACCTGAACTTGAGGCTGAGGCCAAGGCTGAGGCTGAGACCGGGACCGAGGCCAAGGCCGGGGCCGGAGCCGGGAACCGACCCGAGCGCGGGGCCCGGCGCCGGCACCGGCCCGAGTCGCAGCCGTCCGAGGGAGCCGCCCAGGACGGGCATCCGTCGACCGCACCACGCCAACTGCCCGCCGCCGTCGGCGGGTTCGCCGGGCGCCGGGGCGAGCTGCGACTGCTGGACGGGCTGCCCGGTGACGCGTCCGCCGGGCCGGGCCCGGCCGTCTGCGTGATCGCCGGCACCGCGGGCGCGGGGAAGACCACCCTGGCGCTGCACTGGGCGCACCGCGCGGCGCCGCACTTCCCGGACGGCCAGCTGTACGTGAACCTGCACGGTTTCGCCCCCGCCACCGGGCCGATGCCGCCCGGCGAGGCGATCCGCGGCTTCCTGGAAGCGCTGTCGGTGGCGCCGGAGCGGATCCCGGACGCGCTGGAGGCGCGGGCGGCGCTGCTGCGCACCGAGACCGCCGGTCGCCGCCTGCTGTTCGTACTCGACAACGCCGCCGACGCCGCCCAGGTCCGCCCGCTGCTGCCGGGCAGCGCCGGCTGCGCCGTGGTCGTCACCAGCCGCAGCCAGCTGGCCGGTCTCGCCGTCACCGACGGCGCCCTGTTGCTCTCCCTCGACGTGCTGCCCCGGGAGGAGGCGCGCGAACTGCTGGCCGCCCGGCTCGGTACGGACCGGGTGGCCGCGGAGCCGGAGCCGGTGACCGAGCTGATCGACCTGTGCGCCCGCCTGCCGCTGGCGCTGGCCGTGACCGCCGCCCGCGCCGCCGGCCGGCCCGGGTTCCCGCTGAGCGCCGTGGTGGCCGAACTACGCGACGTCAGGGGGCGGTTGGAAGCGCTGGATGCCGGTGAGGGGGTGAGCAGCGTACGGGCGGTGTTCTCGTGGTCGTACCGCCGGCTGGACTCCGGCACGGCCCGGGTGTTCCGGCTGCTCGGGCTGCACCCCGGCCGGGATGTCGCAGCGCCCGCGGTGGCGGCGCTGGCCTGTCTGCCCGTACGGGAGGCCGCCGCGGCGCTGACCGCGCTGGCCCGCGTACATCTGATCACCGAGCACCGTCCCGGCCGGTACTCCTTCCACGACCTGCTGCGCGCCTACGCCACCGATCTGACGGTGGCCGAGGATCCCGAGGACGGACGCACCGCGGCGCTGCACCGCCTGCTCGACCACTGCCTGCACTCCGCGCGCGCCGCCCGCGGGCACCTCGCCCCGGCCCGCAGCGAGGTGCCGCTGCCGCCACCGGTGCCCGGCTCCGTGCCCCACCGCCCGGAGGATCACGAGCAGGCGATGGCGTGGTTCGAGTCGGAACACGCCGTGCTGCTCGCGGTCGCGGACGCGGCGGGCCCGGCCGGATTCGACGGCCATGCCTGGCAACTCCCGCTCGCCATGGCGGACTTCCTCCATCTCAGCGGCCGCTGGCACGAGTGGGTGACCTCCCAGCGGACGGCCATCGTGGCGGCCCGTAAGCAGGGCGACCGCGCCGGGACGGCCCTGTGCCACTGCGAGTCGGGCCGGGCCGCGATCCGTATGAGACGGTACGCGGAGGCCGACCAGGAGCTGTTGCGGGCGCTGGAGCTCCAGCGCGGTCTGGGCGATCTGACGGCGCAGGCCGACACGTTACGGACGCTCGCCTGGTCGTCCGAGCAGCAGGGCGACTACCGCGCCGCCCTCCACCGCGTCGCGCAGGTGCTGGAACTGCAGCGGGCGGTCGGCAACCTGGCCGGGCAGGCCGGTGCGCTGAACAACCTCGGCTGGTGTCTCACCCACCTGGGCGAGCACGAGAAGGCGCTCGCCCGCTGCCGCGAGGCGCTGCGGCTGCACCGTGCCGGGGGCACCCTGCTGGGGGCGGCGTACGTCTGGGAGACCCTCGGCTTCATCCATCACGCCATGGGGCAGTACTCCGAGGCCGTCGACAGCTACCGCCAGTGCCGGAACGGGTTCCGCCGGTTCGGCAACCGTTACGGCGAGGCGGATGCGTTGCGCAACCTCGGCGAGAGCCTCCGCGAGGCCGGCGACCCGGAGGCCGCCCGGGAGGCCTGGCGCGACGCCCTCGTCATCCTCGGCCAGCTGGATCACCCGGACGCGGACGTGGTGCGCGAGCTGCTGCGGACGACGGCGGGCTGAACCCGGCGCACGGGCAGCAGGTGGGTGGGGCGGTACGCGAACAGAAGCGGTACACGAAACAAAAGCGCCGTTAAAGCGAGAGTTCAGCATCGTCCCGCAAGGTTTCGGCCACACCCGGACGTCCGGTGTCTGCTGAGGCCGAAAGCGAGTGGTTGATGCGTGTCGCGCTCAAGGAGTGTTCCTGGCAAGTGGTGGGAGAGGACCTGGTCATCGTCTTCGACCCCCGTGAGTCGATCACTCTGGAGGACCCCGAGGGGAAGATCGGCGCGCTCCTCGCCGCGCTGGGAGATGAACCGCGGAGCATCCCCGAACTGCGCGCCGCACTCGCCGCCCGGGGCGTCGACGTGACCGAGGACGAGCTCGGCAAGGGCGTCGAGGGGCTGGCCGGCCTGGGGCTGATCGAGCGCGCCGAGGGCAGGCGCACCGACGATCCGGCGGTGGACGAGCGGCACTTCTCCAACCTCGCGTTCTTCGGCACCTTCGCCGGCCTCGACCGGCACCGCACCGATTTCCTGCGGCGGGTGCGCGACGCGCATGTCCTGGTGCTCGGCGTGGGCGGCGGCGGTTCCTCGCTGGTGCAGTGTCTGGCGGGTCTCGGTGTCGGCAGGTTGACGCTGCTGGACCACGACCGGGTCGAATCCCGCAACTTCGCCCGGCAGTTCCTCTACCGGCACGAGGACATCGGCCGTTCGAAGGTCGAGCGCGCCAGGGCCTGGGTGCGGGCGTACGACCCGGACATCGAGGTGCGCACCGTCGACCGATGGGTGGCCGGTCCCGAGGACCTCGCCGACGTCACCGACGGCATCGATCTGATAGCGGGCGGCCTGGACGGACACCCCGACGCCGGTCTGTGGGTGAACGAGGCCGCCGTCCGGGCCGGTGTGCCGATGGTCGCCGGCGGTGCCACCCGCACGCTGCTCTCGTACATCTCCGTGAACCCCGGCGTGAGCCCCTGCCTGGCGTGCGAGTTCTCGCAGCGACCGGTGGAGGGCACCGCGTCGGCGGCCGCGGAGGACATCGTGTACGGCATGCGGACCACCAACCCGCTCATCGGTCCGGTGGCCATGCAGGTCGGCTCGCTGATCGCGCTGGAGAGCCTGCGTTACCTGACCGGGTTCCAGGAGCCGCTGGCCGCCGGTGCCCGGATCCGCCTCGATCTGCGCGACGGCCTCGCGGGCACCCGGGTGCCGTTCCCCGATGTTCCCGACTGCCCGGTGTGCGCGCTGGCTCCGGTACGGGTGGCCGCCGCATGACCGAGGTGTCCGGGACCGCGGGGACGACCGTGCGGCTGCGACCGTTGAGCATGGTGCCCGAGGGCGAGGACGAAGTCCTGGTGGGCGACCCCGCGACCGGGCAGTTCATCACCGTCCCGAGGGTCGGCGGCGTGGTCATCGAGGCCCTGCGACGCGGCGCGACGACCGCCGAAGCCGCCGCCGAGGCCGAGGAGTTCACCGGGCAGCCCGTCGATGTGCCGTCCTTCGTCGACACCCTGCGCGAGCTCGGCTTCCTCGACGAGGGGCAGCGGGGCGAACCGGTCCGCTCGGCCCCCGTCCAGGGCCGACGGTGGCTGAGCGGCATCCGGCAGGAGACCGTGCGGCCCTTCTTCGGACGGGTGGCCTGGAGCTGTTACGCCGCGTGCGCGGTGTTCGCGCTCGCCGTGTTCGCGTTCCGGCCGGGCCTCTTCCCGGACCCGTCCACCGACGCGTTCGTCGTGGACGACATCGGGCTCGGCAGCCTGATCCTCATCCCGCTCGCCACGGCCGCCACCGCGATCCATGAGCTGGGGCACTGGTGTGCGGCCCGTTCCCTCGGGCTTCCGGCCCGGTTCGGTATGGACCGGCGCATGGTGTTCCTACTGGTCTTCGAGACCGACCTGACCCAGGTGTGGACCGTACCGAGGCGCAGGCGCTACGGGCCGCTGCTCGCCGGTCTCGCCCTCGACGCGGTGCTGCTCGCCGTGCCGCTGGCGGTACGGCTGCTGATCGACACCGGCGCGTGGGCGGCACCGGACCTGCTCGACGCGGTCCTCGCCACGTGGATCTACGTGAAGCTCACCGCGATGCTCTGGCAGTGCATGGTCTTCCTGCGCACGGACCTGTACGCGGTGCTGGTCAACGCACTGGGCTGCCGCAATCTGTGGCGGGTCTCGACCCTGATGCTCCGGCGCGCCGTCCACCGGCTGGACGCCGCCGGTGCCGCCGAGCTGGCCGACGCGCATCCGGCCGATGTGCGGGCCGGGCGCTGGTTCCGCTGGGTGCGGTTCCTCGGGGCCGTGGTGACGCCGGCCTGGGCGGCCCTCTTCCTGGCGCCCTTCGCATGGGAGGTGCTGGTCTGGGCCGCCGACCGTCTGGGAGACGGCCCGGCCACCGGCCGGTTCTGGTGGGCGCTGCTGTGCACCGGGGTGTATCTGACCCCCTTCGTTCTGCCCGCGGCTCTCTCGGCCCGTGAGTACGCACGGCGGCTCACGGCGAGAGCCTGACCCGCGGGTCACAGTCCGCCCTGCCCGGAGCACCACCGGCGCGGGGGATCAAGTCCGGCTACGAGGAGGTGAATCGCATGGAGATCAAGGTCCGCAAGGTCGAGGACGTGAAGGCCACGGGGCTCCAGGTCTGATCGGGTCCGTGAGGGAGGGGAAGGGCTCAGGGGTCGTTCCCCTCTCCCACGGTCGTGAGAGGTCATTCTCTGCGAGCAGATCGTCCGGCCGGACGGCGGTCCGGCCGGGCCGTGGCCCGGCCGGCGCCATGGCTCGCGGGCCACAGGCGCCTGCCGGCCCCGGGCGCGGCACCGGGCGCCTCGACTGCTTCCGGCACGGCCTGCTGGACGACGAAGCGGTGCTGCCCGGGGCCGAGGACTTCCCCTCCCCCTTCCAGCTGCGGCAGAAAGTCCTGGCCCACAGCCGCCTCCTGACCGTCCTGGACGACTTCACCGCCCGGCGCGCCGACTTCGAACCGTGGTTCGCCGACCTCCTGGACGGTGCCCGCACCGTCACGGCCGCCGACCTCGCCGCCTACTGGACGCACCGCTCCCGGCTGGACCACTGGACGGCCGAACTCTTCGAGCGCTACGACCTGCTGCTGATGCCCACCGTGCCGACGACGGCATGGCCCGCACAGGGCCCGGACGTGGCGAAGGCGGTGGCCGAACGGACCGTCCCGATCTCCTACACCTCGGTCTTCAACGACACCGGCCACCCCGCGATCAGCGTGCCCGCCGGCCTCGCCCCGGACGGACTGCCCTGCGCGGTCCAACTCGTCGCGCCGCACCACCGCGAGGACCTCGTACTCGCCGCCGCCCGGACGATCGAGACGGCCCACGGTCCGCTGCGTCCACCGGTGCCGGCGGGCTGACCACAGGCTCAGCGTGCCGGCAGGTCGTCCAGTTCGGCCTCGAAGAACAGATCGGGATCAAAGCCCATTGCGGTGAAGTGGCCGGCCAGTTCCAGGGACAGGACGCCGTGCAGCCGGGTCCAGAAGGTCAGGGCCCGGTGCAGCGCCGCGGGCGGGGCCGGGTGGTCGCCGGCCCAGGCCCGGTGGTCTTCCAGATGGGTGCGGAACGGTGTCGCGGGGATGTCCAGGGCGTCCGGGGCGAGCGGTGTGCAGGCGTCGAGGAGGGTCGCCATGATCTCGTTGGAGATGCCGGTGATGTCGTCGGGCGCGTGGTAGCCGGGGACGGGGGTGCCGTAGATGAGGAAGTACCGCTGAGGGTCCTCCAGGGCCCAGCCGCGCAGGGCGTGGGCCAGTCCGGCCAGGTCGGCACCGGCGGCCGAGGCCGCGCCGACGGTGTCGGCGAGGCTTCGGTAGGCGTCCCGGATGAGCTCGGTGATCAGCTCGTCACGGCCGGCGAAGTATCGGTAGAGCGCGGGTCCACTCATGCCCATCTGCTTGGCGATGGCGTTGAGGGAGAGCGCGGACGCCCCCGCCGTGGCGATCTGCTCCCACGCACGTTCCTTGACCTCCGCGCGCACCTGGGTGCGGTAGCGCTCACGCGGGGTCTTCGCGTCCGCCTTGTCCTTCTTCGCCTCCGTCATGGTCTGCCACCTTCCCCGCCCACATAGCTACAGCTTCAAGATTTAGTTAGAGGCTATCACGCAACCTGTTGACCTCTCGACCCATGTCGCGTTACAACTTCTAACGAACACGAGAGGTCATAGCTCAATGCGGCGGCGCTCTTGAATGCCGGCACGCAGTCAGACCGTCACACCGACAAGGAGAACGCCATGCCCCGGATCCGCAGCACCAGCAACCGCGCCGCCCTGTTCACCGTCCCGCTCGCCGTCGCCGGTGTCCTCGGCATCGCCGCCGTGCCCACCGGAGCGACCCCTCGCCTCGACAAGCCCCTCACCTGCCGCGGAGAGGGCGTCGATCCCAGGGCACGAGTCCACGCCAGGACCGAGACCGTGATCCACGCGCCGCTGAGCACCGTCTGGAAGCTGCAGACCGACGTCGAGCGCTGGCCGTCCTGGCAGACCCCGGTCAAGAGCATGGAACGCCTCGACCACGGCCCCCTCCGGAAGGGCTCGACGTTCCGGTGGACGACCCCGGTACCCCCCAATCCCTCGACGCCCGCCACCAGCCTGGACATCACCTCGACCGTCGAGCAGCTCAAGCCCAACTCCTGCATCCGTTGGACCGGCCCCGCGACCGGTGAGGGACTACGCATCGACGGCGTCCACGTATGGCAGTTCACCAAGGTCGACGGCGGTGTCCTCGTACGCACCGAAGAGACCCACACCGGAGAACAGGTCGAGGCGGACGTCCCCACCGCGACCAAGATCCTCCGCGAGGGCCTCGACGGGTGGCTGGGCGATCTGAAGACCACCGCCGAGGCCCGAGCCGGTCACCACCGGCGCTGAACCGCCCCAGGCGTATTGCCCCGGTCCGGCGCGCCCGCGCGTCCGACGGGCCGCCCGTCGGCCCTCGTGCTCCTGGTGGCCCGGAAGCGGTGGACGGCCCAGCCGGCGCCGATCACCAGGGCCGTCCAGATGAGGGCCTCGGCCAGAACGGTTTCCCGCTCGAAAGCGAGGCCCGCCCGGGGCGGGAGCATGATCATCTGCGCGGCGCCACCCACGGGCACCGTCAGCCCGGCGAGCAGACCGGTCACGCCGGGGCGCCCGATGGCAGCGCCCACCACGCCCAGGACGGAGCCGAACAGCACGCTCGCCGTCCACCACATGAGCATCTCCGGCCAGTACAGGGCGAGTGGTTCGCCCCGTACCGACGCGTCCGTCGGGTAGTACGCCGCCGTGGCCGCGACCAGTACCACCGCCCCGGCCACAGCACCTCGCGTCCATGTCCTCGCCCGCCACCCCATCACCACGGCCAGCGCGGCCCACGCCCAGCCGAGCCCCACCAGGAGGCTGAGCACCTTGGCCGCACTGCCCCAGACAGTGCCTGCCAGTGGGGCGCCGAGTGTTGTGTACGGCGAGGAGAGCGCGTTGGCGAGCGAGACGGCCGCGCCGAACCCGGCCCCTGCCACAAGGCTCACGAGGCCCGGAATCATGATCTTCATTTCATGAGCATACTCAGTATGCTCATGACGCTCGCAGCGCTCACGGCGCCCCGGCTGCCGAGGGCGGCTGTGTACACGGCCACCTGGGCAGAAGTCGTCTACCGGCGCTTCGACGGGACCGGCCGGAGCCTGGGCCAGCGGGCGAGCATGCAGCGGCGCATGTCCGTGCTGAGCCTGCTCAGGCCCGACAGGTCGGCGCGGTCGGCGGTCAGCCGGCCGACGACTCCGAGCCGGTGGACGAGGCGCTGCCGGGCGGTCGCGTTGCCCCACTTCCAGTTCCGGTCCGGGATCCGGGCCAGGTGGTCGGTGGTTCCCCGGTGGGCCCTCTGAACCAGTGCGTCGCCCCGCAGCAGCCAGCCCGCGCACGCGTCGGCGAGGTCGTCGTGGAGTTCGGTGCCGGTCGCGGTGTGCCATGCCGTGCGGTAGGCGGCCTCGGCCCGGTCCAGCAGCGGGGCGGGGGCCGCGGTGACACACCAGCACGTCGGGAAGCCGATGCGCAGGTAGGCGAGCTCCATCAGTCCGCTGCCCAACGAGGCCTGTTCGAGGTCGATGAACCTGACCCCGTCGGCGGTGTGCAGGTCGTTGCCGGGGCACGGATCCCCGTGCAGAAGGGCGTGCCCCGGGGCCCGGTCGAGCCGGTGCACGAGCTCGTCGAGCTCGCCGGACACACCGGGCGCGACAGCCGCGACGGGGACCCCGAGCGCCTCGGCCAGCCCGAGGAAGGACTCGACGTCGGCCCGGTCCGGACCCTGCCAGCGGGGAAGTGATCCGGCGTCCTCGGGGCGGGCGACGGCATGCAGCCGGGCCAGTGCCGAGGCGTAGTCGACGATCCAGTCGCCGGACGGGCGCCGGTGGTCCAGCTGCTCCAGGACCATCACCCGCTCGCCCGGATCGGTGCCCAGCAGAGCGGGCACCACGGGTGCGTCGGACCGGGCGGCGAGCCGCAACGCGGTCAGCTCGCGGGCGTACCGTTCCTCGGCGTCGGAACCGCCGACGATCTGTTTCACCACCGCCGGTCCCCCGGCCAGCTTCACGCGCCACACACGTGAGCGCGGGCTGCTTTCCAGACGCCGGGAGCGCCCGGGAGCGCCCAGCTCTGCCCGTAATCCGTCCCCGAACGGGAGTCGCGACCACATGGGGGCTCATCCTTCCACGCGGGGGGCGCGGCGGGCAGGCCCCCGGCAGTCGAAGTCACGCCCGGTGATCGGCCGAACCGGCCAGCGAGGCGGCCTCCCATGCGAAGCCGTCCGGGTCGGTGAACGAGCCGGCGTCGCCGCCGATCAGGAGCCCGTGCGTTCCGGTGCCCTCGGGAGAGACGCCGAGGTCCTTGGCCAGGGCGCGGCGCCGGTACAGCGCCAGCTTCACGGGACTCTCGCCGGTGACGGGGCTCTCCCCGGCCGCGAACTCGACGTACACACGGCTGAAGCTCTTCGCCACGGCGAGGCCCCGGCCGACGTAGAACCGCTTGCTCGCGATCACGTCCGCGACTCCCAGCAGGAGCACGATCTCGTCGATCTTCCGGGTGGCGGGGCCGGTGTCCTTCTTCGCCGAGGTCGCGATCTTCCAGATCGTCCCGTCCGGGGCCTGCACGACGCCGCCGTAGCCCCAGAAGGACTTCGCGGCAGGCTTCAGCGACGTGGCACCCGCGTCGAGTGCGGCGTCGATGAAGCCGTTCACGTCGGCCGGCTGGGACACCGTGAGCGCGAGCGTGAATCCTCGGAAGCCGGTGGTGGGGGCCTCCGAGGCGCGCAGGCGGATTCTGGTGTCCAGGCCGAAGGCGGTGACGTGGAAGCGGTCGGCGGCCGCGGGGTCGGCCACTTCAAGGGTCACGGTTTCAATGGTTGCCATGTCCGTCACGCTAGTTACGGCCCGGCGACCGGTGCTTCTCGATTCCTGATCGGTTCGGTCCGGGCCGCCGCCGGACGGCTCAACGCACTTCCTGGATGCGCACCAGGTTGCCCGCGGGGTCGCGGAAGGCGCAGTCGCGGATGCCGTACGGCTGCTCGGTCGGTTCCTGGACGACCTCGGCGTCGGCGGCCCGCACCTGCTCGAAGGTGCCGTCGAGGTCGCGGGTGGCCAGCAGGATCCAGCCGTACGTGCCCTTGGCCATCATCTCGGCGATGGTGCGGCGCTCGTCCTCGGTGACCCCGGGGTCGGCGGCGGGCGGTGCCAGCAGGATGGAGGTGCTGGGCTGATCGGCGGGACCGACCGTGATCCAGCGCATCTTGCCCTGCCCCACGTCGCCGCGTACCTCGAAGCCGAGGACGTCGCGGTAGAAGACCAGGGACTCTTCCGGGTCGTCGTGCGGAAGGAAGCTCGTGTGAATGGAGATGTCCATAACGATCATGCTAGGCGCGGCTCCGCGAACCGCACCTCGCAATTCCCGCCCGGCCCGGCCGCGCCGCTCGTCCCCGGGCCTGAGCCTCAGCCCTTGGTCAGGGTGCGGTCGAGGAGGGGGAGGAGGCGGTCCCAGTGGCGTTGCAGTGCGGCGGGGTCGAAGGCGGCGGTGTCGGCCATGGTGAAGCCGTGGACGGTGCCGGGGTAGATCTCGCAGGTGTGGGCGACGCCTGCGGCGTCCAGGGCCTGTTCGAACTCACTGATGGCCTCGGGCGTCATGTCGCCCTCGGCGAGTCCGAGGTGGACCTGGGCCTTGAGCCCGGGGACGAGGCGGTGCGGGCTGTCCGGCGCGTCGGTGACCAGCGCGCTGGGGTGGAATCCGGCGGCGGCGGCCACCCGGTCGGGGTGGGCCGCCGCGGTGCGCATCGCCAGGGCGGCCCCCATGCAGTAGCCGATCGTGGCGACCGGTCCGGCGCCGACCTCGGGCCGGTCGGCGAGGAAGCCGAGGTAGGCGTCGGCGTCACGCAGGACGCGTTCGGGGGTGTGCTGCTCCATCAGGGGCTTCAGTCGGCTGAACACCGTGGGCCGGGCCTCTGCTCCGATGTGCTCGGGAAGTTCGACCACCGGTGCCGTGCCGTTCCGGTAGAAGACGTTGGGGACGAGCACGTAGTACCCGTGGCCGGCCAGTTCGCGGGCCATCTCCTCAAGCACCGGACGCACTCCGAAGATGTCCATGTACAGCAGCACTCCGGGGTGCTGCCCGCCACCGTCGGGGTAGGCGGCGAACGCGTCGGCCTGGCCGTCTTCGGTGGGAATCTGCAGTGTCATGGTGGGCATGGGTACGAACCGTAGCAGCGGTGATCAGTCCGAACGCGGCTGCGCCCGGCCGTCTTTGGCGGTGGTGGCTCCGAGGGCGTACACGTTCTTGTCGTCGCTGCCCACGTACACGACTCCAGCGGCCACCGTCGGGGACGACTTGACCAAGTCGCCGGTGGCGTACGCCCATTTCCTCTTCCCGGTGGCCGCGTCCAGGGCGTACACGTTCTTGTCGTCGCTACCGATGTACACGACCCCGCCGGCCACCGTCGGGGACGACGTGACCGCGTCGCCGGCGTCGAACTCCCATTTCTTCCTGCCGGTGGCCGCGTCCAGGGCGAATACCCTGCCCTGCCAGCTGTCTCCCGCGCTGTCGTAGTTGCCGACGAACACGGCTCCATCGACGACCGCCGGTGCCGAGCAGCCGCTGAATTGATTGGACTCGATGCCGTGGACCCATTTCTGTCGGCCGGTGGCGGCGTCCAGGGCGTACACGGAGTGGACGCTGCTGACGTACACGACCCCGTCCACCACCATCGGCGACGAATAGGTGCCCTCGGATCCGGTGCCGAAGATCCATTTCCTGGCCCCGGTGGCCGCGTCCAGGGCGTACACGGAGTGGATGTTGCCGACGTACACGTCCCCGCCTGCCACCGCCGGGGACGAGAAGAGACTGCCGCCGAGGGTGTCGAAGCGCCACTTCTGGTCCCCGGTCGCCGTGTCCAGGGCGAGGACGCCGCTGTCGCTGCCGACGTACACGACCCTGTCGGCCACCGTCGGCGCCGAGCGGACCGCGTGACCGGCGGCGTAGGCCCACTTCTTCTTGCCGGTGGCCGCGTCCAGGGCGTACACGCTGCTGTCGAGGCTGCCGGCGTACAGGACTCCGCCGGCCACCGTCGGCGCTGCTTCGACCTTGCGGCCGGTGGCGTAGGCCCATTTCTTCTTCCCGGTGGCCGCGTCCAGGGCGTACACGTTCTTGTCGTCGCTACCGATGTACACGACTCCGCCGGCCACCGTCGGGGACGACGTGACCGCGTCGCCGGTGGTATACCGCCACCGGAGCGAGGCGGCGTCGCCGGAGGTGGCGCCGGGGGATTCGTGGTCGGAGGCGTTCTGGTCGAACAGGGTGAAGGCGGCGGCGATTCCGGCACCGGCGGCGGCGCCGATGCCGAGCCGCAGCGCCATGCGGCGGCTGAGGGCCCTCGTCGGCGCCGGTGTGCCTGTGGACGGGCCCGGACCCGGCTCGGGGGGTGGGACGGCATCGGGTGCTGTGGCGGTGACCGTGGCCAGGGCCGTGGTGCCGGAGTTCGCGTCCGTGTCGGGCGGACGGGGCGCGGCCACGGGGGCCGGGGTCGGAGGCGGGGCCAAGGTCTCGGCGGAGCGTTCGCGAAGGCGTTCGTGGACCTCGGCCGCAGCCGCGGGACGGTCGTCGGGGTTCTTGGCCAGCAGGGCCATGACGAGGTCGTCGAGTGCGGCGGGAACACCGGGCCGCGTCCGGCCCGGTGGTTCGGGGACGCTGTTCAGGTGTGCGGCCATCAGCGCGACCGGGTCGGTGGCCTGGAAAGGAGCCTTACCGGTGAGCAGCTCATGGAGCACACAGCCCAGCGAGTACAAATCCGAGCGGGCGTCCGCCGGGTGGTCCCCGAAACGCTCGGGGGGCATGTAGGCCAGCGTGCCGATGACCTTGCTCGACTTGTGCGTGGACGCTATGTATCGGGCGATCCCGAAGTCGAGGACCTTCACCCGGCCGCCCCGGGTGAGCATGAGGTTCGCCGGTTTCAGGTCCCGGTGCACCACCCCGGCGGTATGCGCGGCCTGTAACGCCTCGGCGGTCTGGGCCACCCAGTCCACGGCGGCGGCCACCTCGGGCAGACCGTCCTCGCGGAGCACTGTGTCCAGGTCCCGTCCGGCGAGGAACTCCATCACCAGATAAAGGGTGCCGTCGTCGGGGTCCTGCCCCAGGTCGAAGATCGTCACCACGCCCGCGTGGCTCAGACCGCCCGCGGTCCGCGCCTCGCGGAAGAACAGCTCCGCGCCGGAGGTGTCCCGCCGGTCGTGCGGCAGCAGCTTGACCGCGACGCGGCGCTCGATCACACGGTCGTGCCCCTCCCAGACCTCCCCCATTCCTCCCCGGCCGATGAACGCGACCAACTCGTAACGGCCACCCAGAACCCTCACAGCCACCCCACCCCGCTCGGACACCCGCCACGCCACCCGCGTCGGGCCGGCCTCGCCCTCGCGGGACCGTATCGAAGATCCCACGCCTGCGCCGCGCCCACCGACAGCAGAGCGGAATCGACTCGAACCCGAGATGCCCGGCACCGGGTGCGCGGTCCTGCTCCCGCTCCGGACCCGCCCCGTGCCCACTGCCTGCCCACGGCTCGACCGCACCGCGTCCGATATTCATCCGGCATGCATAAGCGCAGGTCGGAGCGGTGCATGGGGTGCGCATGAGGGCATGTACGACCGCCCATCGGCGCATCGCCGCCGGGCGTTCCGTACCGCCTCCCCGAGGGCTCATGGTTGGTCCACGGCGCCCCGGACGCCCGGGGCCTGCCGCTCCACCACCCGTCGAAGGAGCAGTCACCCATGTCCGCAACCTCAACCTCTACCTCAGCCTCTGCCTCTCCCCTGCGTGTCCGTGCCGCCGCCATCGGTCTGAGTGCCATGGACCTGATGACCGTTGCCGCCGTCACCGCCCCGAGCGGTCAGGCCGCCCCGCGGCCGGCGGCCGGCCGGCTGCTGCCGCCGCCGTCACCACCTTGAAGTTCGTACGGAACTCCGCCGACCCGCAGAACTCCCGGCTGCTGGTGGTACGCGACAACAAGACGCAGGCCGTGTCCCGCGCCGGCTCCGGACTCGGCCGCAACCACGCCAAGGGGCGCGACGAGTGCGCCTCGGCCAAGGGATGGCTGCCCGCGGGCACCTACACCGTCGGCGCCCGTCAGACCCGCTACAACGGCAACCTCATCAAGGGCTATGCCATCCCCCTGAGCAACAAGACGTGCAAGAACGGCCGGACCACGCGCACGGAACTCTTCATCCACAGCGAGATGACCCGTACCGGAGGGCAGGGCAGCACCGAGAGCAGGCGCTGGGACGGCGTGGGCGACTACAAGTCCGCGGGCTGCATCAAGCTCGCCCCGGAGGACATCAAGAAGCTGTTCCGCAACCTCGACCGGGACGCGGCCCCCAAGCATCTCGTCGTCGTCTGACACCGGGGAGTGGGCGTGCTCCGGGCCTCGGCCCTGGGCGCGCCCACCGCTGTCAGCGCCCCGGCAGCTTCTCCTGCAACCAGTGAAGACGACATCGCAGTGCTGCTGCGGAGCCATCGGGGAACAGTGCAGCTGCGCTCCGGTGGCCGCGGTGAGTCTCACGTAGTCCTTGGGGGACGTCAGCCTGTCGAACATCCGGCGCGGCTGTCCGGGATAGAACTGCTCGTACTCGTAGTCGAGGACCAGGGTCGGCATCGTGATGCGGTCCACGACGCTCGTGAGCGTCAGTGACTCGATGCGTTTGGCGGGGGTGTAGAAGTCGGTGAAGACCTTGCCCTCGCGGGCGGCGAGCATCGCCGGTACGGAGAAGGGTTCGAAGCGTTTCTTCATCGTCGCCGCATCGGCTGCGGACAGTCCGGGGACGACCTCCTTGTTCCAGATGTCGTTGGTCTCCGCCTTGCTCGGGGCGAGGATCTTCCGGATCTCCGGCGGGAAGCCCAGCCAGGGTTCCAGGCATCCGGGCATCGCCACCAGAGCGGCGATCCGCTTCTCGAAGGCCGCGGCACGGGGAGCCAGGTTGCCCGCCATGCTCAGCCCGGTCAGGACGATCCGGTCGGCGTCCACGTCGGAACGGGCGACCAGCCAGTCGACGAGCGGGGTGACCACCGTCTCCCAGCGCGGCGTGAAGACCACACGGTTCACGAAGAGCAACTGCCCCTGGCCCGGCCCGTCGTACACGAGGGCGTTCCAGTCACGTTCCAGCGCGGCCGCGACACCGTAGGCCCACATGTCGACGTTCTGCCCGTCGCTGCCGTTGGTGAGGATCATGGTGGGGCGCTGCTTGCCGGAGTCGTCGGGGCGGAAGAACCACACCGGCAGCGGGGTCTGCCCGTACGGAACGTCCGACGTCACCGGCGCCGGGTCGGACAGCTCGCAGAACGTGTCCCAGGCGCCGCGCCCCGACTTGTACAGCTGCTCCTCGCCGGCGGGCGCGTCGGAGCCGAGTACGAAGAACAGCGCCTGGGCGTAGTACTGCGCGGCGCGCAGTGCACGGAAGCGCCTGGTCCGCCGGTCGGGCCGGCTGCCCCGGGGTGCCCCCATCAGCCGGTCGCCGAGCTTCTTGAAGGTCTCGACGTACGTCTGCGCGGAGAGGCCGGCCTTGTTGATCGTGTTCACGGCGGTGAGCACCTCGCCCACCTCGCTGCCGCCGAACCCCGCCCCGCCGAGGGCCCACAGGCCGTTGAAATTGAACGCCGGGTCCTGGAAGAGCGTCATCGCCCCGGGTGTGGTGCCGGCCGGCGAACGGGTGGCCGACGCCGTGGGCGCGGGCGAGGGCCCTTGCGCGGAGGGGGCTCTGTTCGCGGGAGTGCAACCGGCGGCCAGCGCGGCCCCGCCCCAACCGACGAGCCCGGTGAGTCCGGTGAGCGCGGTGCGCCGGCTCGGCCGGGACTCCTCCTGCGATACGTACGTCATACCGGCGACCGTAGGAGCCGGGACGCCCGCACCTCCCCGCACGACACAGGCCGTTCCCTCGAACAGCCCGGACGCCCGTCCGCCGGGTGGGAAGCGGTGGTTGCGCGGGCGGGAGTCGGTCCGTGGTCCGCGTCATTCCCGTGGTCCGCGTCATCCTCGTGGTCGGCGCGTACGTCCGGCCCGGCGTGCTTCCCGCCCCGAAGATGGGTCCGAAGGCGGGCGGAATACGGATTCGGCGAGGGACGATGATCGTATCGATGGTGTCGATGCCGGAAGGCACCGTCACCCACGCCCATGTGTCGGAGGCACGTGAGCGACTGGCGACATCCCGTTTCCTGCTCGTGGACATCGAGCTGCCCGAGGAGGTACCGCCCGGCGAACAGCCGGTCGCCCACCTGCTCGGGCTGGAGACCGAGGACGTGGCGTGGCTCGGCAGGGCGGGCGAATCCGCGCGGGTCGAGTTCCTCGGGGACAGCGCCGCGTTCGTCGTGCCGATGGTCCAGGCGGCCCGAATCACGCATGTCCACGCCTTCGTGACCGAGCGGTACCTGATCACGGTGCACCGGGGTCCGACCGAACCGATCAGGAGCCTCATCGCCAGGTTGCCGCGCGAAAGGCCGCCCGACAGCGTGGCCATGCTGTTCCTGCTGCTGGAGGAAGCCCTGGACACCTTCCGCAGGTCCGCCGTGCAGGCCCTGCTGGAGGTGGAGGACCTGGAGGACGAGATGTTCCAGCACCGGGTCCCCCAGCACGTCTACCGTCTGGCGCAGCTACGTCGGCGCGGGGCGCTCCTGCACCACGCGCTGCTGCCCTACCTCCAGGTGACGGACGAGATCTTCACACGCCGGATGATGAACCCCGGGTTCCCCGAGGAGCGCCAGAAGCTCGCCCGCGACTACCAGCACACGGCGAGGCTGGTGCTCACGGACATCGAGTCGCTGCAGGACTCCGCCCGCCGCGCCTTCGCCAGTTACTCCTCACTGGTGTCGGGCGAACAGAACAGCGTGATCAACCGGCTGGCGATCGTGTCGACGATCTTTCTGCCGCTGACCTTCCTGACCGGGTTCTTCGGCATGAACTTCAGCTACTTGACCGACGAGCTGGAGAGCAGGGACGTCTTCTGGCTGCTCGCCGTGGGACTGCAGGCGGTGTTCCTGCTCATCGCCCTCTACGCGCTGCACCGCACCCGCATCTGGCGGAAGCTGCGCGACGGCGAGGGCGTCGACGACCTATAGCTCGATGCGCGCGCCCGGAACCACCGGGCATGGGCTCATCGCCGTGCGGGCCCGAGCGGTGCGACCGAGGCGAGGAAGCCGTCGAGCATGGCGATCTGTACGTCCTCGGGGAAACGGCCGGGGTCGAAGAGGGCCTGGACGACGAGCCCGTGGGTGAACGCGACCGCCGTGGCGGCGAGTTGCTCCGGGTCGGCGGCTTCGGGGACTTCGCCCAGACCCCGCGCGGCCTCGAAGTGCGGACTGAGCGTCGAGCGCAGCCGGGTGTAGCGGCCGGCCTGGTCCGTGGCCAGCCCGTCGTCGGCGAGGGCCAGATCCCAGGAGCTGACCCAGATGCGGTTGCGGGCGGTGTCGCCCTCGGTCAGCGGCAGGATGTCCAGCAGCATGGCCCGCACGGTGGCCAGGCCCTCGGCCGGACGCTCGCGGCGCGGACGTTCCGCGGTGCGCTTCTCCAGCAGGTCCAGGGCATGCGCGATCAAGGCCCGCTTGGTCGGGAAGTAGTGCATGAGCATCCCGGTCGAGACGCCCATCGCTGCTGCGACGGCACGCAGCGTCAGCCCGCCGAACCCCTTGTCGGCGAGTACGTCCCACACCGCCCGGGACACATCGTCGCGGCGGGCTTCACGGTCTCCGGGTGCGGGCGGCATGCTGCTACCTTACGTACCGAACGCTTGTTACGTACCCAGGGACGAGGTATCCGTGTTCACACTGCCGCTCGGCGACACCGCTCGACTCCGCCCTCTGGAACCCTGGCACGCGCCGGAGTTCCTCGCCCACATCGACCGTGCACGGCCCCATGTGGACCCCTGGATACCCTGGGCGACCTTCAGCACGGACCGCGCCTCCGCCACCGCCGTCCTCCAGCGCTACGCCGACAAGCAGGCCCAGGACGCCGCCCGGATCTACGGGATCTGGCTGGACGGCACGCTCGTCGGCGGCGTCATGTTCACGCGCTTCGACAGCGCCTCCGGAGTGTGCGAGGTCGGCTGCTGGCTGGAGGCCGCCGGGGAGGGCCGGGGGCTGGTGACCCGGGCGTGCGAGGCGTTGATCGACTGGGCTTTCGCGGAGCGCGGGATGAGCCGGGTCGAATGGTGGGTCGCGGCGGGCAACACCCGGAGCGTCGAGGTCGCGCGCCGGCTCGGGATGACCCGTGACGGGGTGCTGCGCAAGCACACCGAGTACCGGGGCGAGCGGCGCGACATCGAGGTCTGGTCGGTCCTCTCCGAGGAGTGGCCCTCGGAGGAAGCCAAGGCTGAACCCGAAGCCGAAGCCGCGTCCGACGTCAAGGCCGAACTCGACCGGCTGATGCACGCCTTCCTCGGCGCGTTCACCAACACCGGCGGCAGCCGGCCGAACCTCGACGCCGTCCGTGAGGTGTTCATCCCGCAAGCGACGATCATCGCGAACACCGGTGGCGCCGGGGCCGAGCCGGTGGTCTACGACCTCGACTCCTTCATCGGCCCCCGGGAGAAAATGCTCACCGACGGGACGCTGACCGAGTTCTCCGAATGGGAGGTCGCCGAGCGGACCGAAGTCCTCGGGTCCGTCGCGCACCGGTCCAGCGAATACCGGAAGTCCGGAATCCGCGACGGCGAGCGGTTCGAGGGCTCCGGCCGCAAGACGGTCCAGTTCGTACGGACGCCCACCGGCTGGCGGATGAGCTCGATGGCCTGGGAAGACATGTAGGTGCTTCGGAGCCATGGGCCCGGCCCCTGGGCGCTCCGGCCCGGGGGGTCCGGATCACACGGCGGGGAGCGCGTAGATCCGCTTCCCGTGCATCACTGCCAGCCGGTCGCCCCCCGCCACCACGTACCACTGCTGGATGTCGCCGGTCTTGTCGTTGTAGGTCCAGCGCAGCTTCCCGGTCGCCACGTCGAAGGCGTGCACGCCGCCGTCCTTGTCGAACTCGGTCGCGCCGTACAGGGTGCCTTTCACCTTGGCGAACTGCCACGCCTGCGTCGCCGACTCCCGCAGGTCCTCGTTGTGCCAGATCTGCTTGCCCGTACCGGGGTCCACCGCCCACAGGCCGCGCGCGCTGTCGGCCGCGTAGAGCACCCCGTCCAGGACGTGCGGGTCGTTGAACGAGCTGAACTCCTCCGTCCGCAGCGACCAGCGTTCCTTTCCCCCGGCCAGTTCGAAGGCCCGCAGCCGCCGGCCGTCCGCCACGATCACCAGATCCTTGTGCATGGCGAAGTGGCGGTTGTTGGACCGGCTGATCTTCTTCGTCCATACCTGCCGGCCGGTCGCCGTGTCGCGGACGGTCACGTTCTCCCGGTAGTCCGTGTAGACCAGGCGCCCGTCGACGGCCGCGGCGGTGATGCCGAACTCCTCGGTCCCCTCGTCGCGCTGCTCGCGCCAGGCGATCCTGCCGGACGTGGTGTCGATCGCGGCGATCACGTTGTTCGGCGTCGTGAAGTCCTTCTCCAGGATGCCGGCGATCACGTACACATGGCGGTCGTCGGCCGCGATCGGGCGCGGCTGCTCGTACTGCTTGCCCAGGCGGCTGCGCCAGGTCTCCTTGCCGGTCGCCGGATCCAGTCCCACCACGTCGCCGTCGTACTCGGCGCTGGCGAGGTAGAGCGTGCCGCCGCCGAGGACGAGCTTGGCACCGGGTGTGGTGACGCCGCGGCGCGACCACTTCTCCTTGCCGGTGGCCATGTCCCGTCCCACCAGCGGGTCGCCCGACACCAGGGCCACGTTCCCGATCACCGCGAGCGCCTCGTTGCCGGACAGGCTGGTGTTCGCGGCAGCCGCCCGCCACAGCGGCTCGGGCGCGGTGCCCGGCGGCGGGGTGGTGAAAGTGTCACCGCTCCTGCCCCCGCCCGGCTTCGAACCCCCGCCCCGGACATCCGCTTCCTCCTCGGGACCGCACCCCACGACACCGGCCCCGAACACGGCCAGCCCCAGCCCGGTCCCGGCCAGCCCGAGTATTCGCCTGCGTGACACCACGCGCCCGTCACGACCGCCCATGTCTGTTCCCACTTCCGTCCGGCTGTTCCGACGTCCCCCAGGGACCCCTTGAGCGCCGCCAGGCTAGCCATCGATTTTCGGCCGACCGACGGATGGCACACAGCCGGGACACAGCCGTGAAGGTCTCGTCACAGGGCAACCGTCGCCCCGCCGGCACCACCCGCACCGGGGGACCCGAAGCGGGCCAGGCAGTGCCACACCTTCTTGACCGCCTGGGGGTCGTGGCGTCCGTCGCGTGCCGCGTCCCCGACTATGCGGGGATCGAGTACGCCGCCGACGGCGATCCGCGTGCCCAGCTCGACGTACTCCTGACCCCGGTAGCCGGGGTGCAGGCGAAGCGTCTCGACCCCGAGGCGGAAACCCGGGTGCCACTCGACGGGGCAGCCGAGACGTCGTGCCGCGGCCTCGACAGCCGTGCCCCGGTAGCACGGGTCCAGAACCAGCGCCTCCACATGACGGTCCAGCAGGACCGGTCCGTGCACCTGGGCCTCGACGTAGTCGTCGAGCTCGTCCTGGCTGTCGGCCAGGGCAAGGGCCACGAGCCTCATGCGGGCCGCGACACCGAAGTCCGAGGGTTCGAGGAAGCTGTCCGGGTAGCAGAACGTGGTGCGCGCCAGGGTCCGTGCGGTCAGCCGGAAGTGGGCGGAGCCGAACCGCGGTGCACCTCCGACCGGCTTGCGGCGGAAGTTCAACGCCCCGTAGACGGGTCGCTCATGAGCGGACGCCGCGTCGTACGCCCCGCCGAAGATCCGGCTCTCCCAGCGCCACCGGTCCCCGCCGGGATGCGCGGTCAGTCCGCCGTTGCTGGTCCCCGTGACGAACTGGGAGCGGTAGGCACCGTCTTGGGCCAGGGCTTCGAGGATCGGCTTGCCGTGCAGCAGGCGGTCCGGGTGGAAGTTGAGGGTCACCCGCAGCGCCGGGTCCAGCGCAGGACCCGACGCAAGCCCCGCGACGTGGCGGATGGCCATTGCCTGCGGTGTCCGGGACGCGTCGGAGATCATCCGTGCAGTGTGCCCCGGGCCGCTCGACCGGCACATCCGGATTTCCACCGGCCGCGGTCCGTCGCGGCCGGCACAGCACTCAGACCAGGGACTTCCCGGTCTCGACGACGACCCCGTAGAGGTCGGAGACCGTGGCGAGCGCGCTGCGATGGATCTGGTCGGCGGTCAGCTCGGTGCCCACCGAACGCAGCGGGCGCGTCGCGCAGGCGTCGGCTACCACGGTGGGCCGGTTTCCCCGCAGGAACGCGCCCTCGGTCGTGAACGTCACGCACATGTGCGTCATGAAGCCCGCGACGATGACGTCCTTGTTGCCGGCGGCGTCCACGTGCTCGGCCAGGTCGGTGTCGACGAAGGCGTTCGGGGCCTTCTTCACGACGACGGGCTCGCCCTCGATGGGCGCCACGCTCGGGTGGATCCGGCCGATCTCCGCACGGATGTCGTACGGGGTGCCCTCGCCGCCGTCGTTGATGACGTGGATGACCTTCGTGCCCGCCTCGCGGGCCCGGCCCAGCAGTTCGGCGGCCGAGTCGAGCGCGGCCTGCCAGCCCTCCAGCTCCATCACGCCACCGACGTAGGTGTTCTGGTAGTCGACCAGGATCAGGGTCGAATCGGCGAGCGACGCGGGCGTCTCGTCGAAGCCGTTGAGTTCGCGCAGAGTCGTCGTAGCCATGGAATTACCACCTCGGGTCTTGTGCCGCATCGCGTGCCGCGCATCGGGCCAGGATCTGTCGCCCACCGACGCGGTGAGCCGACTCCAGAACGCTACGGTCGGCCGGAGCATGTCGGCAATGCCATCTAACATGCAGATACCGACATCGCAGATCGCAGATTCCGGCCGGGCCGAGGGCCGGCCGGACACGGACCCCATGAACGCGGAGACCCCATGAGCGCCGTCGAACGGCTCGTCGTCATCGTCCTCTTCGAAGGTGTCGACCTGCTCGACGTCACCGGACCGCCGGAGGTGTTCGCCCTCCTGCGGCGCGAGACGGACGACGAGGCGGGTTACACCGTCGTCCTCGCCGCCGAGACCATGGCCCCCGTCACCACCTCCGCCGGCGTGCGCATCCTCCCCGACG
Organism: Streptomyces sp. NBC_00376; assembly: GCF_036077095.1. Taxonomy (NCBI): domain Bacteria; kingdom Bacillati; phylum Actinomycetota; class Actinomycetes; order Kitasatosporales; family Streptomycetaceae; genus Streptomyces; species Streptomyces sp. NBC_00376. The sequence goes on along the minus strand of NZ_CP107961.1, from coordinate 246,802 downwards.
CCACGTTCCACGAGGTGTCCACGAGGAGCATCGACACCCTCCTGGTGCCCGGGTCGGTCGAGGTCGACGGCCGGCGCCGGGTGCACGCCCTCACCGACCCCGCCGTGGTCGGGTGGGTGAAGAAACTCGCCGCCAGGACACGTAGGGTCACCTCCGTCTGCGTCGGAGCACACATCCTCGCCGCCGCCGGGCTGCTCGACGGCAAGCGCGCCACCACCCACTGGTCGACCGCGCAACAACTCGCCGCCGACCACCCCGAGGTCGAGGTCGACGCGGACCCGATCTTCATCCGCGAAGGCGACGTGTGGACCGGCGCGGGCATCAGCGCCTGTCTCGACCTTTCGCTCGCCCTCGTCGCCGACGACTTCGGCGAGACCGTCGCGCTGCGCGTGGCCCGGCAGCTCGTGATGTATCTGAAGCGGCCGAGCGGACAGAGCCAGTTCAGCGTTCCCCTCGAACCCGTCTCCACGACACGCCGCATCGAGGACCTCCGCCACCACATCATGGGCAATATCGGCGCACCGCTCACCGTCGCGGACCTCGCCGCGTTCGCCCACGTCGGCGAGCGGCAGCTCACCCGGATCTTCAAGGCCGAGCTCGGCATGACGCCGAGCGCGTACGTCGAGTCGGTCCGCGTCGAAAGGGCGCGCAACCAGCTCGAATCCACCGATGCCACCCTCGAACGCATCGCGTCCACCTGCGGGTTCGGCACGACCGACACTCTCATCCGGGCGTTCCGCCGGACGCTGGACACCACACCGACGGAGTACCGGCTCCGGTTCCGGGCCGGCTCCGACGGCCTGTCACCACGGGGCGGCCGACGACGCAGGAGCTGAGAGCCGTCCCGTACGGCCCGTACAGGCTGACGTGCATGGTGGGGCGGGTAGCCGTATGCGGCACCTCCTCCGCCCCGGCTCTCACACCTCGGCCCTCACACCTCGGTCGAGCGGCCCACGTCCGGGCCCGTCTCCGTCACCGCGCGCAGTGCGAGCTCCCGGCTCTTGCGTACGTGGAGAAGGGTGATCGCCGCCGCCGCGTCCGCGTCTCCCGCGGCGATGCGTTCGTACATCTCACCGTGTTGGGCACGCATGGGGGCGGGTTCCGTGTTCAGGCCGAAGAGCAGTCGCAGCTGACCGTTCAGCCTCTGCATGAGCTGGGCCAGCAGCGGGTTGTCGGCGAGGGCCACGATCCCTTCGTGGAAGGCGGTCCCGGCACCGTTCTCCCGGGTCCGGTCCCCGGCCGAGGCGGCCGCCTCCGCCCGTTCCAGTACGGCCCGCAGCTCCGCCAGGGCGCCGTGCCCACCCGGTGCGGACAGGGCCACGCGGCGGGCGGCGAGGCGGGACGCCTGGATGGCCAGCGGCTCCCACACGTCGTACAGGTACTCGACGTCGGCGCGCTCCAGCCGGCGCACCCGTACGCCGCTGTGCGGCAACAGGTCGAGCAGCCCTTCCTCCACCAGGGCCCGCAGTGCCTCGCGCACCGGCACCCGCGACATCTGGAGGTCCTGGGCGATCTCGCGCTCCACCACCCGGGTGCCCTGGGCGTAGCTGCCGTCGATGATGCGGTCCCTGACGGCCTGGCGCGCGACCTCGCTCAGCGGGGTGCGCGTCGCCGGGGCGGACGGCTGTTCTCCGTCGCCCTTCCGGCCGGTGCCTGCCGTCACGTGTGCCGTCCTCCTTGTGCCTTCCCGGCCTGTCCCGGCGCCCGGTCCTGATCCGGGGCGTCCCGTCACCTTATGCGTACGCTGGGGCGACGGGACGCCACCCGGGTCACCCGGTCCGGGCTCGGGAGCCGAGAACCGGCACCTGTCAGGCCAGTCGGCCGTCGCGGGCGACCACGCGTCCGCCGTGCACCACCATGTCGCGCGCGGGCATGTCCACCACGACCTGCGGCAGGCACTCGGAGTGGAGCAGGACGAAGTCGGCCGGCGAGCCCGGGGAGAGGTCGGCGCGGGGCAGCCGCATGACGTCGGCACCGCCGTGCGCGCCGGCTTCGTAACAGGCGGACAGTTCCTTGTCGAGGCGGACGTCCGTGACCCAGCCGAGCAGGTGCGTCCGGTGGAACATGTCCGCGTTGCCGAAGGGGCTCCAGGAGTCACGCACCCCGTCCGAGCCGAGCCCGACCCGTACGCCGTGCTCGCGCAGCTTCTCGATCGGCAGGACCAGCGACGCGCTGGGCGCCACGGTGGTCAGGGCGATGTCCAGATCGCTCAGGTCCGCGGCGGTCTTCGCCAGTTCGGCGTCGGAGAGGCCGGGCAGGCAGAAGACATGACTGACGGTCACCTTCCCGTTGAGGGACAGGGCCCGGGTGCGGTCGATGATGGCGCGCAGCACCGTCGTGCCGTTCACACCCCGGTCGTGGAGGTGGATGTCGATGCCGACGCCGTACCGGTCCGCGAGACCGAAGAGCAGGTCCAGCTGCTCGTCCATGGCGTGGTCGAAGCTGATCGGGTCGAGTCCGCCGACCATGTCGACGAGTCCGCTGCGGGCGGCATCCCTGAGCAGTTCCGCGGTGCCGGGGGTGCGGATGACGCCGTGCTGCGGGAAGGCCACGATCTGTACGTCGAGCGCGTGCTTGAGCCGTTCGCGCGCCTGCCCCACGCCTTCCACGGAGGCCAGGCCGTAGGCCGGGGCGATGTCGGCGTGCGCCCGCATGGCGCGCGTACCGCGGGTCACGGCGTGCGACATGAGCGCGTACGCGCGCTCGGACACCGGTCGGCGCTGGCTGCGGAACAACTCCGCGTCCTGCTGGGCGAGTTCGGCGATGGTGTCGGCCGGCTTGCGCGACACCCATTCACCGCCCCACGTCGTCTTGTCGGGGTGGATGTGCGCGTCGACCAGGGACGGCAGGGCGATGCGCCCGCCGCCGTCGATCACCTTGGCGCCCCGGGGCGCCGGGTCGCGCGTGATGCGGCCGTCGACAACCGTGAGGTCCACCGGCTTCGCGGCACCCATGGGCCGCACGTCGCGGAAGACCACCGCGTTGCGGGGCTCACGGCGCGAATCGCCGCGGGGGTCGGCCACCGCGGGCGAAATACCGGCGGACATGGCGATACCGGCACCCGCCAGGGATGCGGCGCCCGCGAGGACACCGCGTCGGGACGGCGTGGAGGGAGGGGGCGTCATGGGACTCCTTCGGCTTGACGCGGGATGCAAACGGAAACCAGTTTGTATACCAACGCGGCGGGCCGGGCAAGGCTCTCGCGAGTCCATTGCATCATTCGTCCGGAATTCCCCCAATGAATCTCTCGCTGTACAGGTATTGGTATACGAATATTTCGTCCATCAAGTGCGCATCGAGCCGGGAGCACATCGACTGCCACCCGCACCTGGACCGGTCAGGGCGTCATCGGCCGGTCCAGGTGCTCGTTGGCCGGTCACGGTCAGGGCGCCGTGGGGCGGCCGATCGACTTGGTTTCGCGTACGGCATCGGCGATGGCCAGAAAGTCCTTCCTCAGGATCGCGCCATGATTGCTGGCGACCTTCGCACTGATCCTGATGTTCGGGTTGCGGGCGGTCACCCCGTCGAGGCTGGCCCGAATCCGCTCCTGCTCGTCACCGCGGCTTCCCAGCGACGTTCCCGAAGCGACCACGTACCGCACCGGAACGGTGATGCCGTCCAGCACGGGGCCCAGCTCGCGCTCGCGGGAGAGCCTGCCGAGCTCGATGTTGCTGTTCGCCTGCTGCTCGGCGGTCATCCGCGGAGTCAGGCCCGTCGGGCGCAGCAGCGGTGTGAACCAGCCCATCCGCCGGAACAGCTTCCGGATCCGCTGCTCCATGGCCTCGTCGAGCCAGTCGTGCGGGAAGGCGCCGTCGACCAGGACCGCGCCCTGGGCGCGGTCCGGGTTCCGGCCGGCCCAGTGCGCCGCGACGAACGCTCCGTAGGACCAGCCCACCACCAGCGCCCGGTCCACTCCCCTGGCCGCGAGAACTGCATCGACGTCCCTCACGGCGGCGGCGAAGGAGTAGTCCGCCGAACGCTTCGATTTCCTGCCGCGCGCCCGCTCGTCGTAGGTGATGTGCCGCCATCCCGTGCCCAGTTCGGCGATGGTCCGCCGCCAGTAACCCTGAGTGGCGAACTGACCGTTGAGGTAGAGCACGGGGATTCCGGGACCGCCGGTGTCTGTGACGGCCAGGGCTGTGTCGTCCACCGGCACCATGCCGGTCCAGGCGGACTGCTCGATGGTGGTCATGGTTCCTCTTTCTCCGGGCTGGAAGTGGATCGGGGACGGTGCTTTCAGAGGCTGCGGGCGTCGATGTTGCCGTGGTCGGTGGTCGCGTGGATGTTCAGGCCGGCGTCGCCGTCGGTGTTCTTGAGCGCGTTGTGGATCCGGCCGTAGCCGGTGCCCGCGTCCAGGGAGGCGGAGACCCCGGCGGCGGCTCCGACCGACACGTCGCCCATCTGCGTGCGCAGCACGACCGCGCCGCACACTGCCTCGGCGATCCGGATGTCACCGCGTCCGGTGCTGATCTCCGCCGGGCCGCCCAGACGGCCGATCGACACGTCGCCACCGGAGGTGGTGACACGGACGCCCGCGGCCTCGTCGACCTTGATCGCACCCTGCGCGCCCTCGAAGGCGACGTCGCCGAACCGTCCGACGCCCCGGAACTCGGCGCAGGACGACTTCACCTCGACCCGGGATCCGGCCGGCAGTTGGACGGTGACCTCGATGGATCCGGAGGGGCCGAAGTACTGGTTCTTCGCCGCCGGGGCGCCGATCCGCAGAACGCCGTCGGCGTAGGCGACCTCGGCCTGCTCCGCCGCCTTCACGTCGCGGCTCTTCGAGGCGCTCGCCGGCAGGACCTCGACGGTGGTGTCGGTCCGGTCGGCGGCGATGAACTGCACGCGCCCGGCGGGGATGTCCAGGACGGCGGAGATCGGGGTGGCGGTGTCGAAGTTCTGCATCGTGCTCTCCTTTTGCGTTCGTCGTTTCTGACATCGCAAACGCTACGTTGCGTTCAAGGATCGGGCAACAAGCTTGTTGCACTCGATAAGCATCAGTGCAGGTGAAGGGCCAATTATCGTTGCAACGATTCCGCTTTTAATGCAACGTCAGCCACCCCGTTCGTTGCATTGAATGGAGAGTGAACGCTATGCTGGGGGCATCGAGGAAGCGTGAAGGGAGATCGCGGTGCCGGGAGGCAGACTCACCCAGCAGGAACGCCAGCAGATCGCGCTGGGGGTGGCCGACGGGCTCGCCTACGCGGAGATCGCCAGACGCCTGGACCGCCCCACCTCGACGATCACGCGCGAGGTGATGCGTAACGGCGGCCCCACCGCCTACCGCGCCGACCTGGCCCACCGCGCCACCGAACGCCGCGCCCACCGGCGAAGGCAGGCCACCCCTCGCGGGCCGCAGCCGCCCGAGCAGGCCAACGGACGCGACACCGAGGCCGTGCGCGAGTACGAGGAGGTGTTCACCACCCTCCTGATGCAGCAGGGCCTGCCCCAGATGATGGCCCGGGTGCTGACCTGCCTGCTCACCAGCGACGCGGGCAGCCTCACCGCGTCCGAGCTCGTCCAGCGCCTCCAGGTCAGCCCGGCGTCCATCTCCAAAGCGATGGCGTACCTCGAAAGCCAGGGCCTCATCAGCCGCGAACGGGACGAACGCCGCCGCGAGCGCTACCTCGTCGACGACGAGGTCTGGTACCGGTCGATGATCGCCGCCGCGCGGGCCAACGCCCAGCTCGCCCGGACCGCCCGGCAAGGGGTCGGCGTCCTCGGCCCCGACACCCCGGCAGCCGTGCGCCTGGAGAACATCGCCCGCTTCGTCGACTTCGTCGGCGAGAGCATCGCCCGCGCCGCGGAGCAGGCCCGCGAGATCCTGTACACGAACCCCGAACCTGCTTCGGGCGACGCGGCCACGCCCCATGCGGACCGCGGATGAGCATCCCAGGGTCAGACCGTGGCGTCAGGCCCCGGGTCCGGCCTCCGGGTCCGGCCGTCGCGTCAGGCCTCCCCGTCATAGCCGGACCGGGCGGCCCGGACCTCGTCCATGCTCTCCTCCGCCCACGCCTTGATCGCCCGCATCACCGGAACCAGGCTCTCCCCGAGAGGAGTGAGGGCGTAGTCGACCCGGACCGGCACCGACGGTGTGACGGTCCGGGTGAGCAGACCGTCCCGTTCCAGGTTGCGCAGGCTCTGGGTGAGCATCTTCTGACTGACGCTCACCAGCCTCCGGGACAGCTCGGTGTAGCGCTGCGGCCCCTCGGCGAGGGCGTTGACGATCAGGCTGACCCACTTGTTGCTGATGCGGTCCAGCAGGTGCCTCGCGGGGCACTCGGCGAGGTAGGCGTCGTATTCGGCACGTGCCTCGGCTCGCGTTGCCATGACTCTCCTCGCGTTCCCTGGGCACCTTGAAGTGCCTTCTTCCTCATGGAGAGTAACTCCCCCTAGGGTCGCGCCCGTTGATCGAAAGCCAAGGGACCGAGGGACCGAGGAAAGGGGCGGCGCGTGCGCGCGATCGTGGTACGGGCAGTGGGCGGACCGGAGGCGCTGGAGCTGGTGGATGTGCCGGTGCCGGCCACCGGAGCCGGGCAGGTACGGGTGCGGGTCGAAGCAGCCGCGGTCAATCCGGTAGACGCGGCCACCCGCTCCGGGAATCTCCTCTCGGCGGGACTGATGTCGCCCAGGGAGGTCATCGGCCTGGGCTGGGACGTCGCGGGCCGGGTCGACGAGGTCGGTCCGGGGGTGATGACGTTCTCCCCGGGCGACCGGGTGATCGGGGTACGGGACAGGCTCGACCTCTCGCTCGGCACCTACGCGGAATTCGTCGTGCTGGACGCCACCGCGGTCGCGACGGCGCCCGCCGGGCTCTCGGCCGTCGAGGCCGCGACGCTGCCGCTGAACGGACTCACCGCCCTCCAGTCCCTTGACCTGCTCGACCCGGAGCCGGGCGCGACCCTGCTGGTGACCGGTGCCGCGGGTGCGGTGGGCGGTTACGCGGTGGAGCTGGCCGCCCTGCGCGGGCTGCGGGTGGTGGCAAGCGCCGCGGCCGGGGACGAGGCGTTCGTCCGGGCGGCGGGTGCCCGGTGGTTCGTGCCCCGCTCGGCCGACCTCGCCGAGGCCGTTCGCGCGCTGGTCCCGGGCGGTGTGGACGCCGCCCTGGACGCCGCCGTGGTCGGGATCCCGGCGCTGGGCGCCGTACGCAACCGAGGCGCCTTCGTCTCGGTCGTCGGCGGTGCCGCGCCGGTACCGCTGCGCGGTATCACCGTGGCCGAGCAGTGGATCGCAGCGGACGCCGATGCCCTCGCCCGGCTCTCCTCACTGGCCGGGACGGGGCAGCTCACCGTGCGGGTGGCCGACACCCTGCCCCTCCACGAGGCGGCGCAGGCCCACCGCCGACTGGCCGAGGGCGGCATCCGCGGCCGGCTGGTCCTGGTTCCCTGACGGGGACGTCGTGGCATCAGTGCTACATCAGCCGGACATCAGCAGAACGACAGTACGAGGGTCAAAGCTAGGAGCAGACCAACCGCCGCACCACATGCAGCAGCGCCCCGGGCACTCCCCCGTTCCGGGGCGCTGCGACGTGGTCCGCAACGGTGCGTGCCCGGGGCCGGAAGGGTCCGGCCCAGGCGGGCGAGCGGGGACAGGGCCATCAGGGCGGGGGACACCATCAGCCCCGCGGTCGTCACCAGGAGAGCCGTGCGCGGCGCCCACTCCTGCGCGAGGAAACCGCCGAGCAGCGAGCCGACCGGGGTGAGGCCCATGCCGGCGAAGGTGATCGTCGCTGCCACGCGGCCCTGCATCCCGTCCGGGGTGACGGCCTCCCGCACGGCCATGACCGTGACGTTCACCAACTGGCCAAAGGCCCCGAACACGAGGTTGACCGCGATGAGCGAAGGGACCGTCACCCCGGCGGGCCCGTGCAGCGCGGGCACGCACAGCATCACGCCGTCGCCGAGTACCGCCGCCGACACGAGCACCGGGCCGTGGCCGAACCGGGCCGGCAGCCGGGCGGCGAGCAGCGAGCCCAGCAGCGCTCCCGGTCCCGTCGCCGCGAGCGCCGGCCCGACGGCGGTGCCCGAGAGGTGGAGTTCGCGGGTCAGGAAGAGCAGATAGACGGTCATCATCGCGGCGAAGGAGAACTGGAAGGCGGCGGAGGCGAGCCCCACCGTCCGCAGCACTGGATCGCCGGCGACGAAGCGGAGCCCCTCGCTGATCCGCCGCCGGACCCGAGCGGGACGTTCCAGGCGCTGCGGGACGGGTTCGTCGCGCCGGATCCGCCGGATCGACAGGAACGACAGCGTGAAGAACAACGTGCCGGACGCGACGGCGACCGGCGCCGACAGCAGGGAGACCAGCATGCCGCCGAGGGCGGGGCCGCCGGTCTGGGCCGCTGAACGGCTGCCCTCCAGCGCGCTGTTGCCGCGTACCAACTGATCGCGCCCCACCAGTCGTACGAGGGAAGCCTGGTAGGCCACGTCGAAGAACACGGACAGGGTCCCGACGGCAAAGGCGGCCGCGTACAGGACCGGCAGCCCCAGCAGGCCCAGGAGACCGGACGCGGCGACCGGTCCCAGCGCCACGGCCCGGCCGAGATCGGCCAGGACCATGACCGTACGGGTCCGCCATCTGTCCACCCACGCGCCGACCAGGAGCGAGAACAGCAGGATCGGCATCTGCCCCACCGCGCGGAGGGCGCCCAGTCGGCCGGCGTCCGCGTCGAGGGTCAGAACGGCGATCAGCGGAAGGATCACCAGGCTTGCGTGCTCGCCGAGTTGGGAGACCGTCTGGCCCACCCAGAGCCTGCGGAAATCGGCGTCCCGCCACAGGCCTGGCGGATCGGAGCGCCCGGAATGGGACACGGAAACGGAAAGGGAAAGGGAAAGGGAAAGGGAAGTGGGAGAAGGAACGGAGGAGGAAGCGGACGGCACAGGAATCCCTCGGGTTGCCGAAGAAGGTGCCCGCCACCCGGCGTACGGCGGCTGCGCCGACGGTTCGGGCGGGGGAAGGCTCGCTGTGCCGCACATCGGAGGCAGCACGCGATGACAGGCCGGTCACGGCCTGCGGTGTCAACGCGTGCTCGGGCGACCGGGCATGTCCTGGCTCCTCGTGGGGCGTTCGATGCCCCGGCATCGGGCGGCCCCAACGGTACAGTCCGCCGGCCGATAATCTGAGCCGCATGGACGAGATCAACGGGGTGGAGGTCATCGCGTTCACGGACGCCGAGGCGTTCGAGAGCTGGCTGGCCGAGCACGGCACACACAGCACCGGCATATGGATCAAGGTGGCCAAGAAGAAGTCCGGCATCGCGACGGTCACCGACGACGAGATGGTCGACATCGGGCTGTGCTACGGCTGGATCTCCGGACAGCGCCGGTCGCTCGACGAGCAGTACTACCTCCAGAAGTACCTGCCGCGCCGCCCCAGGAGCCTGTGGTCGCAGGTGAACGTGGACAAGGTGGCGAAGCTGACGGCCGCGGGACGGATGCGTGAACCCGGGCTGGCCGAGGTGCGCAGAGCCCAGCAGGACGGGCGGTGGGCGGCAGCGTACGAGTCGCAGCGGACGGCGACGGCACCGCCGGACCTGGTGGCGGCGCTCGACGCGGATCCCGGGGCCAGGAAGGCGTTCGAGGCTCTCGACCGGTCGGGGCGCTACCAGCTGATCCTGCCGTTGCTCCAGGCGCTCACCCCGGAGACCCGGAAGGCCCGGCTCGACAAGGCCCTGCACCGGCTGGCGCACGCGGATCCGCCGGAATGAGCCGAGGGCGGTGTCCGGCTGAGCGGCGGCTTCGCCGATGATGACGGGATGATGGTCCGGACAGAGGCGGTGCGGCAGGTCCCGTCGAAGCCCGCGAGGGTCCGAGTGCGCTGCGCGGTGGGCACCGCCGTGGTGCTCTGGCACGGTGCCCCCGAGGACGTGGGCCGCGAGCACCATGTCGAGTGGACCGTCGACGAGGACATCGTCTGGGCGGCGAACACCCGGCCGGCCGCCTCCGGCCCGCCCGGATTCCGGGAGGACGGTGAACACATCGTCTTCCGGGGCCGGCTGAGTCCCACCGGGGACGGCACGGCACTGTTGGACGTGAGTGGCGCGCTGCTCCTGTTCGAACTCGCGGTTCCGCCACCGCCGGACGGCGTCGACGCGGCATGGGTCGAGGTCCGAGTCGGGAAGAAGAACGTCGGTCTGTGGCCGTATCGGCTCTGACCGCGTCGGCTCCGCCCGGTCCGACTCGGCAGCGCGATAACTCGGTGTTCATGGCGGACCCGTCGGAGCTAGCCTGCGCCGCATGACTGAGAACGATCTTCCGCCGCGCCTGACCCGGCTCACCTTCCACGGTCCGCTCTCCGAGGCGCGAGCCGCGCGGATCGTCGACCGGCTCGGCCGGGCCGCCCCGGCGCGGGTCCTGGACATCGGTTGTGGCTGGGGGGAGTTGATGCTCCGCGTCCTCGACGCGGTGCCGGGGGCGACCGGGATCGGCATCGACCTCAACGGCGAGGACCTCGCCCGGGGGCGCGCGAACGCCGAGGCCCGTGCGCTGACCGACCGTGTGGAGTTCGTCGAGGGGTCCGCCGCGGAAACGTCGCACGGGCCTGCCGACCTCGTCCTGTGTCTCGGGGCCAGTCACGCCCTCAGCGACGAGGAACCGCCCCGGCACAGCGCCGACGCGCTGCGCGCGCTGCGCGGGATCGTCGCGCCCGGGGGGCGGGTCCTGCTCGCCGAGACCTTCTGGCAGCGCTCTCCCACCTCCGCCGAACTGGCCGCGATGTGGCCGGACGCCCGTGCCGACGAACTCCACGACCTGGCCGGACTCGTCGAAGTCGCGGCGGCCGCCGGGTTCCGGCCCGCCTGGATCGAGACGGCCGGCGAGGACGAGTGGGAGGACTTCGAGTCCGGCTACCAGTCGGACGTGGAGGAGTGGCTCGCCGCTCACCCGGACCACCCGCTGTCGCAGGAGACGCGCGAGCGGGTCGACCGGCACCGGGCGAGCTGGCTGCGGGGCTACCGGGGAGTGCTCGGGATGGCCTACCTCACGCTGGTCCCCGTGGACCGAGCGGGCTGAGCAGGCCGAGCATTTCCCGCAAGGCGTCGGGGCCGGTCGGCTACGCCGCGAAGCCGATGTTGGTGACGTACTCGTACTGGCCCCACTGGGAGCCGAGGTCGACGATGACGTCCTCCCAGGCGTCGTCCAGGCCCTGCTGGTCGCCGGATGCCCAGGCCTCGACGATGCGGTCCCAGCGGCGAACGTTCATCGTGCGGTACTCAACCAGTCGCTGGAGCGGCCGGGGCACCTGCGACTGGTTCAGCGGGTGGATCTCCACCCGCGTCCCGCCGCCGGCGTTCAGGCGCCGCAGGAGATACCGGGCGACGTTCTGGCGGCGCACCTGACGGTAGGCGGCGTCGATGCGCTCCAGGTTGGCGTTCGACGGCCGGCGCCGTTCCTCCAGCCATGCCTTCAGCGTCCGGTCGGTCACCGTCAGCCCGGCGTCCCTGGCCGCCCTGCGGCTGTGTTCCGTCCTCGTCAGATAGTGCAGGCGCGCCATCAGACCACGCTTCACGGTCACCGGGGTGACGACGCCGTCCGCCAGCTCGTCGAGTTTGCGTGCGACGGCGTCACTGCCCTTGATGCCCCGGGCGCCGAACTTCCCGAAGTCGATGGTCCTCTCGGGCATCTACTCCTCCTCCCCCGACATGACCCCGGTGTCCTCGGAGTCGTCTCTGCCCGCGGTGTAGGTGTCCTTCGTCTTGACCTCGGTCACGCCTCGACCCTCGGGGAAGACACGGTGCCAGTCACCGATCACGTGGAGCTCATCGGTGCCCATCGCGCGTACGACGGTGAGTCCCTCGTCGTGGGCCTTGAGGGCCTTCATCCAGAGGTTGGCGAACGCCTGGCTGCGGATGATGTGCATCCAGTCCGGGCGGTAGAGCTCGCGGTTGTAGTTCGACTCCCCCATCGTGGAGACGAACTTCGAGTACATCGCCTTCACGTACTCCAGCGTCACCTCGTCGCCGTCGGCGATCGCCGTGTCCCTGGCCTCCTTGAGGGCGACGCGGAACTTCTCCAGCAGGTTCTCCGTAGCCCCGGACGTGTAGGACTCGTGGATCTCCGGGGGCGCGCACAGGGCGTGCTTGGGACCGGAGAGGCGCAGCAGGAGGCGCAGGGTCGGTTCGGTGACCCACAGCGGGCCGGGCTCGTCCCGGTTGCCGATCGGGTTGGGCAGCACCGCCCCGTGCTCCCACTCGGGCGGGGTGATGAGGTGGACGCCGGCGCGGCGGCGGTCGTGGGCGAATCCGGCGCTGTGTTCCAGCTGGCCGAGCGGGAGGTGGGTCTTCAGGGCGGAGAGGTAGGCGCCGTTGATGTCGAGTGCGGTCACCTCGTGGCGGCCGGGCGGCAGTTCATGGCGGGTCCACTTCGGGCGCGCCTCCCAGATCCGGTCCGCGCCCTTGGAGGTCTGCTTGCGCAGGATGTCCGGGATCCACGGGTGCGCGACGATGTCGTACCGCGCGCCCTTGCGGGTCTCGTCGAGCAGCCGCATCGCGTCCGGGATCGCCCGCTTCAGCAGCGCCGCGAGGGCCGCTTCGACGTCGCCCCGGTGCTCGGCGAGCACCGCCTGAACCGTCTGCCCGATCAGGTCCCCGGGCCCGGACTGCTCCTGGAACGCACGCTTGGCCGGGCCCCGGACGGGCCGGGCGGGGGATGGTGGTGGTGTGGGCTGCGTGGCGGTGGACGGCGCAGCAGTCGGCTCTGTGGAGGTCGGTTGCTCGACGGTGGACGGTGTCGCGGTCGCGGGTCGGCAGTCGGACGGGTCCAAGTGCTGGGCAAAGCCCGCCACCCGGTGCCTGGCCGGTGCTCCGCACAGCACACACGGCTCGGCGGCGGCGAGGGACTCCACCTCGTCCCCTGCCTCGCCCTCGCCCGCGCTCTCGTCCCCGGTCTCGCCCTCGACCTCGGCCTCGTCCTCCGCGGGCGCCGTTTCCTGCCCCGTCCCGGCGGGGAACTTGGCGGCCAGTCCGTCCAGCAGATACGCGTACTTGGCGCGGATCTCGTCCGACGGCTCACGGCCGCCCTCCCACGCGCCGACCGTACTGGGGCTCACGCCGAGCGCTCGGGCCACCTGGGCCTTGGAGAGCCTGGCCTGCTCCCGCAGCTCGCGCCGGACGTCCGGCGGCGGGAGTTCGGCCTGCGGACCGACGTCCGCGAGCAACGCGTCGATGGCGTCGAAGTCACTCACCGGAGCGTTCCTTTCGCGGCGACTGAGGTGTCATGAGGCCCGTCGGACGCATCAGATGTACGTGACGGGGTTGCGGGACAGATGCGGGCTACTGGTCGGGCGGCCGACACGGGGGTCGGCGCGCAGGAGTTCGCCTTCGAGAGCGTAACGGTCACCGTGTTTGGAGATGCCGATGATCCTGGCGACCGCGAGGACGGTGCCTTCGGTGTTGATGATCTGCACCTCGTCCTGCGACAGGGCCCGGTCGGCGTTGAACTTCCAGATGCCCCGGCCGACTTCCCATGCCTCGTCCTCGCTCATGCCCCGGCGCCACCCGAGGGTGGTCCGCAACAGGCGGTCGTCCGGGTCCGCCGCGCGCTCGGCACCGATCTGGATCTGCAGCACCCGCCCACCTCCCGGCGCCATACTGTTCAACTTGTTGGAAAGTTACCATGCACGCCGTCGGAGTGGGGCGCGGCAGGCTGCGGTGAGCCCTTCGGCGCGTCACGGAGGAGCCGGACCACCGCCCGGAGAAACTCTCGCCATGACCGACGCAGCGAAAGCAGTCCTCGAAGGCGGACCGGACGATCTCCCCGACCGGATCGTCCCCCTCACCGCGCCCGGGCCCGACATCAAGATCCCGTTCCGTGGCGGGTACGAACACTTCAGGGCCACGGCACGCCACCAGGAAACGGCCGAGGGGCAGTTGCCCGTCTACGAGTGGTGGGAGCGCACGGAGGTCCCCGGGTAGGGCCCCTCTCCTCGGGCGGATCGGGACGTCACACCCCGCCCAGCACCACGGTCCGGGACGGAGTCGCCGAGGGCAGGACGATCTGCGAGGCGCCGCTCCTGCGGTACTCCTGCGGACTGACCCCCCGCACCCTCTTGAACGCCGAGCTCAGCGCGAACGCGCTGCTGTAGCCGACCTGGTGCGCCACCGTGGCCACCGTGACGTCCGATTCGCGCAGCAGGTCGGCGGCCATGGCGAGGCGCAAGGTGGCCAGGTAGGTCATCGGCGGCTCCCCCACCACCTCGGTGAAGCGGCGGGCGAGGCCCGCCCGGGAGACACCGACCTTGCGGGCCAGCGACTCCACCGTCCACGCATGGGCCGGATCACCGTGCAGAAGTCGCAGTGCGGGCCCCACCCTGGGGTCGGACCGGGCGTGATGCCAGGCCGGCGCACCGGCGTCCGGCTCGGCGAGCCAGGCGCGCAGCACACTGACGAAGAGCAGGTCGAGGAGGCGGTCGAGGACCAGTTCCTGTCCCGGCTCGTCGCGGCCGATCTCCTCGGCCAGCAGGGGTACGAGCGGGCTGTCGTCGAGGGCGGCGGGCAGCACCAGGAGGGTGGGCAGGGCGCCCAGCAGCCGGCGTCCGATCTCGCCGGGCGCCTGGTACGTACCGCTGAGCATGACGGACGAGCCCTGCCCGAGCGGGTCCCCCCAGGTCCGCACCCCCAGGGCCATGGTGTCGGTGACGTCCTCGCCGACGGTGGTGCTGCAGCGCTGGTCGGGGCCGACGGTGACCTGGACGGGGGTGTCCTGCGCGTCGGCGACCGTGTAGGGGTCGGGGCCGCGCAGCACGGCGATGTCGCCGGGACCGATGAGGGCCGGAACACCGCCGTCGGGCATCACCCAGGCGCTGCCCCGGACCATGGTGGCCAGGGAGATCGGAGCCCGGTCCTCGACGCGGAGCGACCAGGGCGGGTCGAAGACCGACTTGAGCAGAAAGGCGCCGCGCGCCTTCGGCCCGTCCAGGAGTCCGGTGAGTACGTCCATGTGGTGATCCCCATTCGGCTCGAGGGCGCGGCGCCGGGCCGAATCCGTACCGGGCACTCTCAGATGCTGCCGGGTACTGCCGGGCGTTGTCAGACGTTCCAGACGCCGGTGGCGGCGGCATCCTTCGCAAATGCCGAGAAGTCGCGCGGCTCGCGGCCGAGGACCTCCTCCACGCCGTTGACGACGTCGGCGTTGCGCCCGTCGAGGATCAGGGCGAACAGGTCGGCGAACTCGACGGGCAGCTCATTCTCCCGCAGGAACGCCCGGTAGTCGTCGAGGGAGACCGGGGTGTACGTGATCTCCCGGCCGGTGACCTGCGACAGTTCGGCGGCCACATCACCGAAGCCCAGCGACCGGGGCCCGGACAGCTCGTACGTCCTGCCTATGTGCTTCTCGTCGGCGAGTACGGCGGTGACGACGTCGGCGATGTCTTCGACGTCCACGAACGGCTCCACCGCGTCGGCGGTCGGCAGCACGAGCTCACCGGCGAGGACGGGCTCAAGGAAGAAGCTCTCGCTGAAGTTCTGGTTGAACCAGCTGGCCCGCACGACGGTCCAGTCGGCGCCCGACTCCTTGAGCTTGTTCTCGCTGTTGACCGCGCCCTCTTCACCGCGTCCGGAGAGCAGTACCAGCCGGCGCGCGCCCTTCTTCACGGCGAGCTCGGAGAAGGCGCCGACGGCTTCCGCGGCTCCGGGGAACCCGAGGTCGGGGTAGTAGGTGACGTAGACGGCTCCGACTCCGTCGAGCGCCGCCTCCCAGGTGTCGGGGTCCTCCCACACGAAGGACGGTTCGGCGTTACGGGATCCCACGCGCACCGGCAGCCCCTGCGCGGTGAGCCGCTCCGCCACACGGCGCCCGGTCTTTCCGGTGCCGCCGAGCACGAGAATCGTCTTCGAGTCGGCCCGCTGAATGTCCTGCTGGATGTCCTGCTGAGTGCTCTGCTGGATGTTCTGTTCGTTCGTCATGCCGATCAGTCAACGCTGCCCCGGCGAGACGAACCATAGCCACAACGCTCAATTCCATACGCGTGCGTCCAAAGTCGGATCCCGTCAGTCAGGCGTCACCCCTGAGCCGGTCTCGCTGGATCCGGTGTGCGAGGGTGCGGCGCACGGAGGCCGATGTGGTGGTGGAGGCCGGGATGGCGGTGGTCGCCTTCGGGGGGACGTCGAGGCCTCGGCCGATCCTGTCGTACGCCTCCTGGTAGCGGCCGGGCATCGTCGCCCGGTGCCGTCTCAGGTCCTCCTCGACGAGGCGTCGCAGCTCGTCGACGTTCTCGGGGGTGAAGCGCTTCTTCCCCCGGGCGAAGTCGTTGACGTAGCGGGTGCAGCGGGCGGTGTCACCCAGGGTCTCCGAGATCTCCTCGGCAAGGGCCCACAGGCGTCCTTCGAGCCATGGGATGTCGTACTGGTCGAGAGAGAGCGCCATCGGGGGCGGCGGTTCGTCGTCCAGCCGGTACTTCGCCAGCTGCTTGGACACGGCGGGCTGGCTCATGGCCGCGAGCCGGGCGATCCTGTCCTGCGTCCAGCCGAAGCCGATGAACAGCTTGATCATTTCGGCGCGCAGCTTCCGCATCTCCTCGCCCGCGCGGATGACCTCGTTCATGTCGGCGAGCATCCGCCCGGCCTGTTCCTCGGTCAGCGCCTCGGGGACCCGGTCCGTGCTCTCTTCGCCTGCCATGTATCGGTTATACACCTCGCCCCCTCCGAGTCATAACCAGGTTGTACAACTTGGTTATGACTGGCATGGTCCTTGCCATGCCCACCTTCTGCGCACCTGACGGAACCCGGATCGCCTACCGCATACACGGAGGCGGAGACGCCTCTACCAATGGCGACCGCGACCCGGTCGTCTGCATCCCCGGAGGTCCCGCGGACTCCCGCTACCTCGGCGACCTCGGCGGCCTGTCCGCACACCGCCGGCTGATCGTCCTGGACCTTCGCGGCACCGGACGGTCCGCGATCCCCGACGACACCTCCTCCTACCGCTGCGACCGCCTCGTCGAGGACGTCGAGGCCCTGCGCACCCACCTCGGACTCCCTCGGATCGATCTGCTCGGCCACTCGGCCGGAGCGAACCTCGCGACGCAGTACGCGGCACGTCACCCGAAGAACGTCGGCAGGCTCGCCCTGATCGCCCCGGGCACCCGGGCCCTCGGAATCACGATCACCGGGCAGGCGCGACGTGAACTCGCCCGGCTTCGCAGGGACGAACCGTGGTTCCCGACGGCGTACGCCGCCCTGGAGGCGGTCACCGGGGGAACCGGCAGCGACTGGGAGGCCATCAGCCCCTTCTTCTACGGCCGGTGGGACGACACGGCGCGGCAGCACCTGGCGGCGAGCCGGCCGGACAACGAGGAGGCCGTCGCCCTCTTCGCGGCCGAGGGTGCCTTCGCGCCGGATGCCACCCGTGCGGCGCTCGCCGGCTTCGCGGCCCCCGTCCTGCTGCTCGCCGGAGAGTTCGACGTGAACAGCCCGCCCCGGTCGGTGGCCGAGGCGGGCGAGTCGTTCCGCGATGCCGAACTCGTCGTACAGCCAGGGGCAGGTCACTATCCCTGGCTCGACGACGCGGACCGGTTCACGGCAACCGTCGCGGCGTTCCTGGGCTGACGCCCGCACCCCTCCTGCCGGCTACTCCTGCGCGAATCGCTCGAACGCTTCGTACAGGGCCGCGCTCATGGCGGCGCTGCCCTTGTGGCCCGAGTCCTCGATGACCACGAGTTCCGAGCCGGGCCAGGCCCGGGCGAGTTCCCAGGCCGTGTCGAGCGGTCCGCTGATGTCGAGGCGGCCGTGGATCAGGACGCCGGGGATGCCCGCCAGGCGTCCCGCATCGCGGATCAGCTGACCCTCCTCCAGCCAGGCTCCGTGTGCGAAGTAGTGCGAGCAGATCCGTACGAGCGCCAGCATGGCCCGGGGCGGCCTGCTGCCGTACGGGTTGGGCGAGCCGTTCGGCTCCGCGGACAGGACCGCGTCCTCCCAGGCGCACCAGTCGGTCGCGGCCTTGGCCCGTACGTCCGGGTCGGGGCTGCCCATGAGACGCGCGTACGCCCCGACGAGGTCGCCCCCGCGGTCGGCCTCGGGGACACCGTTGCGGAATCGCTCCCACGCATCCGGGAAGAACCGGCCCGCACCCCGGTAGAGCCAGTCGATCTCGGAGCGGCGGGTGCTGGTGACAGCGGCGAGGACGATCTCCGACACCCGCTCCGGGTGCCGTTCGGCGTACGCGAGAGTGAGCGTGGACCCCCAGGAGCTGCCGAACAGCAACCACCGTTCGACACCGAGGTGTTCGCGCAGTTGCTCCATGTCGGCGATCAGATGCTCGGTGGTGTTGAGCTTCATCTCGGTGGTGGGGTCGGCGGCATGGGGTGTGCTCCGGCCGCAGCCGCGCTGGTCGAAGAGGATGATCCGGTAGCGCTCCGGGTCGAAGGACTTGCGCGGGCCCGTCGAGCAGCCCGAACCGGGGCCGCCGTGGACGACGAGGGCGGGTTTCCCGTCGGGGTTTCCGCAGGTCTCCCAGTAGACGAGGTTTCCGTCGCCGGTGTCGAGCATCCCGTGGTCGTAGGGGTCGATCGGTGGATACGGGGCTGTCATGTCCGGTTCTCCTACATCGAGTTCGTCGAGTTCGTCGAAGGCACAAGCCGAACACCATACGCACAAGTCGACGGCGTCACCTGTTTGACCGGTGACGAATCGCGTGGAACAGTCATGGCACACGGGCCCGCGGCGCCGCCGCACCGCCGCACCGCCGCACCGCCGCACCGCCGCACCGCCGCACTTCGATGTCCGCACTTCGACACGCACGGAGCGGAGTCCGGCCATGCAGGCCAATAACGCCGCGAACACGATGGACAGCGCCGCAGCGGCCCGGCACGAGCGGTTCGGGAAGCTGCCCGAGCGCGTCCCCTACCAGGACATGGTCGAGGTGAAGCCCGCCTCGCCGAAGGAGTCCGCGAGGGATGCGTACAACCCGGAGGGCTCGTGGATGTCCTTCTCCTGCCTGGCCGCCGACCTCGCGGTCTGTAGCCGGCCGTCCGACCGTCGTACGGCAAGAAATTGCGTGAGGCCGCCGAGGGGCTGCTGCTAAGCTCGCGAGAGCCTTGATCACGTTTTGAGGAGACCAGACATGGTGGGTGACGACGACATCTCGGGGTGAGACCCCGTTCTGTCAGGCCACCGGCCGATGCCCAGGAGCATCGCCGTCGTGGCCGTTCAGTCGTCCCCTTCTTCCATGTCCCGGGCAGCAGTCCGTGCCTGCCCGTATCTCATTCGAGGTCTCTCCATGTCCGACGCCGCCATCATCTGCTCGAACCTGTCCTTCGCCTGGCCCGACGACACCCCGGTCTTCGACGACCTCTCCTTCGCCATGGGCAGCGGCCGGACGGGCCTGGTCGCGCCCAACGGCTCCGGCAAGAGCACCCTTCTCAAGCTGATCGCCGGCGAGCTGCGGCCCGGCACCGGTTCCGTGTCCGTCGGTGGCACGCTCGGCTATCTCCCGCAGAGCCTCCCCCTGACCGGTGATCTCACGGTGGCCGAGGTCCTGGGCGTCGCCGAGGTGATCCGGGCCCTGGACGCCGTGGAGTCCGGGGACGTGGGCGAGGAGCACTTCACGGTCATCGGCGACGACTGGGACATCGAGGAACGCACCCGGGCCCAGCTGGACCGGCTCGGCCTCGCCGATCTCGCCCTCGACCGGAGCCTGAACACACTCAGCGGCGGCCAGGTCGTCTCGCTCGGCCTGGCGGCCCAGCTGCTGAAGCGGCCCGACGTACTGCTGCTCGACGAGCCGACCAACAACCTCGACCTCGACGCCCGGCACAAGCTCTACGACGTGCTGGAGGACTGGAACGGCTGTCTCCTGCTGGTCAGCCACGACCGGGCGCTGCTCGACCGCATGGAGCGCATCGCCGAACTCGAACGCGGCGAACTGCGTTTCTACGGTGGCGACTTCACCGAGTACGAAGAGGCCGTGCGGGCCGAGCAGGAGGTCGCCGAGAAGAACATCCGCAACGCCGAACAGGAGTTGAAGCGGGAGAAGCGGGAGATGCAGCAGGCCCGCGAACGCGCCGAGCGCCGGGCGAGCAATGCCGCCCGCAACCTCAAGAGCGCGGGCCTGCCGCGCATCTTCGCCGGAAACATGAAGCGCGGTGCCCAGGAGTCCGCGGGCCGGTCGGGCCAGCTGCACTCGTCCCGGGTCAGCGAGGCGAAGGCCCGGCTGGACGAGGCGGGGCGTGCCCTTCGCGACGAGCAGCGCATCACGCTGGACCTGCCGGACACCGATGTGCCCGCCGGACGCACACTCGTCCTCGGCGAGCAGATGCAGGTACGCCACGGCGGGCGGGCCCTGTTCGCCGAAGCGGGCGTCGACCTGACGGTCCGGGGCCCCGAACGCATCGCGCTGACCGGTCCCAACGGCTCGGGCAAGACCACACTGCTGCGGCTGCTCAACGGCGAACTGGGGCTGGACAGCGGGCAGATCAAGCGGGCCGACGGCCGGATCGCCTACCTCTCGCAGCGGCTGGACCTGCTGGACCTCGACCGAACCGTCGCCGAGAACTTCGCCGCGTTCGCACCGCACCGGACGGAGGCGGAGCGGATGAATCTGCTCGCCCGCTTCCTCTTCCGGGGCCCCCGGGCCCATCTCCCGGTCGGGGTGCTGTCCGGCGGTGAGCGGCTGCGCGCCACGCTGGCCTGCGTGCTGTGCGCCGAACCGGCTCCGCAGCTGCTGCTCCTGGACGAGCCCACGAACAACCTCGACCTGGTGAGCGCGGGCCAGCTGGAGGGCGCGCTGGGCTCGTACCGGGGAGCGTTCGTGGTGGTCAGCCACGACGAGCGTTTCCTCGCCCGGATCGGCGTGGACCGGTGGCTGCGGCTGGCCGGCGGTGAGCTGACGGAGACCGGAGCGCCCGAGACGGGAACTCCGGGGACGGGAGTGCCGGTTACGGGAGCGCCGGAGGTGTGAACCGCTGATGTGCTGACCGGGCCCGCGCCCGAGGTGGGTCACCCACCCGGCGGGCCGAACACCGATCGCATCAGGTGGAACACCATGTCCCGACCGGCCCTGCTCGCCCACGACGTCGTCCGCACCCTGGGGACCCGACGGGTCCTCGACGGCGTCTCCCTCACCGCCTCCCCCGGCCACCGCATCGGGCTGATCGGGGAGAACGGCGTCGGCAAGTCGACACTGCTGCGTCTGCTCGCCGGAGTGGACGAACCCGACGCCGGGAGCGTCACACGCCCTGCCGACCTGGGCTTCCTGCACCAGGAGCTGCCGTTCGACGACGCGTCGACGATCGCCGACGTGCTGGACGAGGCCCTGCGCGAGGCCCGCGACGACCTGGCCGAGCTCGACCGTCTCACCGAGCGGCTCGCCCACGTACCGCAGGACTCCCCCGGGTACGCCGAGCTGCTCGACGCGTACGGCAGACGGCTCGAACAGGCCCAGGAGCGGGAGGTCTGGGACGCCGACCGGCGTGCCGCGATCGTGCTCGACGGACTCGGCCTCGGCGCGTTCCGGCACGACCGGGTGCTCGGCTCCCTCTCCGGCGGGCAGCGCGGTCGGCTGGCGCTGGCCGCGCTGCTGGTCAGGCGCCCTTCGGCCCTGCTGCTGGACGAGCCGACCAACCATCTCGACGACGGCGCCGCCGCGTTCCTGGAGGAGCAGGTGCGCGGTCTGCCCGGGGTCGTCGTGGTGGCCAGCCACGACCGGGCCTTCCTCGACGCCGTCTGCACGGATCTGGTCGATCTCGACCCGGCCATGGACGGCCCGGTCCGCTACGGCGGCAACTACAGCGCCTACCTGGCCGAGAAGCGTGCCGAGCGGGAGCGCTGGGAACGGCGGTACGCCGAGGAGCAGGAGGAACTGGCGGCGCTGCGCCACGCGGCCGGGGTCACCGCGCGCCTCGTGGCACCGGACCGGGAGCGGCGCGACAACGAGAAGATGGGCTACGGCCATCGCGCCGGGCGGGTGCAGAGCCAGGTCTCCCGGCGGGTACGCAACGCCACCCGCCGGCTGGACGGACTGGAACGCCGTCGGACCGGTGAGCCGCCGCAGCCGTTGCGTTTCCACGGCACCGCACTCGCCGTCGCCGCACCCGCCGGCACCGCGCTCGGCGCCACTTCGCTCGACGAGGTGTCGGCGGACGGCGCCCTCGTCTCGCTGCGCGACGTGCGGGTGCCGGACCGGCTCGACGTCCCGCGGCTGGACGTGACGGCGACCGAACGCCTCCTCGTCACGGGAGGCAACGGCGCGGGGAAGTCGACGCTGCTGTCCGTGCTCGCCGGGCGTCTCGCGGCCGAGGGCGACGTGAGACGGCGGCGGGGGCTGACGGTGGGACTGCTGGCCCAGGACACCGTGTTCGGCCGCCCCGACCGGACCGGGCGTGAGACGTACGAGCGCTCGCTCGGCGCCGAGCGGGCGGAGACGGTCCCACTGCGCTCGCTGGGCCTGCTGCACGAGGCGGATCTGGACAAGCCGGTCGGTCAGTTGTCGGTCGGTCAGCGCCGCCGGCTCGCGCTGGCGCTCCTGGTGGCGCGTCCGCCGGAGCTGTTGCTGCTCGACGAGCCGACGAACCACTTGTCCCCGCGGTTGTGCGACGAACTGGAGGCCGCCCTGGGTACCGGCCCCGGCGCGATCGTCCTGGCCAGCCACGACCGTTGGCTGCGCAGACGCTGGCAGGGCCGCGAGATCCGGCTGGCCGCCGGCGGTCCGGCGGGGTGCGGTCCGGCGGGGTGCGAGCCTTGCTGACGCGATCGTCACCTGCCAGAATGGTGATGTGAATCTGGATCATGTCTTCGTGTGCGGAAACCCGGCACTCGACTTCGCCGCGACACTCCGGGCACGGCGCTCGGTGCGGTTCGAGATGTTCGTGACGCCGGAGCGGCTACGGGCGTGGTACCTGGAATCCGGCATCGTCGACGCGGTTTCCCCGGGCGACCGGGCCGACATCGATCGGGCGAAGTCCGTACGGGAAGCCGTCTACCAGCTGGTCACGGCCCGCCGCCTCGGCGAGGAGTACGCCGACGAGGCGCTGGACGTGCTGAACGGTGCGGCGCGCAAACCGCCCGCCGCACCGCAGCTCACCGCCTCGGGACGCTGGACGGAAGCGACGCCGGACGAAGCCCTGTCCACCGTGGCACGCCTTGCGATCGAGCTCCTGAGCGGGCCGGACGTACCCCTGCTCAAGGAGTGCGGGAATCCCGAGTGCACCCGTATCTACATCGACCGCTCCCGGGGCATGCGGCGGCAGTGGTGCGGCATGGAGTCCTGCGGGAACAAGATCAAGGCGGCCGCCTACCGGGCGCGCAAGAAGAGCACGCACACCGCGGCGGCACAGTAGCGGGCGCGCCCGGTTCCTCCGGGGCTCAGGCGGGGAGGATGGTGGGCGCCTCCCGGGGCCGAGCGATCGGGAGCACCCTGGGCTCGGCCAGTCGCTGGTAGTCGGCCGTGGCCAGGGCCACCGAGCGGTCGAGGCGGGCGGCGTTGAAGTAGATCTCGTCGTGGGCCAGGAGGCCCGGGTCGGCGAGCAGTTCGAGCTCCTGGTGGAAGGCGAACGGGATGATGGTCCCGCGCACGCTGCCGGCCAGTTCCTCGGCGACATCGGGGGCGGCGAACGACGCCTCGGTGCCGTCGTACAGATCGCGCAGGCGGTCGAGGTCGACCCTGCGGTCGCCGGGAATCACGGCCAGCACGTAGCGGCGCGCCTTCCGGCCCAGGGCCACCCGTACGACCAGGCACTTGGCCGCCTGGGCGAGGGGATGGCGGCGGAGCTCACTGGCCGGGGCGGTGCGGCCCTCGGGGGCGTGGTCGACGAGGCGGTAGCGGGCGTCGTTCTCGCCCAGCAGGTCGATCAGCCTCTGGTAGGTCGTGGTGGTCATGGCCACTGAGTGTGTGAGTGCACGCTCAGCTCGCGGTGGTGACCAGCTCGGGACGTCGGCTCACCGCTATCCGGACGCTCCCGGTGCCACACAACGCACTCTCTCCTCTTCGGCTCTCTTCTTCCTTCCGGCTCTCCCTCCTTCCGGCTCTCCCTCCTACGGGTCTCGAACGCTGCTCCAGCGATTCCTGAGACCGTGCCGTGGTCATTGGGTCCAGGTACCACGGGAGGCAGTTCATGTCCGCGTCTGTGTCCGAGTCCCCGCTGGAGGTGGCGGCGGCCGTCCCGACGGAACCCGGCCGGCGCGCCAGGCCCGCGCTCGCGCTCGCTGTCATCGCCGGCTGCAACGCGATGATCCAGCTCGACGACCCCATCATGAACATCGCGCTGCCGGGGATCAGGGCGGACCTGGGGCTTTCGACACTCGCCGCGTCCTGGGTGATCGGCGCCTATCTGCTGGCTTTCGGCGGGCTGTTGCTGCTCGGCGGCCGGGCCGGAGACATTCTGGGGCGGCGCCGGATGTTCGTCGCGGGCGTGGGGCTGTTCACGGCCGCGGCCGCCGCACGGGCCGCGGTCACCGGTGGCGAGCTGCTCATCGCGGTACGCGCGGCGGAGGGCGCCGGGGCCGCGTTCGCCGCGGCCAACGGGTTCGTACTGATGCTCGCCACCTTCCCCGAAGGTCCCGCCCGCAAGCGGGCGATCGCCCTCTGCACGGCGGTCGGTGCGTCCTCCACGGCCGGCGGCCTGCTGCTGGCGGGGGCGTTGGGCTCGGTCGGCTCCTGGCGCTGGCTGGTGCTGTTGAACGTGCCGGTGGGGCTGGCGATCGTCCTGCTCGCACCGCGCGTCATCGAGGAGACGGAGCGGGTCCGCGGGCGCTTCGACCTGCGCGGCACGCTGCTCTCCGCGACCGGCGTCGGCGCGGTGGTGTACGGCCTGTCGCAGGCCGGCGAACATCCGTGGAGCTCCGCGCGGGTGGCGGGGCCACTGCTGGCCGGACTGGCGCTGCTCTCCCTGTTCATCGGCTCGCAGCGGCGTACGGACCAGCCCATCGTGCGGCTCGCACTGTTCAAGGACCGTGACCGGGCACTGGCGTTCGGCAGCATGCTGGTGCTGCCCGGCGCGCTGATCGGCGCGTACTTCTTCCTCAGCCAGTTCTTCCAGCAGCACCACGGCTGGTCGGCGCTCACGGCCGCGTTCGCGCTGCTGCCGGTACCGCTGGCGATGGCCGCCACCGCGGCGGTGGCCCCGCGCATCGAACGGCGCCTGGGGCCGAAGCCGATGATGGCCATCGGTGCCACCGCGCTCGCCGTCGAGAACCTGTGGCTGTCGCACCTGCGGTACGGGGATGCGTATCTGACGGAGGTTCTGCCCTCGCTGGTCCTGCTCGGCGCCGGCATGACGTTCTGTGTGGTTCCGGCGACCGTGCTGGCCACCTCGCGGCTGCGGCCCCACGAGCTCGGCTCGGCGGGCAGCGTCCTCAACGCGTTCCAGGCCATCGGCGGTTCACTGTGCATCGCACTGCTGGTCACCGCGTCGGCGGGGTACTCCGACTTCGCCGACACCATGTCCGCCGGGTTCACCACCGGCTCCGGGTTCGCCGCAACGGGGCTCCTGATAGCCCTGGCCCTGCGCCCCGGCCCCACGGCCACCGCACGCCGGTCCTGGGCCTCACGCCTGTCCCGGTGACGTGCGGTGATTCGCGGCGGACGGCGAGGGACGCCTGCGGACAGTGGGCAACGGCGAGGGACGCCTGCGGACGGCTGCTGACGACGAAGGACGACGGCGGACGGCGGGGCGGATACTGCTGCGCCTCGCCGGCTGCGCTTCGCGCGCGCCGGCGAGGCGCGGTGCCGGGTGCCCGACGCCGTCCCGGACGGGGGATGACCGAGACGGCGTGGGGGTCCGGACGACCCCCGCTCCGGTGGTGGCCGGAGGGGAGCGGCTGGGGTGGAGCGGCCGGGTGAACGGCTGTCAGGACCGCCGTCTCAGCGCGTGGCGTGGCTGAGTACGGGCAGTACGGCGCGTTCCTCCGGGCGCAGTGGCGGCTCGGTCAGCGCCGGGACCTCGAATCCGCGGCGCAGCGCGGCGAGCAGCCACGGGGTCTGGATCTCGGCGACGGTGGTGGAGAGGGTCATCAGACCGACGGCGGCACGGCTGACCTCGCGGTTGCGGGTCGCCACACTGCTCATCACGTCCGAATCGCGGCGCCGGGTGCCGTCGTCGTCGGTGAGTCGCGGGTCACGGCTGTCGACCTCGACGTCGGGGTAGTTCACATCGCCGGAAGTGGCCAGTATCCAGGCGTCGTCGACCGCCTTGGCGACGGCGCGCTGAACGGCACGGCCGAGGCCCGGATCCAGGTCGCGCAGCTGTATCTGCTTCTCGAAGGCCGCGACGCTGCGAGCGGCGGCGCTCATGCCGTGCCCGTAGACGGGGTTGAAGGCCGTCGCCGCGTCACCGAGGACCACAAGTCCCGCGGGCCAGACCGGGAGACGGTCGTAGTGCAGGCGTCGGTTGATGGTGGAGCGGGAACGCTGCACGCCGGTGAGCGGTTCCAGGCCCGCGATCAGGTCCCCGATCAGGGGGTGCCGGACGCTTTCCCGGGCGTACGCCATGAACCCGGCCTCGTCCGCGGGCGGTTCACCGCCGCGGGTGCCGGAGAGCGTGACGATCCAGCGGTCGTCCTCGATGGGCATCAGCACGGCGTTGCGGCCGGGCCCGCCCTGGCGCGAGTCGGCGAGCACGCTGACGAGCGGGAACGTGCCGCCGGCGGTCTCGGGGGCGCGGAAGATCCGGGTCGCGTAGACCATGCCGGTGTCGACGGACTCCTCCTGCGGAGCCGCGATGCCCAGGCCGCTCAGCCATCGCTTCATCGCGGAGCCGCGGCCGGTGGTGTCGACGACGATGTCCGCCTCCAGCACCCGTTCCTCTCCGGAGGCGCTGTCGCGTACCCGGACTCCGGTGACGCGTTCGGCGGTGCCGGTCAGTCCGAGTGCCTCGGTCCGGTCGAGGACCGATATCCGGGGGTTGCGCAGCGCCTGATCGCGCACGGTCCAGTCGAGCAGCGCGCGGCTGCAGGCGATGGTGAACTCGGACTCCGGAAAGCGGTGCTGCCATCCGAAGGCGGTGTAGGAAACAAGGCCGTTCGGAATTCCGATACGGTGCGCGCCGGCCTCGATCAGGCGGTCGGTCGTCCCCGGGAGGAGCGACTCCATGATTCGGGCGCCGCCGGACCACAGAATGTGGCAGTGGCGGGCCTGTGGAACGCCCTTGCGAAGCTCTGGTCCGTGCGGGTATTCATCCCGGTCGATGACTGTCACGTCGTCGACATACCGGACCAGCATCGAAGAGGTGAGTGCGCCGGCGAAACCACCGCCCAACACCACGGCACGTCGATTTCCAGTCATCGGTCACCCGGTCCTTTCCCGCTGTGTGGAATCGCCAACTACCGTACGGTGAATCGGGGCGCAGTGATCCGTTCACCCCGTACCCCTCCAGAGACAGGGGTGTCTAGGGGTACGTGTAGGGGTAACCGGGATAATTTCCGTGGCGTACGGGGAAATCGCAGATCACCATGGCAGCGGCCGGTCACAAGATGTTTTCTGTACGACTGAAATCCCTACATCTCTGGCTACCGAATGACTGGTCATCCTCATTAGAGTTCCGCCCATGACGACAACACACAGGGCGACACCGGTGGTTGGATTCACCGGCGCTGTCAAGGAGTTCGGCGCGGTGCGCGCCGTCGACGGACTCGATCTCACCATCGGACCAGGCGAGAGAGTCGCCCTGCTCGGTCGCAACGGCGCGGGCAAGTCGACGGCCATCAGCCTGCTGCTGGGTCTGGACGACCCGACCACCGGCACGGTGGAACTGTTCGGGCAGGCCCCGGGCCATGCGGTGGGCGAGGGCCGGGTCGGCGCGATGCTGCAGGATTCCAAGCCGGTTTCCCGGGTGACGGTGCGTGAGCTGGTGTCCTTCGTGACCCGTACGTATCCGAACCCGATGGCGGTCGACGAGGCGCTTGAGCTGGCGGGCCTGACCGAGCTGGCCGGGCGGCGCGCGGACAAGCTCTCCGGGGGCCAGGCCCAGCGGGTCAGCTTCGCCATCGCGCTGGCCGGGGACCCCGATCTGCTGGTGCTGGACGAGCCGACGGCGGCGCTCGACGTGGAGGCCCGACGGCTGTTCTGGCAGTCGATGCGTGCGTTCACCGACCGTGGCAAGACGGTGCTGTTCTCCACGCACTATCTGGAGGAGGCGGACCAGAACGCCGACCGGATCGTCGTCATCGACCGCGGCCAGCTGATCGCCGACGGCAGCAGCGCCGACATCAAGCACACGGTGGGGTCCAGCATGGTCTCCTTCACCGTGCCGGACGGACCGGTGCCGGACGGCCTGGCCTCGCTGCCGGGTGTGCTGTCGGTCGAGATCGTCGACGGCCGGGTGCGGCTGCGTACGTCGGACTCGGACGCGACGGTGAGCGCCCTGCCGGGAGTGGTGACGCCGCGGGGCCTCGAAGTCGCCCCGGCGGGCCTGGAGGACGCGTTCCTGGCCCTGACGGCGCACCACTCGGGTCGTGACGGGGGCCGCCCGTTCGTCCCCTCCGCCTCGTCCGATTCCGCTGTCCAGACCCCGAAGGCAGGCGCGTGATGGCCAGTTCGATCGCCCTTGTTTCCAACTACGTAAATCTTGAGCTGCGTCGTACGTTCCGTGACACCGGCTTCGTGATCTTCGGCATCGGCACGCCGGTGCTGATGTACATCATGTTCACCAATGTCGGCGGCGGCTCCGGCGGGACGGACGAATGGGCCGTGACCGCGATGGTGGGCCTGGCGGCGTACGGCGCGCTGAGCGCCGGGCTCAGCTCGGGCACGGCGGTCGCCGAGGACAAGGCCGTGGGGTGGCTGCGGCAGCTGCGGATCACGCCGCTGTCTCCGGCACAGGTGGTCTTCGGGCGTGCGGTGACCGGCTCGCTGATGGTGCTGCCGGCGATCGTGGTGGTTCTGCTCACGGCCATGATCGTCAATGGTGTGCGGCTGGACGCCTGGCAGTGGCTCGTGCTGACGCTGCTGCTGTGGGTCGGTTCGCTGCCGTTCACCATGCTCGGGATCGCCAACGGCTACCAGCTCTCGTCCCAGACCACGAACGTCACGAACATCGTCTGCAACCTGGCGCTCGCACTGGTCGGCGGGCTGTGGTTCCCCATCAGCGAGTTCCCGGGCTGGATGGCTTCGGTGGCCAAGTGGACTCCGGGTTACCGCTTCGGTGAACTGGGCTGGAACACGACGGACGGCGAGGCGCCGAGCATGACGGGCATCGTGGTGCTGGTGGTCTGGCTGCTGGTCTTCGGCGCGTACGCGGCCTTCGCCTACCGCCGTTCGGGCCGTAAGGCATAGGGCGCAAGGCGCAAGGGCTCGTATCCCTCTCTGCACACATGGCTGTGGGCGGCACCCGGTTCGGGTGCCGCCCACAGCCATGTGTTGTACGGGGGTGCGGTGCGGGTCAGTCGACGGCGCGGCGGGTGAAGCCGCGGATGCCGACCACCGAGGCCACCACGATCGCGGCCGCGAGGACGGCGAGGTCGATGCCGAGCGGCACGGAGTCCACCTTGTCGAGGAGGACCGCGCGCAGGCCCTCGTTGATGTACGTGATCGGGTTGATGCCGACGACCACCTGGAACCACTTCAGCCCGTGCAGGCTGAGCAGCGAGTACTGTGCGGCCGCGGTGAACATCAGCGGCGTCAGGGCGAGGCCGAAGACCACACCGACGCGACGGGCCGGGACGACGGTGCCCAGGACGAGGCCGAGGGCGCCGCCGAGGAGCGAACCGAGCACGAGAACGGCCAGGATCGGCGGCAGGGCGGAGGCCGGCCACCAGGACACGCCCAGCACGAGGATGCCCACGGGGATCATGAGGGCGGCGGCGATGAAGCCGCGGATGCCGCCGAAGACGATCTTCTCCAGGGCCACCAGCCGGATGCCCACCGGGGCCATCAGCCGGTCCTCGATCTCCTTCGAGTACGAGAAGTCCATGACCAGGGGCAGTGCGGTGGCCTGGAGGGCGCTGATGAAGGCGGTCAGGCCCACGATGCCGGGCAGGAGCAGCGGAACGTAGGAACTGTCGACGTAGTCCATGTCGGCGAGGACCTTGCCGAAGATGAACAGGATGAAGAGCGGCTGGAGCAGCGCCTCCGCGAGGAACAGCCAGGGCTGGCGGGCGGTGACCAGGATGTCGCGCCACAGGATGGACCCGAGGATGCGACTCTGCGACACCTTCCGCGGCCCGGTGGACGCGGAGGACACGGTCGGCGCGGAGGGCGTGGGCAGCCCGGAGGGCGTGGTGGCCGCCGTCGCGTCTGCGGCTGTTTCTGCGCCTACGCCTGTGTCTGTGGCCGTGGCGGGCGTGGAAGTTGTGACAGTCACCGAAGTCCCCTACCAGTCATGTGAATGAAGACGTCCTCAAGGCTTGCCTCCCGGACGGTCAGGTCTCTGACCTCGCAGTTCAGCTCGCCGAGCACCTTGAACACGCCGGGCAGCACGTCACCGGCGCCGGACTCGACGCTGATCACGAAGCGGTCCTCCTCCGGCTCCGGGGCCGGCATGCCCGGGAAGGGGGGCGCAGCGGGTGCGCCGCCCGTCACGAATTCGGCGGCCGCGACCCACGGCACAGCGGTGAGCGCCTCGGTGACGGACTCCGGGGTCTCGTCCAGGAGGTTCAGCTTGAGGGTGAGCACCGTGCCGCCCGGCAGCGAGCGGATCAGGCCGTCGGGCGTGTCGACGGTCAGGAGCTTGCCGTGGTCGACGATGCCGATGCGGTCGCAGACCTTGGCCGCCTCGTCCATGTCGTGCGTGGTGATCACGACGGTCACGCCCTGCTTTCCCAGCTCCTCGACGAGGTCGTGCACGAAGAGCCGTGCCTGCGGGTCCAGGCCGGTGGCCGGCTCGTCCAGGAACATCACGCTCGGGTCGTGCATCAGGGCGCGGGCGATCATCACGCGCTGCGCCTGACCGCCGGACATCTGGTCCACCAGCGAGTCGGCCTTCTCGGTGAGCTGCATCCGTTCCAGCAGCTTGTCGGCGCGGCGGCGCCGCTCGGAGCGGCTCAGGCCGTGGTACGCCGCGTGGAACGTGAGGTTCTGCCTGACCGTCAGCGAGCGGTCCAGGTTGTTGTGCTGCGGGACGACCGCCAGCACGCCGCGCGCCCGGTCGGGGTGGGCGATCACGTCGATACCGTCGAGGGTGGCCCGGCCCGACGTGGCCTTGGCCATCGTGGTGAGCATGCGGATGGTGGTGGTCTTGCCCGCTCCGTTGGGGCCGAGGAGGCCGAAGACCTCGCCGCGCGCCACGGTGAAGCTCAGCCCGTCGACCGCCCGGGGCATGCCGGGCAGGTACTCCTTGACGAGATCCTCGACTATCACCGCGTCAGGTGCGGCTGTGTCCGTTTCTGGCACTTTGTGCCTCCTCATCGAAATCGAAAGAAAAACTCAGGCATTGATCAGCCGTTGATCAGCCGTCAATCAGCCATTGGCTCGACCGCTGTTCGTGGTCAGGATTTTCCGAACTCGCGCTGGATGAGATCGAACAGCTCGTCCGGCGTCGCGGTCTCGAGCAGGTCGTCGACCACGGGCTCCGGATCGCTCCGGTTCGCCCCTTGTGTCGCATTCCAGTGGGACAGGAGCGCTTCCAGTCGCTTGGTGATGCCGGCTCCGTCCGCGCCTTGTGGAGAAATGGACGTGAGAACGCGCTCAAGCCTCTCGATCTCCGCAACGGCTTCGGATTCGTTCACGGGTCCGCCGGCCCGGCCCGTGTTCTGCTGAGCGAATTGCTCACCGAGATGACGGACGAGATCGACGGATGTCGGGAAATCGAAAATCAGAGTTGCGGGAAGCCGGAATCCGGTCTGCTTCGTGAGCCCGTTGCGCAGTTCGACCGCCATGAGGGAGTCGAAGCCCATCTCGACGAACCCACGCCGCGGCTTTATCTGCGCGGGCGTCGTGATTCCGAGCACCCGGGCGGTCTCACCACGTACGAGTTCGAACAGAATTTCGTCACGGGCCGCCTCGTCCCCGGCAGCGGAGAGACGCTCCCGGAGGGCAGCGGCAGCGTCGCCGGTGCCGGCGGCAGGGGCCTGTTCCTGCAGGGCGGCCGCCTCGGCGAGCCGCTGGTTCTCGGGCAGATCGCCGAGCAGCGGGCTCGGCCGCATGGCCGTGAATGCCGGTGTGAAGCGGTCCCAGATCACATCGGCGACAGCCAGGCAGGTCTCGTCGCCGGTCAGCGCCTGCGCGAGCGCGGCCAGGGCACTCTCCGGTTCCATGACCGGCAGGCCACGGCGGCGCAGCATCTCCTCTTCCTCGACGTCCACGAGGCCGCCGCCGCCCCAGGGGCCCCAGGCGATCGAGGTGGCGGCCTGGCCACGGGTCCGGCGTTCCTGGGCCAGGGCGTCGAGGTAGGCGTTGGCCGCGGCGTAACCCGCCTGCCCACCACTGCCCCACACCGCGGCGATCGAGGAGAAGAGCACGAACGCATCCAGATCGGCATCCGCGAAGACGGCATCCAGATTCGCCGCACCGGCGACCTTCGCATGCAATACGTCGACCAGCTCAGCGCTCCCGATCTCGGAAAGCGGAGTGAGCTGACCGATACCTGCGGCATGGACGACGGTACGGACCGGGGTTCCGTCGGCTTCGAGGGAACGGGCGAGGGTGGTGAGGGCGGTCAGGTCGGTCGCGTCGCAGGCGACGACGGTTGCTCCGGCTCCCAGCTCCTGTATTTCTGCGACGAGTTCGTTTGTGCCGGGGGTGTCGGGTCCTCTGCGGCTGGTGAGGACGAGGTGCTGGGCGCCGTTGGTGGCGGCCCAGCGGGCGACCCGGGCACCGAGGCCTCCGGTGCCGCCGGTGATCAGGACCGTGCCCCGTACCTTCCAGTCGCTGTGCGGGCCTGCGGCGGCCCGCACGACACGCCGCACGAAGGCACCTGAGGACCGGACGGCGACCTGGTCCTCGCTCCCGCCGTCGCCGTGGTCACTGGCGTTGGCCAGGATGGTGGCGGTGCGGTCGAACGCGCGGGCGTCCAGGATCTCGGGCAGGTCGATCAGACCGCCCCAGCTCTTCGGGTGCTCCAGCGCCACGACCCGGCCCAGACCCCAGACCTGGGCCTGGACGGGGCTGCGCAGCGGGTCGGCGGGACCGGTCGAGACGGCGCCCCGGGTCAGGCACCACAACGGCGCCTCCACCCCGGCCGAGACCAGGCTCTGGACCAGGTGCAGCGTGGAGGACAGACCCGGGGAAACACCCCGGTCGGGAGCACTGTCGTCGATGCCCAGGAGGGAGACGACACCGGCAACGTCGAGGTCGGAGGGCAGGCCGGTGCCGTCCGCGCGGACGACCTGCGCACCGGCCGCACGCAGACCGGACTCGCACCAGTCCACGACATCCATGACGTCCGCAGGACCCGATTGCGGTACGACGAGCAGCCACCGGCCCGACAACGCGCCCGCCTGCGACTGCACGGGCTGTATGGGCTTCCAGGTGACGCGGTATCGCCATCCGTCGACCTCGGAACGCTGCTGCTGCCGGCGCCGCCACGACGACAACGCGGGCAGAACCTCGCCCAGCGGAGCATCGGCCGACAGCTCCAGATCACCGGCCAGCCCGGACAGATCCGCCCGCTCAACAGCCTCCCAGAACTCCGCGTCGACGGCCGAGTTCTTGTCTGTGCTGCGGGGTGCCGAGGTCTCCTTCAGCCAGTAGTGCTGGTGGTCGAAGGCGTAGGTGGGCAGATCGGTGCGCTGGGCGCCGGTGTTCGCGTAGTACGCGGCCCAGTCGACAGCCTTGCCTCGGACGTGGAGTTCGGCGAGGGCGGTGGTGAGGGCGTCGGGTTCGGTGCGGTTCTTGCGCAGGGCGGATACGAAGCCGGCCTCGTCGTCGGTGAGGCAGGACTGGCCCATGGCGGAGAGGACGCCGCCGGGGCCAAGTTCCAGGTACGTCGTGACGCCCTGGGACTCCAACTGCCGTACGCCGTCAAGGAAACGGACCGCCTGGCGGACGTGGTCCACCCAGTAATCGGCGCTCAGCAGCTCCGCGCCGGCGAGTTCGCCGGTCAGGTTGGAGACGATGGGGAGCTTCGGGGCGTGGAAGGTCAGGTTCTCGGCGATGGTCTTGAACTCGGCGAGCATGGGCTCCATGCGCGGCGAGTGGAACGCGTGGCTGACCCGCAGCCGCTTCGTCTTCGCGAAGCCGGATGCGATGGCGAGTACGGCGTCCTCGTCGCCGGAGATGACGACGGAGTCCGGACCGTTCAGAGCGGCGATCGAGACGCCGTCGACCAGCAGCGGCAGGACCTCTGCCTCGGTGGCCTGGACGGCGACCATGGCTCCGCCGGTGGGCAGTGCCTGCATGAGGCGGCCCCGGGCGGCGACCAGCGCCGCCGCGTCCTCCAGGGACCAGACGCCCGCGACGTGCGCGGCGGCCAGCTCACCGATGGAGTGGCCGAGGAGGTAGTCCGGGGTGACGCCCCAGTGCTCCAGCAGCCGGAAGAGGGAGACCTCAACAGCGAACAGTCCGGCCTGGGTGTAGACGGTCTGGTCGATCAGCTCCGACCCGTCGAACACGATGTCCTTGACCGGCTGGTCTAGATGCCGGTCGAGTTCGGCGCAGACCGCGTCGAACGCGTCGGCGAACACCGGGTACGCCTCGTACAGCTCACGGCCCATCCCGGCCCGCTGCGAACCCTGACCCGAGAACAGGAACGCCGAACGACCACCATGGACCGACCCACGCACCACACCCGGCACCGACCGGCCCTCGGACACCGCCCGCAGCAACGCCTCACGGTCCTCACCGACCACCACCGCACGGTGCTCGAAGACACTGCGCGAAGACACCAGCGACCAGCCGACATCCAACGGAGAAGCTTCCGCCAGACCGAGCAACCGCTCCGCCTGACCCGCCAACGCCTCCTCAGACTTCGCCGACAGCACCCACGGCACCACCGGCAACACCGACCCGACAAACGGCGCCTCAACAGGCTCTTCCTGCGCCTGCTCCAAAATCACGTGCGCGTTCGTCCCACTGATCCCGAACGACGACACACCCGCCCGACGCGGGCGACCACCCACCTCCGGCCACTCCCGCGCCTCCGCCAGCAACTCCACCGCACCCGCCGACCAGTCCACCTTCGACGAAGGCACACCGACGTGCAGAGTCTGCGGCAGTACGCCGTGACGCATCGCCAGGACCATCTTGATCACACCAGCGACACCCGCCGCAGCCTGCGTATGACCAATATTCGACTTCAACGAACCCAGCCAGAGGGGCCGGTCCTCCGGGCGATCCTGCCCATACGTGGCCAACACCGCCTGCGCCTCGATCGGGTCACCCAACTTCGTACCGGTGCCGTGGGCCTCCACGGTGTCCACATCGGCGGTGGTCAGGCCGGAGTTGGCCAGGGCCTGGCGGATGACGCGCTGCTGCGACGGACCGTTCGGGGCGGTCAGGCCGTTGGACGCGCCGTCCTGGTTGACGGCGGATCCGGCGACGACCGCGAGGACCTGGTGGCCCTTGCGGCGGGCCTCGGAGAGCCGCTCGACCAGCAGAACCCCGGCACCCTCGCCCCAGCCCGTACCGTCCGCATCGTCCGAGAACGACTTGCACCGGCCGTCGGCGGCCAGGCCGCCCTGCTTGCTGAACTCCACGAAACCGCTGGGCCCGGCCATCACGGTCACACCGCCGACGAGGGCCATCTCGCACTCGCCCGAGCGCAGCGACTGGGCCGCCAGGTGCAGGGCGACCAGCGACGACGAACAGGCCGTGTCCACCGTCACCGCCGGACCCTCCAGGCCGAAGGCGTAGGAGACGCGGCCCGACAGGACACTGGTGGCCGTTCCGGTCAGCAGCTGTCCACTGACACCTTCTTCACCCTGGGCGAGAGCTCCGGCACCGTACCCCTGACTGCAGCCACCGGCGAAGACACCGGTACGGGTGCCGCGTACGGACATTGGGTCGATCCCTGCCCGCTCGAACACCTCCCACGAGGTCTCCAGCAGCAGCCGCTGCTGCGGGTCCATCGCGAGGGCCTCGCGCGGCGAGATCCCGAAGAAATCCGGGTCGAAGTTTCCGGCGTCGTGCAGGAAGCCGCCCGCGCGGGCGAACCCGAGGTCCGTATCGCGGCCTCCGGAGGGTGCGTCCTCCCATCCACGGTCGGATGGGAAGCCGGTGATGCCGTCGGCGCCCGCGCTCACGAGTTGCCACAGCTGATCCGGGGACCGGACGTCGCCCGGCAGGCGGCAGCTCATTCCCACGATCGCGATCGGCTCGTCGTCGGACCCGGTCTGCTGGGACTGGCGGGCTCCGTGGGCGGTCTCCCGCTCCAGGATCCCGTCGACGAGGTGGTCGGCCAGGCCGTGGGCGTCCGGGTAGTCGAACACCAGGGTGGCGGGGAGCTGGAGTCCGGTCTCCTGGACCAGGCGGTTGCGCAGTTCGACCGCTGTGAGGGAGTCGAAGCCCAGATCGCGGAAGGCCGTCGTGGCGGGGATGGCGGACGGGTCACCATGGTTGAGCACTGCCGCCGCGTGCGTGCGGACCACGTCGAGGAGGACGGTGTGGGCTTCCGCTGCGTCGAGGCCCCGCAGCCGGTCGACCAGCTCCGGCCGACCGTTCCCCGTCGTACGCGTGAGCGCGTCGCCCACGTCGGCGTTGTCCGTCGCGTACAGGCGGGCGACTTCGGGGATGTCGCCGAGCAAGGGACTGGGCCTCAGCGCGGTGAAGGCGGGTGTGAAGCGGTCCCAGGCCACGTCGGCGACAGCCAGGCAGGTCTCGCTGTCGGTCAGCGCCTGTGCGAGTGCGATCAGGGCGTTGTCCGGTTCCATGACGGGCAGGCCACGGCGGCCGAGTTGTTCCTCGCCCTCGGCAGTCACGAGGCCGCCGCCGCCCCAGGGGCCCCAGGCGATCGAGGTGGCGGCCTGGCCACGGGTCCGGCGTTCCTGGGCCAGGGCGTCGAGGTAGGCGTTGGCCGCGGCGTAACCCGCCTGCCCGCCACTGCCCCACACCGCGGCGATCGAGGAGAAGAGCACGAACGCATCCAGATCGGCATCCGCGAAGACGGCATCCAGATTCGCCGCACCGGCGACCTTCGCATGCAATACATCGACCAGCTCAGCACTCCCGATCTCGGAAAGCGGAGTGAGCTGACCGACACCTGCGGCATGGACAACGGTACGGACCGGGCTTCCGTCGGCTTGAAGACCGGTGGCGAGGCGCGCCAAAGCTGCGCGGTCGGCGACGTCGCAGGCCGCGATGGTCACCCGTACGCCCATGGCGGTGAGTTCGTCGCGAAGTTCGTTTGTGCCGGGGGTGTCGGGTCCTCTGCGGCTGGTGAGGACGAGGTGCTGGGCGCCGTTGGTGGCGGCCCAGCGGGCGACCCGGGCACCGAGGCCTCCGGTGCCGCCGGTGATCAGGACCGTGCCCCGTACCTTCCAGTCGCTGTGCGGGCCTGCGGCGGCCCGCACGACACGCCGCACGAAGGCACCTGAGGACCGGACGGCGACCTGGTCCTCGCTCCCGCCGCCGCCGTGGTCACTGGCGTTGGCCAGGATGGTGGCGGTGCGGTCGAACGCGCGGGCGTCCAGGATCTCGGGCAGGTCGATCAGACCGCCCCAGCTCTTCGGGTGCTCCAGCGCCACGACCCGGCCCAGACCCCAGACCTGGGCCTGGACGGGGCTGCGCAGCGGGTCGGCGGGACCGGTCGAGACGGCGCCCCGGGTCAGGCACCACAACGGCGCCTCCACCCCGGCCGAGACCAGGTTCTGGACCAGGTGCAGCGTGGAGGACAGACCCGGGGAAACACCCCGGTCGGGAGCACTGTCGTCGATGCCCAGGAGGGAGACGACACCGGCAACGTCGAGGTCGGAGGGCAGGCCGGTGCCGTCCGCGCGGACGACCTGCGCACCGGCCGCACGCAGACCGGACTCGCACCAGTCCACGACATCCATGACGTCCGCAGGACCCGATTGCGGTACGACGAGCAGCCACCGGCCCGACAACGCGCCCGCCTGCGACTGCACGGGCTTCCAGGTGACGCGGTATCGCCATCCGTCAACCTCGGAACGCTGCTGCTGCCGGCGCCGCCACGACGACAACGCGGGCAGAACCTCGCCCAGCGGAGCATCGGCCGACAGCTCCAGATCACCGGCCAGCCCGGACAGATCCGCCCGCTCAACAGCCTCCCAGAACTCCGCGTCGACCGGGTCGGCGGAGGTTTCGGGGGCCGCCTTGGGCGGCGCCGGCCAGTACCGCTCGTGCTGGAAGGCGTAGGTGGGCAGATCGACGCGCTGGGCGCCGGTGTTCGCGTAGTACGCGGCCCAGTCGACAGCGGTGCCCCGCACGTGGAGCTCGGCCACAGCAGCCATGAGCGCTTCGGCCTCGGCGCGGTCCTTGCGCAGCGCCGGTACGAAACCGGCGTCCTCCGTCACGCACGCCTGGCCCATCGCGGAGAGGACTCCGCCGGGCCCGAGCTCCAGGTACGTGGTCACGCCCTGGGTTTCGAGGTGACGGATGCCGTCGAGGAAGCGGACGGCCTGGCGGACGTGGTCCACCCAGTACTCGGCGCT
This sequence comes from Streptomyces sp. NBC_00376, assembly GCF_036077095.1. Taxonomy (NCBI): domain Bacteria; kingdom Bacillati; phylum Actinomycetota; class Actinomycetes; order Kitasatosporales; family Streptomycetaceae; genus Streptomyces; species Streptomyces sp. NBC_00376. The sequence goes on along the minus strand of NZ_CP107961.1, from coordinate 208,401 downwards.
CAGCAGCTCCTCACCCGCAACCTCACCGGTCAGATTGGAGACGATCGGCAGCTTCGGAGCGTGGAAGGTCAGGCCCTCGGCGACCGCCTTGAACTCGGCGAGCATGGGCTCCATGCGCGGCGAGTGGAACGCGTGGCTGACCCGCAGCCGCTTCGTCTTCCCGAAGCCCGACGCGATGGCGAGTACGGCGTCCTCGTCACCCGAGATGACGACAGCATCCGGACCGTTCAGAGCGGCGATCGAGACGCCGTCGACCAGCAGCGGCAGGACTTCCGCCTCCGTCGCCTGGACGGCGACCATCGCGCCACCGGTCGGGAGCGCCTGCATCAGACGGCCCCGGGCGGCAACCAGCGCCGCCGCGTCCTCCAACGACCACACGCCCGCGACGTGCGCGGCGGCCAGCTCACCGATGGAGTGGCCGAGGAGGTAGTCCGGGGTGACGCCCCAGTGCTCCAGCAGCCGGAAGAGGGAGACCTCAACAGCGAACAGTCCGGCCTGGGTGTAGACGGTCTGGTCGATCAGCTCCGACCCGCCGAACACGATGTCCTTGACCGGCTGGTCGAGATGCCGGTCGAGTTCGGCGCAGACCGCGTCGAACGCGTCCGCGAACACCGGGTACGCCTCGTACAGCTCACGGCCCATCCCGGCCCGCTGCGAACCCTGACCCGAGAACAGGAACGCCGAACGACCACCCCGCACAGCGCCACGCACCACACCCGGCACCGACCGGCCCTCGGACACCGCCCGCAGCAACGCCTCACGGTCCTCACCGACCACCACCGCACGGTGCTCGAAGACACTGCGCGAAGACACCAGCGACCAGCCGACATCCAACGGAGAAGCTTCCGCCAGACCGAGCAACCGCTCCGCCTGACCCGCCAACGCCTCCTCAGACTTCGCCGACAGCACCCACGGCACCACCGGCAACACCGACCCGACAAACGGCGCCTCAACAGGCTCTTCCTGCGCCTGCTCCAAAATCACGTGCGCGTTCGTCCCACTGATCCCGAACGACGACACACCCGCCCGACGCGGGCGACCACCCACCTCCGGCCACTCCCGCGCCTCCGCCAGCAACTCCACCGCACCCGCCGACCAGTCCACCTTCGACGAAGGCACACCGACGTGCAGAGTCTGCGGCAGTACGCCGTGACGCATCGCCAGGACCATCTTGATCACACCAGCGACACCCGCCGCAGCCTGCGTATGACCGATATTCGACTTCAACGAACCCAGCCAGAGCGGCCGGTCCTCCGGGCGATCCTGCCCATACGTGGCCAACAACGCCTGCGCCTCGATCGGGTCACCCAACTTCGTACCCGTACCGTGGGCCTCCACGGCATCGACCTGATCGCCCGAGAGCTGAGCGTTGGCGAGGGCCTGGCGGATGACACGCTGTTGCGACGGGCCGTTCGGAGCCGTCAGACCGTTCGACGCACCGTCCTGGTTGACCGCCGAGCCGGCGACGACCGCCAGCACCTGGTGGCCCTTGCGCCGGGCCTCGGAAAGCCGCTCGACCAGCAGAACCCCGACACCCTCGCCCCAGCCCGTACCGTCCGCATCGTCCGAGAACGCCTTCACCCGGCCATCGGCGGCCAGGCCGTTCTGGCGGCTGAACTCGACGAAGCCGGCCGGGGTGGACATCACGGTCACACCGCCCGCGAGCGCCATGTCGCACTCCCCCGCCCGCAGCGCCTGGATCGCCCAGTGCAGGGCGACCAGCGACGACGAGCAGGCGGTGTCCACCGTCACCGCCGGGCCCTCCAGGCCGAAGGCGTAGGAGACGCGGCCCGACAGGACACTGGCGAGGCTTCCAATGACTCCGTGTCCGGCGAGCGCGTCGTCGGCGTTCTGGACGAGGTCGCCGTAGTCCTGGCCGTTGGTGCCGACGAACACGCCGGTGCGACTGCCCCTGAGCGAGGTCGGGTCGATGCCCGAGCGTTCGAAGACCTCCCAGGCGGTCTCCAGCATCAGCCGCTGCTGCGGGTCCATCGCCAGGGCCTCGCGCGGGCTGATCCCGAAAAGGGCCGGGTCGAAGCGGGCGGCGTCGAGAAGGAACGCACCCCGGTCGACGTACGAGGTATGCGGCCTTCGCCGCTCCGGGTCGTAGAGCGCATCGATGTCCCAGCCACGGTCGGCGGGGAAGGTGGTGATGCCGTCGGCGCCTTCGGCGAGCATGCGCCACAGGTCCTCCGGGGAGTCGACACCGCCAGGGAAGCGGCAGCTCATGCCGACGATCGCGATCGGGTCGTCGGCCCCCGTGCCGTCGTCGGCCGGGGTCCCGGTGGGACGGGTTGCGGTGTCGTCGGAACCGCTCAGCTCAGCAAGGAGATGGGCCGCGAGGGCAGCCGGGGTGGGGTAGTCGAAGACCAGGGTCGTGGGCAGCGTCATCCCGGTGACGACGCCCAGGTTGTTGCGCAGGTCCACGGCGCTCATGGAGTTGAAGCCGAGGTCCTGGAAGCTGCGGTCGCTCGGGACCTTGTCCGCGTCGGTGTGGCCGAGGACGGTCGCGGTTTCGCCGCGTACGAGGTCGAGGACGGCACGGGCCCGCTCGGGTGCGGCGAGGGACAGCAGGTGAGCGATCTGCGAGGGGGCGGCGGAGCCGCCGGGCGCGCGGTCGGCCGCGCCTGACGTAAACCGGCCGGTGGCGTCGGAGCCGCCGGAGAAGTCCGGGAGGTCGCGGAGCAGCGGGCTCGGGCGCCGGGTCGCGGTGTGCGCGACCATGCGCTCCCAGCGGATGTCCGCGACGACGACGCAGGTCTCGTCGTGTTCCAGCGCCTGCTCCAGCGCGGTCAGGGCGGTCTCGGGGTCCATGGCCCCGGCACCGATGCGCTCGAAGCGCTCTTCCGCGTCCCCTTCACCGAGGCCGGCTCCGGCCCAACGCCCCCAGGCGATGGACGTGGCGGGCAGGCCGAGGGAACGGCGTTGCTGGGCAAGTGCGTCGAGGAAGGCATTGCCCGGGGCGTAATTGCCCTGGCCGGGGGCGCCGACCGTGCCGCTGAGGGAGGAGAAGAGTACGAATGCGGACAGGTCCAGGTCTCGGGTGAGCTCGTGCAGGTTGCGGGCGCCGTGGACCTTGGCCCGCAGCGCGTACGCGATCCGGTCCGTGGTCAGCGAGTCGATGAGGCCGTCGTCGAGCGCCGCCGCCGCGTGCACGACGGCGGTGAGCGGGGTGTCGGCCGGAATGGACGCGAGGAGTTCGGCGACGGCTTCGCGGTCGTCGGCCTCGCAGGCGACGATACGCACCCGGCAGCCCGTGGCTTCGAGTTCGGCGAGCAGGGCATCGGCGCCCGGCGCGTCCGCTCCTCGGCGGCTGGTGAGGATGAGTTGCTCGGCACCGCTGCGGGCCAGCCGGCGCGCGACGTGTCCGCCGAGGGCTCCGGTGCCGCCGGTGACCAGGACGGTCCCGCCCGGGATCCACTGCCGCTCGGCGGCTGAGTCGTCGAGCGGGGCGCGGACGAGACGGCGGGCGAAGGCGCCGGTGGCCCGGATCGCGATCTGGTCCTCGTCCTCGGTACGGGCCAGGACTCGGCGCAGCTGCGCGCGGCCGCGTCGGTCGAGTTCCTCGGGCAGATCGACGATTCCGCCCCAGCGCTGCGGGTATTCGGTACCGAAGACTCCGCCGAAGCCCCAGGCCATGGCCTGGACGGCACTGACGACGGGTTCGGAGGGCCGGGCCGCCACGGCACCGCGGGTGGCGGTCCACAGGGGTGCGTCGAGGCCCGTGTCGTCGAGTGCCTGGACGAGGGCGACGGAAGCGGCGATGCCTGCGGGGACCCCCGGGGCCCGGGAGTGGTCGCTCTCGTCGAGCGGGAGCAGGGAGAGTACGCGGTCGATCCCGGACGGCTGGTCGGGGTCGGCGAGTACGTCGCGGAGCTGCTGCGCGATTTCCTCGCGGGCCTGTCCGGCCGGCAGCCGGAGGGTGATGGTCCGGTCGGCGCCGAGGGCGAGCAGGCATGCCTCGGCGAGCGGACCGCTCGCCGCCTGTTCCGGTACGACGAGCAGCGAGACGCCGGGCAGCTCCGGTACGGCGGAGGCGGAGCCGGGGATGCGCCGCCAGGTCGTGCGGTACCGCCATGAGTCCACGGTGTCGGACGCGTGGCGGCGCCGCCGCCAGTCGGAGAGTGCGGGAAGGACCTCGCTGAAGGGTGCGTCCGGGCCGACGGCCAGGGCCTGCGCGAGTGCTTCCACGTCGCCTTGGGCCACGGCGTCCCAGAACGCGGAGTCCATGGCGGGACCGTCGGTGATCGTGCGGGGACGGGACGAGGCGTTGAGCCAGAAGCGCTGCCGCTGGAAGGCGTAGGTGGGCAGGTCGACACGCTGGGCGCCGGTGTTCGCGTAGTACGTCGTCCAGTCGACGAAGGCGCCTCGGACGTGGAGCTCGGCAACGGCGGTGGTCAGCGCCTCGGTCTCGGTACGGCCCTTGCGCAGAGCCGGTACGAAAGCGGCCTCGTCCGTCACGCAGGACTGGCCCATCGCAGAGAGCACTCCGCCGGGCCCGAGTTCCAGGTACGTCGTGACGCCCTGGGCCTCCAACTGCCGTACCCCGTCAAGGAAACGGACCGCCTGGCGGACGTGGTCCACCCAGTAGTCGGCGCTCAGCAGCTCCTCACCGGCCAGTTCCCCAGTGAGGTTGGAGACGATGGGGATCCGCGGTGCATGGAAGGTCAGGCCCTCGGCGATGGTCTTGAACTCGGCGAGCATGGGCTCCATGCGCGGCGAGTGGAACGCGTGGCTGACCCGCAGCCGCTTCGTCTTCCCGAAACCGGACGCGATCGCGAGTACGGCTTCCTCGTCACCCGAGATGACGACGGAGTCCGGACCGTTCAGAGCGGCGATCGAAACGCCGTCGACCAGCAGCGGCAGGACTTCCGCCTCCGTGGCCTGGACGGCGACCATCGCGCCACCGGTCGGGAGCGCCTGCATCAGACGCCCACGCGCGGCAACGAGCGCCGCCGCGTCCTCCAACGACCACACGCCCGCGACGTGCGCGGCGGCCAGCTCACCGATGGAGTGGCCGAGGAGGTAGTCCGGGGTGACGCCCCAGTGCTCCAGCAGCCGGAACAGCGCAACCTCAACAGCGAACAGGCCCGCCTGGGTGTACACGGTCTGGTCGATCAGCTCCGACCCACCGAACACCACATCCCTGACCGACTGGTCGAGATGCCGGTCGAGTTCGGCACACACCGCGTCGAACGCGTCGGCAAACTCCGGGTACGCCCCGTACAGCTCGCGCCCCATCCCCGACCGCTGCGAACCCTGACCCGAGAACAGGAACGCAGTGTCCCCGCCCGTGACCGAGCCGCGCACCACGCCCGGTGCCGAGCGGCCCTCGGCCAGCGCTTCCAGGGTGTGCAGGAAGCTCTCGCGGTCGCCCGCGACGACGGCGGCGCCGTGGTCGAAGCGGGTTCGGGTGAGTGCCAGGGACCGGCCCAGGTCGGTGGGGGTGAGCGCGGGGTTGTCGCGTACCAGGTCGAGAAGGCGGCTTGCCTGGCCGGTCAGGGCCTGCGCGGTCCTGGCCGACAGGATCCACGGGACGGCCGGGAGGGTGCGTTGCGGGGTGACCGGTTCCGGAGCCGCCGCCGGCTCGGGCTGTTCCAGGATGACGTGGGCGTTCGTACCGCTGACTCCGAAGGAGGAAACTCCCGCGCGGCGCGGGCGATCTCCGGTGTCCGGCCAGTCGCGGGCCTCGGTCAGCAGTTCCACCGCGCCCGCCGACCAGTCCACCCGGGTGGACGGCGTTTCGGCGTGCAGGGTGCGTGGCAGCACACCATGGCGCATCGCCAGGACCATCTTGATGATTCCGCCGACGCCTGCCGCTGCCTGTGCGTGGCCGATGTTGGACTTGAGGGAGCCCAGCAGCAGAGGCCGGTCCGCAGGACGGTCCTGGCCGTACGTGTCGATGACGGCCTGTGCCTCGATGGGGTCGCCGAGGGTGGTGCCGGTGCCGTGGGCCTCGACGGCGTCGACTTCGGCTGCGGGGACACGGGCGTTGGCGAGGGCCTGGCGGATGACGCGTTCCTGCGCCGGGCCGTTGGGCGCGGTGAGGCCGTTGGACGCGCCGTCCTGGTTGACGGCGGAGCCTCGGATCACACCGAGTACGCGGTGGCCGTTGCGGCGGGCGTCGGAGAGCCGCTCGACCAGGAGCATGCCCACGCCCTCGGACCAGCCGGTGCCGTCCGCGCCGTCCGAGAAGGACTTGCATCGGCCGTCGGAAGACAGGCCGCCCTGGCGCTGGAAGTCGACGAAGGCGCTGGGGGTGGCCATGACGGTGGCGCCGCCCGCCAGGGCGAGCGTGCACTCGCCGGAGCGCAGGGACTGGACGGCGAAGTGGAGGGCGACCAGGGAGGAGGAGCAGGCGGTGTCGACGGTGACGGCGGGGCCTTCGAGACCGAAGGTGTAGGCGACGCGGCCGGAGGCGACGCTGCCGATGTTCCCGATGCCGAGCAGGCCGGCCACGCCGTCGGGGATGTCGGTGTCGGCGAGCTGGGCGGCGTAGTCGTGGTACATGAGGCCGGCGAAGACACCGGTCCGGCTGCCTCGCAGGGAGGCCGGGTCGATGCCCGCCCGCTCGATGGCCTCCCAGGAGGTTTCCAGCAGGAGGCGCTGCTGGGGGTTCATGGCCAGCGCCTCGCGCGGCGAAATCCTGAACGGGTCCGGGTCGAAGTCGCCCGCGTCGTAGAGGAATCCGCCCGCGCTCATCCCGGGGACCACGGGCTGGATGCCCTGGGGGTCGTACAGGTTCTCGGTGTCCCAGCCACGGTCGGTGGGGAAACCTCCGACCGCGTCGGTGCCGGTGGCGACGAGCTGCCACAGGTCGTCGGGGTCGGCAACGCCGCCCGGGTACCGGCAGCTCATGCCGACGATCGCGATCGGCTCGCGGTCCTTCGCCTCGGCCCGGCGCAGCCGCTCGCCGGTCTCGTGCAGGTCAGCCGTGACTCGCTTCAAGTATGAGCGGAGCTTGTCTTCGTTCGCCATCAGAGCGTCACCTGTCCGGGTACCGACGAGCTGGGAGTTCATGGATCAACACCCGTGGGGCCGACGGGTGTTGATGGTTTGGGGCGGGACGGCGAAAGCGGGCGGAGAGCGGCCTGTCCGGCCACGCCGCCCGCCCGTCCCGGTGCCTTGTGTCGTTGCGTGTGACGCAGCGTCCGTCGTGGCGTGTGTCGTTGTGCTTCTCGCCGCGTGTGTCGCTGTGCTGCTTCGTCGCTGCGCTGCTTAGTCGCTGCGCTGCCTCGTTGCCGTGCTGCTTCGTCGCTGCTACGTCGCGCCGACCGCGACGGGGGCCAGTCGGCCGGAGATCGTCCTGAGCATCGCCGGCTGGTGGTCGGTGAGGAAGAAGTGCCCGCCGGTGTAGGTGTTCATCTGGAAGTCGGCGGAGGTGTGGGTGGACCAGGCGCGTGCCTCGTCCAGAGTGACCTTGGGGTCGTTGTCACCGGTGAAGACAGTGATGGGGCAGGACAGGGCGGGCCCCGGCTCGTACACGTACGTCTCGGCGGCCCGGTAGTCGTTGCGGATGGCCGGCAGGGCCATGCGCAGGACCTCCTCGCTGCCCAGGACGCGGTCGTCGGTGCCGCTGAGTTCACGCAGTTCGGTGAGGATTCCCTCGTCGTCGCGCAGGTGCACGGACTCGTCGCGGGAGCGCGACGGGGCGCGGCGGCCTGAGGCGAAGAGGTGGACGGGGGCGGCGTCGCGCTCCTCCATCAGGCGGGCCATCTCGAAGCCGAGGGTGGCGCCGAGGCTGTGGCCGAAGAGGGCGATCGGCTGTCCGCCGGGCCGCGGGTCGAGAACCTCGACGATCTGGCGGGCGAGCTCACCGATGGTCTCCACGCACTTCTCCTGGCGGCGGTCCTGCCGACCCGGATACTGGATCGACACGACGTCCAGTTCGGAAGAAAGGGCTCGCGACACCGGGAAGAAGAAAGAAGCCGAACCGCCGGCGTGCGGCAGGCAGACGAGTCTGGTCTTCCGGCCGGGCATTTCGTGGAAATTGCGGATCCACAGTCCGCGGTCTATCTCCGGGACAGCCATATGAGAGATCGGTCCTTTCCGCTTTTCCCGCCACTTGATGACGACGGTAGGAGGCGGGGGCCGCTCCCCCAACCCCTCCGGTCCTTGCTATTCCCCCTATATTCGGGATTCCGGTAGGGGTCGGGGCCGCTCAGTGGTGGCAGTCGTCAGGTGAGAGCGGGCTCGGGAAGGCGGGCGCCCTGGCGGAGCAGCTCGCCGCGCACGTCTTCGGTGCTCAGCGCGATGCCGTCACGGGCGACGAGCGCGGCGGCGATACCGGCGGCCTGTCCGGTGGCGAAGGCCGTGCCCATGACCCGCAGGGATCCGCCCGCCATGCGGTCCCCGTCCACGTTCCGGCCCGCCGCGAACAGGTTGTCGGTGTCGACGCTCCACAGGGCGCGGAGGGGGATCTCGAAGTATCCGTCGTCGTCGATGAAGAACCACTGGGAGGGGACGCCGGGGGCCGGGTGGTACTCGATGGGCCAGGCGCCGACGGCGATGGCGTCGTCGAAGTGGGCGCCGCCGAGGACTTCGTCGACGCTCAGCCGGTAGCGGCCGGCGATGTGGCGGGACTCGCGGGTTCCGATCTCGGGCCCGGTGCTGACGATGTAGGCGTTCTCGCAGCCAGGGAGCGTACGTATGACGTCGAGGTAGGCGCGGGCCTGGACCCGGGCGCTGGCCTCGGCGCGGCTGACTTCGGCGGAGTCCCGGGCGTCGTAGCCCTCGTCGACGATGTACGCGATGACATCGCCGGACAACGGCAGCCGGGCCACCAGTCCGTTGGCGGAGACCAACGGGCCGATGCCGCGTTCGCGGGCCGCGTGGACTGCGGCGGAGACGCGGGCGCGGGAGACGTCCGCGTGCTGCGGGATTCCGCCGAAGCGGACGCCCAAGGAGCCGTTCTGAACCATGCCGTCATTGCCGTAGCGGACGGCGGAGCCGGCAAAGGCGGCGAGATCGGCCTCGCCGGTGGCATCGACGAAGGCCTCGGCGGTGACCTCCGTGATGCCGTGGTGGTCGGCGATACGGACGGATGTGACGCGACGGCCCTCGCGACGGGCCTCGGCGACGTGGCTGTACAGACGCACGTCGACACCGGCCTCGGCGCACAGTCTGTCGAGGGCGCGTTTGACGGCCTCGGGGTCGAAGACCACGCACACGCCGTTGAAGCGCTGGGGGGCGGTGACGGCGCCTTCGGCGCGCAGCGCCGCCAGGACCTCCTCGGCGATGCCGAAGACCACTTGGCGGGGCGGGTCCTCACGGGTGTAGATCCCGCAGTACGTGAGGACGTTGCGCAGGGTGGCCGCGCCGCCCAGGCACGGTCCGCGCTCCACGAGCAGGGTGCGGGCACCCGCCCTGGCGGCGGCGACCGCCGCTGCGACACCGGCGGACCCGCCGCCGGCCACGATCACGTCGTACTTCTCTGCCATGTCCCTGCCCTCTGAATCGGTCGGTGGTGGTGGTTCCAGTACGGGGTGCGGGGGTGCTGGGGGTCTGGGGGTGCGGGGGTGCCGGGAGTGCGGGAGGTCAGGCGGTCCGGCGCTTTGGTGAGGCCCCGTCCGGGGCTCCGTCCGAGGCCGGGCGGGGGCCCGGTACGGCGCGCAGGCCGCTGCACGGGGCGTCGGTCCAGCCGCGGGCGCCGGTGACCACGCCGATCTGGAACCGGCTCCTGACGCCGGTGCGGGTGAGCAGGTCGGACATGGTGCGGCGGACGGTCCGAAGGGATACGCCGAGCCTGCGGGCGGCCATCTCGTCGGTGAGCCCTTCGCAGAGCAGTTCGAGCAGCGCGTGTTCCTGGTCGCTGAGCCCGTTCTCGCGCCGTTGCGGCTGTACGCCGCCGGGCAGCGCCGCAGCCCATTCGCGTTCGAACAAGGCGTACAGGGCGGTCACCAGGATCGGGGAAGTCACGAGTTCGGCGGCGCCGGACGTGCCCGTCTCGTCGTCCGGGGTGCTCTGCACGACGGCGACGGAGCGGTCCACGACGGTCAGGGGTACGGGTACGGTCGCGGCGGTCCGGATCTCGGCGCCGCAGTCGGCGAGCCGACGGCCGTACGCGCTGCGGGTCGCGCTGTTGCGGGCGCCGGTGAGGTGCAGGGCGCGGATACGGACGCCACGGGCCAGGGCTCGTTCGGCGGTGTCGGGTTCGCCCTGCAGGACGTGCTGGAGTCCGGAGGTGCCGGGCAGGGCGCAGGCGATCTCCCCGGCAGCCTGGCGGAACAGCCGGTCGAGGCCGAGCCGTATCTCCTCGGGGCCTCGGAGGCGGGTGACTCCGGCGTCGGCGGTCCCGGTGCGGCGGGGTTCGTTGGCCGCCAGCAGCGACATGACGGCGGCACGGCTCTCGTGCGCCTCGTGGGCGCGGCGGGCGAGGTCGGCCTCCTGGCGGGCGAGGAGGGCGCCCAGTCCGAGCTCGGGTGCGACGACGGTCCAGACGGCGGGGCTGCCGGGCAGGCGGCGGACCAGGGAGAGTTCGGCGAGGCGGCCGAGCGCCTCGTCGACGCTGTCCTCCTCCTGGCCGAGACAGTCGGCGAGTTCGGCCGCCCGCCGGCCGTTCCGTTCCAGGAGCGCGCGGTACACGGGCTGCATTCGGGCGTCTATCCCCAAGGTTTCCACCAGAAGATCCCCTTCCAGCCTTTTCCGGCGTCCGGGATTCCGATCCGAACGGCATATGAATTAACGACAGTTACCCTCATGAGATCAGGAGAGGGTGCCCCCTACTCAAATCCCTGGCCCCCTATAGGGGGGAATCAGGGGTGCCCGGAACAGGGTGCCCGAAGAAGAATCGAAATCGAGACGAGAGGTGTTCCCATGCCAAATATCATCGCTATCTCCGCCGATACGGCGAAGGACCCCGTCCGACTCGAAGGAGGGCCTGTCGACCTTTCCGGGACCGTGAATCTGGCCGACTACAACAACGAGGTGATCTTCTCCGACGAGAAGATCAAGATCCGCTATGGCAACGGGTACGAGCACTACACGCCCCTCGACGTCGCAGTCGAAGCCGGCACCGGGATCGGGCCGGGCCCCAAGACCTTCCAGTGGGTCGGCCGCACCAAGATCGCCGAGTAGCCCACCACGCACGTCGGCCCCCTTCGGGCCTGCCCCGCCGCGGACGGCGGGGCAGGCCCTTTGTCGTTCTCTCCTGCCGTTCTGTCTTTCAGGAGGCGCTGAAGCGCTGGTCGATGAAGGCGAACAGCTCGTCGTCCGTCGCGGAGTCCAGCTCCTCACGCATGTCTTCCGAGCCGGCCCCGTCGGCTCCGTGGGGCCCATCGGGTGCGTCGGGGTTCTCCGCCATGGCGGCGAGCGTCTCCCGGGCCTCGCGCCATTGCGATGCCAGAGCCTTCAGACGGTCCGCCACCTCGTCCATCGCCTCGCTGTCGGGGGCCAGCTCCCGCACCCGTTCCGGGGTGAGCGCGGCGAACGCCGCCTCCAGTCGGTGCAGTTCCGCACCGGGATCGGCCGGTGCCGGGGTGGTACTGGCACCAGTGCCGGTACCGGCCGGAGCCGCCAGGCCGAGGATGTGAGCGGCCAGGGCTTCGGCCGTCGGGTAGTTGAAGATCAACGTCGGGGGCAGCCGCAGGCCCGTCGCAGCACCGAGCCGGTTCCTGAGCTCGACGGCCGTCAGGGAGTCGAAGCCCAGTTCGCTGAAGGTCTGCTGCGATTTGATCCGGTACCCGGGCGCGTGGCCGAGCACCGCGGCCGCCTCCGTGGTGACGACCTCCAGCATGGCACCCCGGCGTTCCTCCGGGGCGAGCGCCTCCAGGCGGGTCCACAGCGACTCCTCCGGCGCAGACACGCCCGAGTCGTTCGCGGCCCGTCGCGGTGTGACACGTACGAGCGACCGCATCAGGTGCGGGACGACGCCACTATCCGAGGCCGCACGGCGCCATTCGGACAGGTCGAGCAGGACAGGGACGACAGCGGGCTCACCGGACGCAACAGCGGTGTCGAACAGTTCCAGCCCCTCGGCCGACGACATCGGCACCATTCCGGACCGCCTGAGCCGTCGTACGTCGGCCTCGCTCATCCTCCCGAACATGCCGCCCTCGGCCCACGGCCCCCAGGCGAGGGAGGTGGCAGGCAGCCCTCGGGCCCTGCGGTACTGCGCCAGCGCGTCCAGATAGGTGTTCGCCGCCGCGTAGTTGGCCTGGCCAGGCTGCCCGACCACGCCGGAGACGGAGGAGAACAGGGCGAAGAAGGAGAGGTCCAGGTCCGCGGTCAGCTCGTGCAACTGCCAGGCCGCGTCGACCTTCGGGCGGAACACACCCGAGAGGCGCTCCCCGGTCAGCGAGCCGAACACCCCGTCGTCGAGGACGCCCGCGGTGTGCACGACACCGGCGAGCCGGCCCGTGGCGCGTATTCCGCCGACGAGCGCGGCGAGGGCCTGCCCGTCCGCCACATCGCACGCCTCGAAACGGACCGAGGCGCCGAGGGCTTCCAGTTCGGCGACGAGTTCGGCCGCACCCCGTGCCTGCGCGCCGCGCCGGCTCACCAGGACGAGATCCCGCGCACCCCAGGCTCCGGCGAGGTGCCGGGCCATCAGGCCGCCGAGGGTACCGGAGGCACCGGTGACGAGGACCGTGCCCTCGACATCCGGGCGCCCGGCGGTGGCGTCATCGGTCCCGGTGGGGGCCGTCCGGATCAGACGGGCGGCGTGGAGCTGTCGGCCGCGCACGGCGAGCTGCGGCTCTCCGACGGCGACGAGCACGCCCAGATCGGGATCCGGGTCCTGAACGTGACTGCGGTCCTGATCATGATCATGTTCGTGGTGCGTATCGATGAGAACGATGCGGCCGGGGTGTTCGGACTGGGCGGCACGTACGAGGCCCCACACAGCCGCCGCACCGAGGTCCCGCACCTCCTCGCCCTCGATCGCAACGGCACCACGAGTGGCCACGACCACCCGCTCGCCCTCGGGGCGCTCCTCGGACAGCCACACCTGCAACCGTTCCAAGGCCCGCGTCACCCGGTGGTGAACGTCGGCCACAACGTCCACACCGCCGGCCGGGCCCGGCACCTCGATGACATCGACCTCCGCAGTCGCGCCGGCGGCCGGCCGAGCCGCGTCCAGCGGGCTCCAGCCGATCCGATACAGGGATCGGGCACCTCCGCCGGAACCGTGGTTCCGTTCCGCCAGCTGCTCCCGCGTCACGGGCCGCAGCGCCAACGAGCCGATGGAGGCCACGGGAGCACCCGTACCGTCCGCGAGCACGACCGAGGCGCCCGGACTCTCCGGGTCGGCCGGATCACCGGTCCGGGTGATCCGCACCCGCAGCCGCTCGGCACCCACCGCGTGCAGCCGTACGTCGCTCCAGGCGAAGGGCAGCCCGGCACTGGTGCCCAGGCCCATGGGATGCAGGGCGGCGTCCATGAGCGCGGGATGAAGCCCGAAGCCGTCAGCTGCGCCGCGCAGCGCCTCCGGCAGGGCCGCCTCGGCAAAGATCTCGTCGCCACGCCGCCAGAGGGCGCGCAGGCCGCGGAAGGCCGGCCCGTACTCCAGGCCGAGTCCGGCGAGCTCCTCGTAGACCGCATCGACCTCGACCTCGACGGCCCCGGTGGGCGGCCAGTCCGTGAGCGACTCGACGTCCGCCACCGGGGCGTCCGCCAGCACACCCGAGGCATGCGAAACCCAGGTGCCACCGATGTCGGCGGCGGCACGCGAATGGACGCGGACGACACGCCGCCCATCCTCCGCCGGGGCCTCCACGGCGATCTGCACGACTACGGCGCCCTGTTCGGGCAGGACCAGCGGAGCCTGCAAGGTCAGCTCCTCCAGCACTACGGCACCCACACGCTCGCCCGCGTGAAGGGCCCACTCGACCAGGGCGGTACCCGGGACGAGCCGCGTGCCCATGACGACGTGATCGGCGAGCCAGGGGTGCAAGGTGGCAGCAAGGCGCCCGGTGAAGAGGACCAAGCCGGCACCGGCCATCTCGGTCATTGCACCGAGCAGCGGGTGCCCGGCCGATTCGAGGCCGAGATTGCCAGGATCCCCAGCGGAATGGCCTGAGGACACCAGCCAGTAGTGCTGGTGGTCGAAGGCGTAGGTGGGCAGATCGGTGCGCTGGGCGCCGGTGTTGGCGTAGTACGCCGTCCAGTCGACGGCCCGGCCCCGGACGTGGAGTTCGGCCACAGCAGCGACGAGCGCTTCGGCCTCGGCGCGGTTCTTGCGCAGGGCGGGTACGAAGCCGGCCTCGTCGTCGGTGGCGCAGGACTGGCCCATCGCGGAGAGCACTCCACCGGGGCCGAGTTCCAGGTACGTCGTGACGCCCTGGGCCTCCAACTGCCGTACGCCGTCGAGGAAACGGACCGCCTGGCGGACGTGGTCCACCCAGTAGCCGGCCGTCAGCAGCTCTTCTCCTGCGACCTCGCCGGTGAGGTTGGAGACGATGGGGATCCGCGGTGCATGGAAGGTCAGGTTCTCGGCGATGGTCTTGAACTCGGCGAGCATGGGCTCCATGCGCGGCGAGTGGAACGCGTGGCTGACCCGCAGCCGCTTCGTCTTCCCGAAGCCGGATGCGATGGCGAGTACGGCGTCCTCGTCACCCGAGATGACGACGGAATCCGGACCGTTCAGAGCGGCGATCGAGACGCCATCGACCAGCAGCGGCAGGACCTCTGCCTCGGTGGCCTGGACGGCGACCATGGCTCCGCCGGTGGGCAGTGCCTGCATGAGGCGGCCCCGCGCCGCGACCAGCGCCGCCGCGTCCTCCAGGGACCACACACCCGCCACGTGCGCAGCGGCCAGCTCACCGATCGAGTGGCCGAGCAGGTAGTCCGGGGTGACACCCCAGTGCTCCAACAGCCGGAACAGCGCAACCTCAACAGCGAAGAGTCCGGCCTGGGTGTACACGGTCTGGTCGATCAGCTCCGACCCACCGAACACCACATCCCTGACCGGCCGGTCGAGATGCCGGTCCAACTCCGCACACACCGCATCGAACGCATCGGCGAACACCGGGTACGCCTCGTACAGCTCACGGCCCATCCCGGCCCGCTGCGAACCCTGACCCGAGAACAGGAACGCCGAACGACCACCCCGCACAGCGCCACGCACCACACCCGGCACCGACCGGCCCTCGGACACCGCCCGCAGCAACGCCTCACGGTCCTCACCGACCACCACCGCACGGTGCTCGAACGCCGTACGCGTCACGGCCAGCGAGTAACCCACATCCAGCGCCGACGCAGCACCCACCAGGCCGAGCAACCGCTCCGCCTGACCCGCCAACGCCTCCTCAGACTTCGCCGACAGCACCCACGGCACCACCGGCAACACAGACCCGACAACCGAAGGCTCGACCGCCGCCTCCTCCTGCGCCTGCTCCAAAATCACGTGCGCGTTCGTCCCACTGATCCCGAACGACGACACACCAACCCGACGCGGACGATCGCCCACCTCCGGCCACTCCCGCGCCTCCGCCAGCAACTCCACCGCACCCGCCGACCAGTCCACCTTCGACGAAGGCACACCGACATTCAGAGTCTGCGGCAGCACACCATGACGCATCGCCAGAACCATCTTGATCACACCAGCGACACCCGCCGCAGCCTGCGTATGACCAATATTCGACTTCAACGAACCCAGCCACAACGGCCGCCCCTCCGGGCGATCCTGCCCATACGTGGCCAACAACGCCTGCGCCTCGATCGGGTCGCCCAACTTCGTACCCGTACCGTGCGCCTCGACCGCATCGACCTGATCGCCCGAGAGCCGAGCACTGGCAAGGGCCTGGCGGATCACCCGCTGCTGCGACGGACCGTTGGGGGCGGTCAGACCGTTCGACGCACCGTCCTGGTTGACCGCCGAGCCGGCAACGACCGCCAGCACCTGATGGCCGTTGCGCCGGGCGTCGGAGAGGCGCTCGACGAGGAGCATGCCGACGCCCTCGGACCAGCCGGTGCCGTCCGCGTCGTCCGAGAACGGCTTGCACCGGCCGTCGGCGGCCAGGCCGCCCTGGCGGCTGAACTCTATGAACGAGCCGGGCCCCGCCATGACGGTCACACCGCCCGCAAGTGCCAGGTCGCACTCCCCCGCCCGCAGCGCCTGGGCCGCCAGGTGCAGGGCGACCAGCGACGACGAGCAGGCCGTGTCCACCGTCACCGCCGGGCCCTCCAGGCCCAGGACATAGGAGACGCGGCCGGAAGCGACGCTGCCTGCGGTGCCGGTGCACACGTATCCCTCGGCCGCGCCGAGGGCGGCGCCGATGTCGTCGGCGTAGTCGTGGTTCATGAGGCCGACGTACACGCCGGTCCGGGTACCGCGAAGGGAGCGCGGGGTGATGCCCGCGCGCTCCAGGGTCTCCCAGGAGGTCTCCAGCACAAGGCGCTGCTGCGGGTCCATCGCGAGTGCCTCGCGTGGCTTGATGCCGAAGAAGTGGGCGTCGAACTCGGCGGCGTCGTGCAGGAATCCGCTGTCGCGGACGTACATCGTGCCCGGGTGCTCCGGGTCGGGGTGGTAGAGGGCGGTCAGGTCCCAGCCCCTGTCCTCGGGGAAGGGCGTGATGCCGTGGCCGCCGTCGGTGACCATCTTCCAGAGGTCGTCCGGTGATGCGATGCCGCCGGGGAGTCGGCAGGCCATCGCGACGATCGCGATCGGCTCGTCGGAAGTAACACTGGCCTTGGTGGTGTGCTCCGTCGAAGTGCCCGGGAGGCCCGTACCGATACTCGTGTCCGCGCTGGTCAGGAGTGTGTGGAGGTGGCGGGCGACGGCTTCCGGTGTGGGGTGGTCGAAGGCCAGGGTGGCCGGGAGGACGAGGCCGGTGGCGGCCGTGAGGCGGCTGCGGAGCCGGACGGCCGCCTGGGAGGTGAAGCCGAGGTCCTTGAACGCCCGGTCCGGCTCGATCTCGTGTGCCGTGGGCAGTTGGGCGACCTCGGCGGCTTCGGTGCGGACGAGTTCGAGGAGGCTTCGCAGCTGTTCATCCTCGCTCTGGCCCACGAGCTCGTCGCGCAGTCGCCGGACGGTTGCGGGTTCGGGTGCGGCGGACTGCGGCGCGGGCTCGGCCGCCGCAGTGGCCTCGGGGTCCGCGACGAGGCAGTGTTCGTCGTCGAGCAGCAGTGCGGCATCGAGCGCGGCCGTGCGTGCGCGGCCCGTGAGGCCGGCTCCGATCGTCAGGGCGAGAGCGGGCAGGCCGCGTGCGTGGCGCTGGGCTGCGAAGGCGCGCGCGAAGGCCTCGGCGGCGGGATCCGTGCCCGGCGGGGCGATCAGCAGGAGGCGGGCGGGCCCGGCGATGTGCTGGAGGGGCAGGGTGGTGTCGACGGCCGCGCGCAGCCCGGCGGGGAGGGTGTGCACCACGAGGGAGAGTGGGTGCGGGATCAGGGTGGCGAGAGCAGCCGGGTCTGCGGGGTCGACGGCGGCGGGGTCGACGGCGATGGCGGTGATCTCGGCTTCCGTGTCCGCCAGTTCGGCGCTCAGGGCCGTCGCCGTGTGCTCCTCGGTGGTGTACGGCAGCAGGACGCGTCGTACTCCGTGGGCATTGACGAGGTGACGAACGAGGTCGGCCGTGGCCGGGTCGTCGGCGCCGGTGACCAGGACCGTGCCCCGGGGGTCGAGTGGGCTGTCGGAGGATGTCCCGGACCCGATGTGGGGGATGTCGCGCAGTCCGGGAACGAGAACCCGGCCGTGGCGGACGGCTCCCTCGCCGACGCCGCTGTCGACGGCGTCGAGGAGAGCGAGCAGCTCCTGGTCCTCGGGGGCGGCCGCTTCCAGGTCGATGCGGGTGCAGCGGCCGGGGTGGCTGTCGTCGAGGGTGCGCAGGGCACTGCGTACCGCTGCCTGGGCCGGGTCGTGGAGCGGGTCTCCGGGGCCGGTGGACACCGCGCCGTGGGTGACCACGACGAGTCGGGCGGCCTGGAGGGCGCCGCACGCGAGGAGTTCGTCGACCGCTCCGGTCAACTCGTCCACGACGGCGACCGGATCGCTGTGCGCGACGGGCAGGAGCAGGACCCGGTCGGGCGCCGCGGCACCGCCGGCCAGGTCGGCGATGAGCGAGGCCGCATCGGGATGGGTCCGTACGGTGGACCCGGCGTTCCGCAGCGCGGACACCAGCCCGGATACGGGTGCCGGCCCGGATACGGGTGCCGGCCCGGATACGGGTGCCGGCCCGGATACGGGTGCCGGCCCGGCCCCACCCCCTCCGAGCACCGCCCAGCTCCCCTGCGCTGCGGTCCGGCCGCCGCCGGACGTGGCCGGGAGGGGGGACCACCGGGGGCGGTGGAGGACGTTGTCAGCGGTGGACGCGGCCAACAGGCGCGCAGGGTGGTCGAGCAGGGCGTGGCGGGTGATCTTGCCCGAGGCGGTACGGGGGATCCGGGCGACGGCGTGGAACTCGTGCGGGGCCTTGAAGTACGAGAGGTGGGTCCGGCAGGCGGCGAGGAGTTCGGCGGGGGCGGGCAGTCCTCCGGGGCCGGGCACGAGGAAGGCAACCGGAACTTCGCCGAGGACGGTGTCCGGCTTCCCGGTGACGGCGACGTCGGCGACGCCGGGCAGGGCGCGCAGGACGTCCTCGACCTCCGTGGGGTGGATGTTCTCCCCACCACGGATGATGAGTTCCTTCAGTCGGCCGCTGATGGTGATGTGGCCCGACGGAGCGCGGCGGGCGAGGTCGCCGGTCCGGTACCAGCCGTCGGTGAGGACTTCGGCGGTGGCCTCGGGCCGGTTGTGGTAACCGGCCATCACGTTGGGGCCCTTGACCCAGATCTCGCCCTCGGCGCCCGGCGCGCTGTCCCGTCCGCAGTCGGGGTCGACGAGTCGTACGTCGAGGCCGGGGACGGGCAGGCCGCAGGAGCCCTCGACGCGGGGGCCGGTGGCGGTGTTCATGGTGATGGCGCCGCAGGCCTCGGTACTGCCGTAGAGGTTGAGCAGCGGTACGCCGTACGCCGATTCGAAGGCCGTCTGGAGCGCGGCGGTCGTGATGGCGCCGGCGACCATGCAGGTGCGCAGTCCGGTGCCCCGGAGCGACTGTCCGTCGGCGGCGTCGACCAGATGCTGGTAGAGGGCCGGGACGCCGGCGAGGAAGGTGGCGGACTCCTCGCGCACGGCGGCCGCGACGTCCTCGGCCGAGAAGCCGTCGAGGATACGGGCGGTGGCACCGACGGCGGTCACGCCGACGACGCACGCGATGTGGGAGAAGCTGTGGAAGAGCGGGAGCGGCCAGACGACCCGGGCCTCGGCGGACAGCCCCGCGATCGGCGCGTACGAGGCGGCGACCGACCACAGGGCGCTCCGCTGGGTGGAGAGCACACCTTTGGGTTTGCCGGTGGTTCCGGAGGTGTACAGCTGCCAGGTGATGTCGTCCAGACCGAGGGAGTCCCGGGCGGGGGTGACGGGTTCGGTGGTGGCGAGCGTCTCGTAGCAGACGGTGCCGGGTCCAACGGCGGATTCCGGGAAGGCGGTGTCCGGAACGACGACCAGAACAGGCGCCCGGCCGGCAGCACTCGCAGCGCCCCCAGCACCACCGGGACCACCGGGACCACCGGCCGCACCAGGCTCACCAGCACTCCCGGCGCCCCCACCCGTCCCCGCGCGCCGGACCTGGTCGACATGTGCCGGGTCGGTGATGACGGCGCGGGCGCCGCTGTCGGCGAGGATGTGGGCGAGCTCGGTGTCGGCGGAGTGCGGGTTGACGGGGACGCCCACGGCCGCGGCGCGGATCGCCGCGAGGTAGCTCTCGACGGTCTCGACACGGTTGCCGAGCAGGATCACGACACGGTCCCCGGGTTCGAGCCCGAGGGCCGCCAGGTGTCCGGCGAGCCGACCGGTGCGCTGCTCCAGATCTGCGTACGTGACGGCCCTGCGCGCGTCGCGGAATGCCGTTTTCCCGGCGGACCGTTCGGCGTGCCCCCGCAGAATTTCAGGGAATGGGCGGATCAGCTCGGCACGCAGCATGTCACCATATCCGTCTCTCGATTCGGCCCCTCATGGCCTTGGCCCGCTTGGACCGCGTGCACCCTCTTGGCCTCGCACACGAGCGGCGGACTCCGGTCCGGAGTGTTGCGGACAGTTTGATCCGCCCGGATACGGGGGCTGAACCCCTGTCACCCCCTGTGTTGCCCCTGCGGGTGCAGGCCGAGGACGTCGATCCGCAGATCCGCGGGGAATCCGGCATCCGGTCCACCGACCCTGCGCGCGAACTCGGTGAGGGCAGCGAGCTGCCGTGGCCCGAAATCAAAATCGAGACCGTTGAGGTAATAGTCCTTCAGCGTCTCCGAAGTGAACGTCTCCCATTCCGCGGCCTGTTCGCAGATCAGGTCGATTTCCTGGAGGGAGAGGTCCCGCGCGATCCTGAGGTCCTCGTGGACGCGGTGGACGATTCCGGGCTCACGGGCCAGGAATTCCCGCCGGACGGCCATGACCGCGAAGACGAAGGGCAGTCCCGTCCAGTCCCGCCACATTCCGCCGAGGTCGTGCACCCGCAGGCCGAGCCCCGGGGCCTCGTACAGGGCGGCGCGCAGCGCTACATCACCGATGAGCACACCGGCCTGGGCGTCGCGCATCATCACGTCGAGATCGGGTTCGGTGACCTCGTACCGGGGGTTCACCCCGATCTGCTCGCCGAGCAGCAGCTGGGCGAGGCGGACGGAGGTGCGGCTGGCGGAACCGAGGGCGACCTTCGCGCCGTCGAGTTCGTCGAGCGGCACCTTGCTGAAGATCAGGCAGGACTGCACGTCGCCGTCGCTGCCGATCGCGATGTCCGGCAGGACGACCAGGTCCTCGGCGTGCTTGAGGAACTCGAAGACGCTGATCGGGCTGATGTCCAGCCGGCCCTCGGCCAGGGCGGCGCTGAGGATTTCGGGGCTGTCCCTGGTGACGTCGAGGTCGAGCAGGCTGCCGGTCTTCGCCAGGCCCCAGTACAGGGGCAGGCAGTTCAGGAACGAGATGTGGCCGACACGGGGGCGGTTCCGCTTGAACGTCGCAGCCCGCCCGAATTCACCGAACTCGCCGAACTCCATTCCAGCGAATTCCCGGTCCGTGCACTCCAGCGATCCGGAGAGCTGCGAAGGTTCTATTTCCGTCGTCTGTGCGCTCAAGGTTATCAACGCTTCCGATTGCTCGAATTCTGAATCCCTGACCGTGGCCGACAGGCTGCCGGAACTTATTTTTGGTGCATTTATCGGCCGCCGCCAAAGAGCTGTGAGAGCAGCCACCGTAGCGCGCCCCCGAGAGCGAACTCCGCTTTCCGGAGTGGCACCAAGTGTCCTTGCAGCAAGTGTCCTTCAACGGTAGGGGTGACACCCCTACCGATAAGGGTTGCCCACGTTTCTGGGCGCTCGTAGCCTGCTCGAAAAGCACTTGGCATTCGCTCACGACATCTCGACAACGAATGGAGACTTATGTCTTCCCATACGGAGGTGGCAAGCATCGTCGATCCGGTCTTGCACCTGGACGATGCGGAGAAAGCCGAACTCACCGCCCTGGCCGAAGAACTGTCCGGTACGGCTCCCCGTCTGATCGACGACCCCCGCTGGATCGCCGCCGCGCGCTCGCTGTCGAGCGAGCTGCCGTCCAGGCTGCGGGCCCGGCTGCGGGAGTTCACCTGGGATCCGGGGACCGACGCGATGCTGCTGTTGCGCAACCTGCCGCAGCATGCGCACGGCGAGACACCGGCCACGCCGTCCGTAGCCGGCTCGGTGCAGCGCACCGTCACGGTGCCGGCCGCGGCTCTCGCCCTCATCGGCATGGCTCTGGGCGAGGTGGTCGCCTTCGACAAGGAGAAGTCCGGCGCACTGGTGCAGGACGTGGTGCCGGTGCCCGGGATGGAGAGCTTCCAGGGCAACGCGGGCTCCGCCAAGCTGAACATGCACACGGAGAACGCCTTCCACCCGCTGCGTCCGGACTTCGTCGGCCTGATGTGTGTGCGCAACGACCACGCGAACGTGGCGAAGCTGCGCATAGCGTCGGTCCGCCGCATCGTGCCGCTGCTCCCGGAGCCGGTCCGGGCGATCCTGCACGAGCCGCGTTTCACGATCGCCGCACCGGCGTCGTTCGCCATGCCGCCGGGCAGCGAGGAGCCGCGCGGTGTCCTGACCGGCAGCGTCGACGACCCGGATCTGACGGTCGATTTCAGCAGCACGACGGCGCTGGACGACACCGCGGCCGACGCTCTGCTCCTGCTGGAGAAGGCGGTCGACCACAGCTACCAGGAGCTCCTGCTGGCTCCGGGCGACCTCGCGCTGGTCGACAACCGGATGGCGTTGCACGGCCGGAACGCGTTCCAGCCGCGCTATGACGGCGCTGACCGCTGGCTCCAGCGGATTTTCGTACACATCGACCACCGGAGGTCGCGCGCGTCGCGGCCGGGCGGCGGCCAGGTGCTGCAGAGCTCGGCACCCGGCCCGCTGAACACTCCGGACCGCTGAACACCAAGGAGAGGTAGCAGACCATGCCCATCGGGGCGGACCCCACCATCTACAGTCGGCCGGTCTCCCCCATGGAGGCCTGGTTCCTGGTCTATCCGGACTCGGTGCCCGGTGTCATGCATCTGTTCGTGCAGGGCACCGGGCTCGTCGGCCGGCCCGAGCTGGCCGCCGCCGTCGAGCGGGCGGCGCGCTCCTGCCCCGGTACCCGGCTCACCCGCACGGGCATGACCTGGACGGACAGCGGTGAGGCACCGGCCGTTCGGGAGCTGCCCGAAGGCAGCCTGGACCCTGCCGCCGACGCACCGGACCTGCACCGCCCGCTGATGGGCGACGGCGGACCCACCTGCGAAGTACTGCTGTCGGGGCACTCCGGTGGTACGCACATCGTCTTCCGTGCCTTCCACGGCGCGCTCGACGGCAAGGGCCTGATGTTCTGGGCCGAGGAGGTGTTCCGGGCGCTGCGCGGTGAACCGCTGCTCGGGGCGCCGGACGCGGTGAGCGAGGCGCAGCTGCTCGACCGGCTCGACGCGGCGGGCGTGAAGTCCTCCCCCGGTATCCAGGCGGATCTGGACTGGCCGTCCGCGCTGGGCCCCCGGGCCGCCGGCGGCGAGAACCGGGGCTTCTTCTGGCGCCGCCGCACCATCGACGGATCGCACCCCGGTGCGGTCGCCAAGGTGGCGCTCGCCATCGCCCGGGCCCGCGGTGTGCGGACCGGGCGTTTCATGGTTCCGGTGGACCTGCGCCGCTACGCGCCCGAGCTGCGCTCGACGGGCAACCTCACCCACAATCCGCTGTTCGAGGTGGATGCCGACGCGGGGTGGGAGGACGCTCATGAGCGAATGCTGACGCTGCTGGCCGAGGGGCACGACCTGGCGGCCCGCGCCGACACCGTCATGACGTCCGTGCCGCTGGACATCCTGCGCCGTCAGATCTCCGAGCTCGACGCGTACTCGGCCGCGCAGAACAAGTACTCCGCTCTCGCGACGCTCTCCAACATGGGGAGGATCACCCCGGACGCGCTGAGCACCCCGGCCTTCCGGGCCACCGACGTCTTCGCGCTGCCGAACTCCGGTCCGGTCGGTCCTCCGGAGGTGGACCTGCTGGAGTTCGACGGCCGTACGGAGATCACCATCGGCTGGCACGACGGCCCCGGGACCGCCCAGCGGGCGGAGGCGCTTCTCGACGCGATCGAGGAAGAGCTGTCGCCCGCCCACCGCAGGGAGTGGGCGGGCAACGCCCCGGCCCTGCCGCCGGCCCGGACCGGGACGGTGGTGGAGCAGTTCGAGGCGCAGGCGGCCCGTACGCCGGACGCGATCGCGCTGAACGGGCCGGAGGGGCCGGTCAGTTACGCGGAGCTGAGGCGCAAGGCGGACGCGATCGCGGCGGAGCTGCGGGACCGGGGGCTGGGCCGCGGTTCGGTCGTGGGTCTGGCGGCGGGTCGGACCGTCGCGGCGATGGCGGGCATCTGGGGTGTGCTCAAGGCCGGTGCGGCGTATCTGCCGCTGGACCCGGCCCACCCCGACCAGCGCCTGTCCGGGCTGCTTCGGGACGCCCGCGCGAGCGTGTGCCTGGTCGACCGGGCGCTCGCCAAGCGTGAGCTGGTGCCGGTGGGGTGCGAGGCAGCGGTCCTGGAGGACCTCGCCGACCGCGGAGGCCGCCCGGCCGCAGGCGGCGACGACAACGTACGGCCCGGCGATCTCGCGTACATCATCTACACGTCCGGCTCGACGGGCCGCCCCAAGGGTGTGGAGATCGAGCACGCCCAGCTGACGGTGTTCGCCGACTGGGCGATCCGTACCTACGGCGTGAACGACACCACCTGCTACCCGCTGTTCACCTCGCTGGCGTTCGACCTGTCCAACACGGCGCTGTTCCTGCCGCTGCTGGTCGGCGGTTCCATCACCCTGGTCCCGGACGACCTCGACCATGTGGTGCTGCGGGAGATGCTGACCTCCTCGGGAGCCAACGCGCTCAAGCTCACCCCGACCCACCTGGACCTGATCAGCCGGCTGGGGCTGCGGCCCACGGGCTTCCGTACGGTCGTCGCGGGGGGCGAGCTGCTGCGCGGCTCGGTCGCCGCGCGGGCGCAGGAGATCTTCGGCCCGCAGTGCCGCATCTTCAACGAGTACGGTCCGACGGAGACGACGATCGGCTGCATGTCCCGGGAGTTCGACCCGGCGCGCGATGCCGAGCTGGCGTCGGTCCCGATCGGCCTGCCGACCCCCGGCACCCACATCCATCTGCTGGACGCGCGCGGCTGCTTCGTCGAGCCGGGCGAGGTCGGCGAGATGTTCCTGGCCGGGGACCAGCTCGCCCGCGGCTACCGGGGCCGCCCCGACCTGAACGCGGAGCGCTTCCTGCGCCTCGCCGACGGCACCCGGGTCTACCGCAGCGGTGACCTGGCCCGGCTGCTGCCGTCCGGCGAACTGGAGTCGGCGGGCCGCACCGACGAGCAGGTCAAGGTGCACGGCCACCGGGTGGAGCCGGCCGAGATCGCCCACACCCTGGAGGAGCACCCGGCGGTGGCCAGCGCCTTCGTCGCGGGCCTGCCGCGCCCGGGGACGACCGACAAGGCGCTGTACGCGTGGGTCGTGCTCGACGACGCGGAGGTGCCGACCGACGCACTCGCCGCGTACGTCGCCGAGCGGCTGCCGCGCTACATGGTCCCCGGCACGACCCTGGTGATCCCGGAGCTGCCGCTGACCCCGAACGGCAAGGTCGACGTCTCCGCCCTGCCGACCCCGTTCGAGACATCCGGGGAGCCGTCGGAGGCACCGGACCCGGCCGGGGAACGCTCGGGCATCGAGGCTGCGGTGGCGGAGATCTGGTCCGACACCCTGGGCCTGCCCGCGACCCGACTGGGCCAGGAACCGGACTTCCACGCCCTGGGCGGCGACTCGGTGACCCTGCTGACGATGCTGGCCCGGGTGGCCTCGCAACTGGTGCCCCCGGCCCGGGAGAAGGAGTTCATGTCCCACCTGGCACGCTTCATCGCACGCCCGACCCTCCGACACGTCACGGAGGTCGCGGAGAGCCTGCGCTGACGTACGCCCCCGGCATGGAGGAGCACGACCCGCAACGGCTCAGCGCCGTCTGCAGCCCCGCAGTGCCTGCGGGGCTGCAGTTCGTTGCGACAAGGCCAGAATCACTCTCCAGCGGTCAGCACGGAACGTGCCGTGGTTCGGGACGCCGGACGGTCTGGCGGCCCGTTCAGCACCGCCCTGCCACCCGGCATCATGTGGGCCGCGTCCTCGCCACAGACGAGGCATACAGCCGGCCCGCTCACCACAAGAAGGGCACCAAGCCCAGGCGAACCGTCGCGGAGCTACCAGATCAGACACCTTGAGTGCGAGTGACGGCAGCAGCGATGCCGGACTCCCGAAGCGCGCGGGCCAGGTGCTCCATCTCGGGAAGCGTTCCTGAGTAATCACCGTCCAGCACACGGTTCAGCACAGCCTTGGCGCACTTCAGATCAATGCCGAGCTCAGCCCGTAGCACACGCATGATGACGACGCTCTTCGTCGGTGGACTGCTCACCTGCAGCCTCGCGGGTCCATGCTCGGAGAGCATCTGATCCCGCCGTTCGGCCGGCACGTCGGCACCGCACGCGGCAACCACAGATCCACAGGCGGAACAGGTTGATTCGACGTCCCATCGCAACCGGCCGTCCACCAGGGCCTGAACTCCCCAGCACTCCAGCTCAGCACCGCAGTCCCGGCACTCGGCGGAGTACCTGACGGATTCGAAAACCGCCTGCTCCATCCCCACCCCCAACGGAGACGAGGTTAAACGACGAGCCGAACTTGTTCTTTGACCTGCGCGCTGGCTGCGGGCAGTGACGGCCCTCTTTCGGTGGCGGCACCGCCCCTGTGGTCACCGCCGGTCATCGGTGCTTCGGGCGGCCTCGAGGCGGTTTCTATGGACGGCGGTGGCCGCAGTGGCTACATTCCGCGAATGATCACGGCACTGGACACCCTGACTGTGGACCTGGTACCCCACACCCAGTCGGTCACACGTGAGGGTTGGACGGGCAAAGATTCGGCGCGCCCACTGAGCCCACAGGGCCTGAGCCAGGCCGGCTCCCTGGCAGCGGTCATGCGGGACAGCATCGATGCGATCTATTCCAGCCCGGCGAAGCGGTGTGTGCAGACGGTTGAGCCGCTGGCCCGGTCCTTCGGC
This sequence comes from Streptomyces sp. NBC_00376, assembly GCF_036077095.1. NCBI lineage: Bacteria > Bacillati > Actinomycetota > Actinomycetes > Kitasatosporales > Streptomycetaceae > Streptomyces > Streptomyces sp. NBC_00376. Next base: position 181,857 of record NZ_CP107961.1, on the reverse strand, counting down.
CTGAGCATTGCGACCGCTCCGGGCCTGGCTACCCCCGATGGCATCTACCAGCCGCAGGAATGGACCGAAGGGTTCTTCTCCCCGTTCCAGCGGGAGCTGGGCGGAGCCTGGATGGCCGGAGCAGCCCTTGCGGTGCTGATCACGATGGGCAACGCCCACCCAGGTGGCCACGTGGTGGCCTGCTCGCACGGTGACGTCATCCCTGTGCTTGTGGCCCAGGCGCTGGCCCTCTACGGCCGCTCGTCCCCGCCCCCCGTCGTGGACCGGGGCGGCTGGCACCGGATGCGGTTCGGCACAGATGCACTGACCATCGAGTCCCACGGTCCCGTGGTGTCACTGCCTACCCGCGCAGATTCGATCTGAGCACGCCTTCCGGCCGTTCAAGCAGACCCTCGTCTGGACCCGGCCGAAGATGGACCCGGCAGCCCCTGACCAGGACGCCCACCAGACTCCAGGAACCGCAGGCACCAAGTCACAGGCGGGCGTGCGTGATCCGGGCCAGGGGCCGCACAACCACCCAGCGGCGGAGCAGGATCTCTTTGGCCGCGTCGGCCCAACGGGCCATGAACCCGTAGCACGTGCGCCACGGCGGGAAGTCCTGGGGCAGGGCCCCAGGCTCCGGGCGGGGATTCCCACTCGCCGTCGTGCGAGGTCGCGTGCCTGTTCACGGCCGTCGGCCGGTCGGCGGAGGCGTCCGTCGTGGGACGGGCGCCTCCGACCGGCGGGATTGTCAGGGAACGGCTACAGACCCTGGTCGTTCAGCCACTCCTGGATGCGCTTGGCGACGTCCTCCGAGTGGTCGCCCAGCATCGTGAAGTGGTCACCGGGTACGTCGACCACATCGTGTTCGTACGGCCACTGGGCGCGCCAGTCGGCGTCCTCCGGGATGGTGCCGAGCGGGTCGGCCGCGCGGACCAGGAGGGTGGGTACGTCGAGCGGCTGGGCCTTCCAGTCGAAGAAGAACTGGAGGTACGCCGCCCAGGCCGTGGTGCGGTAGTCGTCCATCGGTGTGTACGCGCTGTCCCGTTCGACCATTCCGTCGAGCATCTGCGGGATCCAGTTGACGAGCACCTCGCTGTCGACGGGGTAGCTGTCCATGAGGACAACCGCGTCGGGGGCGCGGCCCTGGCGGGCCAGTTCCAGTGAGAGGACGTTGGCGACCATGGCGCCGCCGGAGTGGCCGGTGAGGACGAACGGGCGGTCGCCGACGGTACGCAGGACCGTGTCCGCGTGGGTGCGCAGCAGTGTGTCGCGGCTCGCGGGCAGGTCCTGGCCGGCTCCGAACCCGGGGTGCGGGAGGGCGTAGACGTCCCGCACCCCGCGGAAGCCCGCCGCCAGGCGTGCGTACTCGTGGGCGCCGGACAGCATCGACATGGTGCAGCAGCTGATCAGCGCGGGGCGTGCCTCCTCCCCGCCGGTCCGGCCCAGCGGGACCGCGCGGTGCGGTGTCTCCAGGCTCGTGTGGTCCTCGTACGTCGGGCGGAAGGAGGCCAGGTTGATCAGCAGTTCCGTGTACTCCACGGGCTTGCCGATGTCACGGCTGTGCCGGAAGAGCTGCCCGAGCAGGCCGTTGGCGCCGGGCTGCGGGGTCTCGTCCGCGGTCTCGTCGTCCTCGGCTCCGGCCTCGGCGCCGAGCAGACGTTCGGCGAGGTGGCGGGCGAGCCGGACCGGTGTGGAGTGGTCGAACAGCAGGGTCGGCGACAGGGTGACGCCGAGGACCTGCTGAAGGTTGTTGCGCATCCTGAGCGCGGTCAGGGAGTCGAAGCCCTGCTCAAGGAAGTTGGTGTCCTTCTCGATGGCCTCGGCCGAGTCGTGGCCCAGGACGGCGGCGGCGTGCTGCGTCACGAGGCCGACGAGCAGCCAGTGCCGCTCGGCGGCGGGCGTGTCCCGCAGGCGCGCGGCGAACTCCTCGCTCGCCTGGGCCACCTCTTCCTCGTCGATCGTCCCGGCCGACTCGCCCGAGGGCGCGGGGGCCGGGAAGAAGGTGCCGGGTGCGGGCGGGGCCGGCCAGTAGTGGGTGCGCTGGAAGGCGTACGTGGGGAGGTGGGTGCGGGTGGCACCGGTGTCGGCGAAGACGGTCTGCCAGTCGACAGTGGTGCCGTGGCAGTGGGCCTCGGCCAGGGAAGTCAGGAACCGGTCCTGGCCGCCTTCCTGGCGGCGCAGGGTGCCGAGGACCGCGGCATCGGCGCCGACGTTCTCGACGGTGCCCTGGAGGCCGATCGCGAGGACGGGATGCGGGCTGACCTCGATGAAAATGCTGTGGCCGTCGGCCAGGGCTGCGCGGGTGGCCTGTTCGAACTCGACCGTTTCACGAAGGTTGTTGTACCAGTAGCCCGAACCCATCTCCGTACCGTCGAGCAGCCTGCCGGTGAGGGAGGAGTAGAGGGGCGTACCGCCGGTATGCGGGGTGATGCCCGCCAGCAGCTTCGCGAGCTCGGGTTCGATCTCTTCGACGTGGGCGGAGTGGGAGGCGTAGTCCACGTCCACCTTGCGGGCGCGGATCTTGTCGTTCCGGCACTCGGCCAGCAGCTCGTCCAGGGCCTCCGGGTCGCCCGAAACGACCGCGGAGGAAGGGCCGTTGACGGCGGCGATGGAGATCCGGCCGTCCCAGGTCTTGATCTTCTCGCGCACCCAGGTTGCGGACTGGGCGACGGACACCATGCCGCCGCGGCCGGCGAGGGCGGTGATGGCCCGGCTGCGCAGGGCGACGACCTTGGCCGCGTCGCTCAGGGACAGGATGCCGGCGACGGCTGCCGCCGCGATCTCGCCCTGGGAGTGGCCGATCACGGCCGCCGGCTCGACACCGTACGACCGCCACACCTCGGCGAGGGACACCATCACGGCCCACAGCACCGGCTGCACCACATCCACCCGGTCGAGGCCCGGTGCGCCGTCCGCGCCGCGTACGACATCGGTCAGCGACCAGTCGGTGTACGGCTCCAGCGCCGCCGCGCATTCCGCCATCCGTGCCGCGAACACCGGGGAGGAGTCGAGCAGTTCCACTGCCATGCCGGTCCATTGGGCGCCCTGGCCCGGGAACACGAACACGGGGCGGGAGCCCCGGCCGGCCACGCCGGACATGGCCGTGGCCGCAGGTGCGCCCTCGGCGAGGGACTCCAGGGCGGTGAGGAAGTCCGCGCGTTCACCGGCCACCACGGCCGCCCGGTGGTTGAACGCCGTCCGGGTCAGGGCGAGGGAGTAGCCGATGTCCGTGAGGGACGTGTTCGTGTCCTCGCGTACGCGGTCGAGCAGGCGCCCGGCCTGGGCGCGCAGGGCCTTCTCCGTCTTGGCCGACAGCACCCAGGGGACGACGCTGGGCCCGGCCACGGAGGCTGCCTTCCCCGGCTCCCGCTCCGGCGGCGCGGGCTGCTCCTCCTCCGGCGCCTCCTCCACGATGATGTGGACGTTCGTACCGCTCATGCCGAACGAGGAGACACCCGCCCGGCGTGCCCGGCCGGTCTCGGGCCAGGGCTGCTGCTCGTCGAGCAGCCGGACCGCGCCCGCCGACCACTTGACGTGGGTCGACGGCTCCTCGGCGTGCAGGGTGCGCGGCAGGATGCCGTTGCGGATGGCCATGACCATCTTGATGACGCCCGCGACACCGGCGGTGGCCTGCGGGTGGCCCATGTTCGACTTCAGGGAGCCGAGCCACAGCGGGCGGTCCTCGGGGCGGTTCTGGCCGTACGTGGCGAGCAGGGCCTGGGCCTCGATCGGGTCGCCCAGGGTGGTGCCGGTGCCGTGTGCCTCGACGACGTCCACGTCGGCCGTGGTCAGGCGGGCGTCGGCGAGGGCCTGCCGGATGACCCGGCGCTGGGCCGGGCCGCTGGGGGCCGTGAGGCCGTTGCTCGCGCCGTCCTGGTTGACGGCGGAGCCACGGATGACGGCCAGTACCTCGTGTCCGTTGCGGCGGGCTTCCGAGAGCCGCTCCAGGAGCACCATGCCGGTGCCCTCGGCCCAGCCGGTGCCGTCGGCGGAGTCGGCGAAGGCCTTGCAGCGGCCGTCGGCGGCCAGCCCGCCCTGCTTGCTGAACTCGGAGAAGACACCGGGGGTGGCGATGACGGCGGCGCCGCCCGCGACGGCAAGCGTGCATTCGCCCTTGCGCAGCGACTGGACGGCCAGGTGGAGCGCCACGGACGACGACGAGCACGCCGTGTCCACGGTGACGGCGGGGCCCTCCAGGCCGAAGGCGTAGGAGATACGGCCGGAGAGCACACCACCGGCGGTACCGGTGAGCAGGTACGACTCGCTGCCCTGCGCGTCTCCGTACATGGTCGCGCTGTACCCGGAGGCCGAGCAGCCGACGAAGACGCCGGTGGGTGTCCCCTTCAGCGCGGTCGGGTCGAAGCCGCCGCGTTCGAAGGCCTCCCAGGTGGCCTCCAGCAGCAGGCGCTGCTGCGGGTCCATGGCGAGGGCCTCGCGCGGGCTGATCCCGAACGGGGCCGGGTCGAAGCACGGGGCGTCGTGGACGAAGCCGCCCTCCAACGAAACCGGTGCGTCGGCCGGTTCGTCGGGGCCGCGCAGCCACGCCGGGTCCCAGCCCCGGTCGGTGGGGACGGCCGAGACGGCGTCCCGGCCGTCGAGCACGAGTTGCCACAGCGCCTCCGGGGAGTCGGCGCCGCCGGGCAGCCGGCAGCTCATCCCGACGATGGCGATGGGCTCGGTCGACGCGTCGGTCAACCGCTGGTTCTGCAGTTTCAGCCGCTCGTTGTCCACGAGGGCGGAGCGGAGCGCCTCGACGATCTGGTCGGCACCGGAATCCATCAGCTGTTCCCCCTGTACGTTCGAGCCCTCATGCGCTCTTCGTCTCCAATGCCATGCGGATCAGCTCCTGGACGTCCATGGCCTTGATCTCGTCACTGCGGTCGGTGCGGTCACCGTCGACGCGGTCGTCACCGGCCTGCTGCCCGGCAACCGGGACGCCGTCCTCGTCGTCCGCCCCGGCGGCCGTGTCCGGCAGCAGTTCGTGGCGGATGCGCTCGGCGAGCGTCTCGGGCGACGGCTCGTCGAAGACGATCGTCGATTCGAGGTCCAGCCCGGTCGCCTCGTTGAGGCGGTTGCGCAGTTCGATGCCCATCACGGAGTCGAAGCCGAGGTCGCGGAAGGCCCGGTCCGGTTCGATCGCGTGGGCGGACGCGTAGCCGAGCACCTGCGCGGCCTCGGCGCGCACCAGCTCCTGAAGGATCCGCCGCTGTTCGTCGGCCGGTGCGGAGACCAGTCGTGCGTGCAGGGCGGCGGAGGCTTCCTGGGACCCTTCCGGAGCCTGGTCGGTGTCCGCCCCGGTCCGGCCTCCGGGCCGCGGGTCGTACAGCTCGCTCAGCAGCCGGCTGGCGCGCAGGGCTGTGAACGAGGGGGCGAACTTCTCCCAGGCCACATCGGCCACGGTGACGCATGCCTCGTCCAGGGCGAGTGCCCGGTCCATGGCCGCGATGGCGGTGTCCGGATCCATCAGGGTCAGGCCCCGGCGCTCCAGCTGTTCCACGGCCTCGCCCTGGGCGAGACCACCCCCGGCCCAGGGGCCCCAGGCGAGGGAGGTGGCGGCCAGGCCACGGGCTCGGCGTTCCTCGGCGAGGCCGTCCAGGTAGGCGTTGGCCGCGGCGTAGCCGCCCTGCCAGCCGCTGCCCCAGGTGGCCGAGATGGAGGAGAAGAGGACGAACGCGTCCAGGTCGGCGTCCGCGAAGACGGCATCGAGGTTGGCCGCGCCGGTCACCTTGGCGTCCAGTACGCCGGCCAGCTCCTCCGGAGTGATGGCAGCCAGGGCGGTGGCCTGTCCGACTCCCGCGGTGTGGACCACGGAGCGGACCGGTGTGCCTGCGGCCTCCAGCGAGCGGGCCAGTTCGGTGAGTGCGGTCCGGTCGGTCGCGTCGCAGGCGACGACCGTGGCGCGGGCGCCCAACTCCTCTATCTGCGCGCACAGTTCGGCGGCCCCGGGGGCATCCGTGCCGCGCCGGCTGGTGAGGACGACGCGGTCGGCGCCACCGGCGGCGGCCCAGCGGGCCACCCTGGCGCCGAGTCCGCCGGTACCGCCGGTGATGAGTACGGTGCCGCGTACGGTCCAGGCGGAGTCCGGCCCGGTCCGGCCGCGCACGACGCGGCGTACGAAGGTCCCTTCGGCGCGGATCGCGGCCTGGTCCTCGCCGTCGGAGCCCGCGAGGAGGGCGGCGGCCCGGTCCCAGGCCGTGGTGTCGAGGGTCTCGGGCAGGTCGATCAGGCCGCCCCAGCTCTTCGGGTGCTCCAGGGCGACCACCCGGCCCAGGCCCCAGACCTGAGTCTGGGCGGGGCTGCGCAGCGGGTCGGCCGGCCCTGTGGAGACGGCGCCCCGGGTGAGGGCCCACAGCGGTGCCTGGACACCGGCCTCGCCGAGCCGCTGGACGAGGGCGAGCGTTCCGGCCAGGCCGGGGGCCACGCCCTGTACGAGGGCCGTGTCGTCGGGGGCCGTGTCGTGGAGAGTCGTGCCGTCGAGTCCCAGCAGGGAGAGGACGCCGACGGCGTCGGTGTACGCGGAGAGGTCCGTGGCGCCGGGCTCCAGCCGGACCACCTCGGCGCCGGCCGACTTCAGGCCCTGTTCCGCCCACTCGGCGAGCTCGGCGGTGGCGAGCGACGCGGGGACGGCCAGCAGCCAGCGGCCGGAAAGCACGGTGCCGGAGGCGGGAGTGGACGCGGCGGCGGCGAAGGGGTGCCAGGTCGCCTCGTAACGCCAGTTGTCCACGGTGTCCTGCCGGCGCCGTCGTTGGCGCCAGGTGGACAGGGCGGGCAGGGCGTCCTTGAGCGGTACGTCACCGGTCAGGCCGATTCCGGCCAGGAGGGCCGAGAGGTCGCCCGAGTCGATGGCTTCCCACAGCGCCGTGTCGACCGCGTGCTCGGCGGGTGCGGCGGCGGCCGGGGCGGGGAGCACCGGCTGCTCGGGGGCCTGCGGCCAGTATCGCCGGCGGTCGAAGGCGTACGTGGGCAGGTCCACGCGCCGGGCACCGGTCCCGGCGTAGAAGCGGCTCCAGTCCAGGGGCGCGCCGTGCACATGGGCGGCGGCGATCGCGCCGATGACACTGCGTGGCTCGTCCAGCGCCTTGCGCAGCGCGGGGATCAGCGTCTTCTTGCGGGGGTCGACGAGGCAGTCCTGGCCGATCGCGGCGAGCGCGCCGCCGGGGCCGAGTTCCAGGTAGGTGGTGACGCCCTGGGTTTCGAGGTGGCGGATGCCGTCGAGGAAGCGGACGGCCTGGCGGACGTGGTCCACCCAGTAGTCGGCGCTCAGCAGTTCCTCGCCGGCGAGTTCGCCGGTCAGGTTGGAGACGATCGGGATCTGCGGTGCGTGGAAGGTCAGGTTCCTCGCGACCGCCCTGAACTCGGCGAGCATGGGCTCCATGCGCGGCGAGTGGAACGCGTGACTGACCCGCAGCCGCTTCGTCTTCTCAAAACCGGACGCGATGGCGAGTACGGCGTCCTCGCCGCCCGAAATGACCACGGCCTTCGGGCCGTTGATCGCGGCGATCGAGACGTCGTCGGTGAGGAGCGGCAGGATTTCCGCCTCGGTGGCCTGGACGGCGACCATCGCTCCGCCGGTGGGCAGCGCCTGCATCAGACGGCCCCGGGCAGCAACGAGTGCTGCCGCGTCCTCCAACGACCAGACGCCCGCCACGTGCGCGGCGGCCAGCTCACCGATCGAGTGGCCGAGCAGGTAGTCGGGCGTGATGCCCCAGTGCTCCAGCAGCTGGAAGAGGGAGACCTCGATCGCGAACAGTCCAGCCTGGGTGTAGACGGTCTGGTCGATCAGCTCCGACCCGTCGAAGACGATGTCCTTGACCGGCTGGTCGAGATGCCGGTCGAGTTCGGCGCAGACCGCGTCGAACGCATCGGCGAACACCGGGTACGCCTCGTACAACTCACGGCCCATCCCGGCCCGCTGCGACCCCTGACCCGAGAACAGGAACGCCGAACGGCCTGTGGTCGCCTGGCCCTTCACCACGCCCGCGGCCGTCGCTCCGGCGGCCAGGACCTCCAGGCCGCGCAGGAGTTCGGCGCGGTCGGCCGCCACCACGGCGGCCCGGCGCTCCAGTTGGGCCCGGTGCGTGACCAGCGAGTGGCCGATGTCGACGAGCGAGGAGCCGCCGTCCTCGCGGATGCGGGCGAGGAGCCGCTCGGCCTGGCCGGCCAGGGCCTGGTCCGACCTGGCCGACAGCACCAGCGGGACCAGTGGCGGCAGCGTCGCGGGCGTCGGGCCCGCATCGGCGGACTGCTCCGGATCGGCCGGTGCCTGCGCGAGGATCACGTGCGCGTTGGTGCCGCTGATACCGAAGGAGGAGACGGCGGAACGGCGCGGGCGGTCGCCCGTCTCGGGCCAGTCCCGGTTGCCGGTGAGCAGCTCGACCGCGCCGGCCTCCCAGTCCACCTGGGTGGAGGGCCGGTCGACGTGCAGGGTCTTCGGGAGTACGCCGTGGCGCATGGCCAGGACCATCTTGATGACGCCCGCGACACCCGCCGCCGCCTGGGTGTGGCCGATGTTCGACTTGATCGAGCCGAGCAGCAGGGGCTGTCCGCCCTCGGTGCGCTCACGGCCGTATGTGGCGAGCAGGGCCTGCGCCTCGATGGGGTCGCCCAGTGTCGTCCCCGTACCGTGTGCCTCGACCGCGTCGACCTCACTGCCGGACAGGCCGGCGTTGGCGAGGGCCTGGCGGATGACGCGCTGCTGGGAGGGGCCGTTGGGGGCGGTCAGGCCGTTGGAGGCGCCGTCCTGGTTGACGGCGGAGCCGGCCACGACGGCGAGGACCTGGTGGCCGTTGCGGCGGGCGGTGGAGAGCCGTTCGACGAGCAGGACGCCGACGCCCTCGCCCCAGCCGGTGCCGTCGGCGGAGTCCGCGAAGGCCTTCACCCGTCCGTCGGCGGCGAGTACGCCCTGCTGGCTGAACTCCAGGAACACGCCCGGGGTGGACATGACGGTGACGCCGCCCGCGACGGCGAGTTCGCATTCGCCGGTCCGCAGCGCCTGGACGGCCCAGTGGAGCGCGACGAGCGAGGAGGAACAGGCCGTGTCGACGGAGACCGCGGGGCCTTCGAAACCGAGGGTGTAGGCGATGCGTCCGGAGAGCACACTCGCGGAGCTGCCGGTGGCCACGTAGCCCTGGACGCCCTCGGTGGAGCCGATCAGCAGATTGGCGTAGTCCTGGCCGTTGGTGCCGACGAACACGCCGGTGCGGCTGCCCTTGAGCGAGGTCGGGTCGATGCCGGCCCGTTCGAAGGCGTCCCAGGCGGTCTCCAGCAGGAGCCGTTGCTGCGGGTCCATGGCGAGGGCCTCGCGCGGCGAGATCCCGAAGAAGGCGGGGTCGAACTCGCTGATGGCGTCGATGAATCCGCCTTCGCGGACGTGCGAGGCGCCGGGCTTGTTCGGGTCGGCGTCGTAGTACTGCTCCAGGCTCCAGCCTCGGTCGCCCGGGAGCGGCGAGATCGCGTCGGTGCCCGCGGCCAGCAGGTCCCACAGCTGCTCGGGCGAGCTGACTCCGGCCGGGAAGCGGCAGCCCATCCCCACGATCACCACGGGATCGTCGGCATCGGCCGGGAGGGCCGGGGCGGCGACGGCCCCGGCGGCCGAGGTGCTCGCCGTGGGGGCCAGCTCCGTGTGCAGGAAGGCGGCCAGATCGTTGGGGGTCGGGTAGTCGAAGACCAGGGTGGCGGGCAGGCGGAGCCCGGTGGTGGCGGCGAGCAGGTTGCGGAGCTCGACGGCGGTCAGGGAGTCGAAGCCGAGCTCCCGGAACGCCTTGCCGGGCTGCACGTTGTCGTCGGACTTGTGGCCGAGCACCGCGGCGGCCTGGCCGCGCACCAGGTCCAGCAGCATCCGGGTGCCGTCGGCGGGCGAGAGTTCGGCCAGCCGGGCGGCGAGGACTCCGGTGCTGCCGGTGTCGGCGGAGGCGGCGGAGACGGTCTGGGCGGTGAACGTGGCGGCGGCCCGGCGTACGTCGTCGATGTCGCCGATGAGCGCGGCCCGGCCGGTGGCCAGCCGGCCCGGCGCGAGCACGGCCCAGTCGACGTCGGCGATGGCGGCACACGCACCGCCGGCCGCGACGGACTTGGCCATGACGGCGACCGCGACCTCGGGGTCCATGGCGGGCATGCCGCCGCGCTCCATGCGCTGGGCGATGAGCGGGTCGGTGGCGAGGCCACCGCCGCCCCAGGCGCCCCAGGCGATGGAGGTGGCCGGGAGGCCGAGGGAGACGCGGTGGTGGGCCAGGGCGTCGAGCAGCGCGTTGGCGGAGGCGTAGTTGGCCTGGCCCGCGTTGCCGAACGTCCCGGCCAGCGAGGAGAACACGACGAACGCGTCGAGGTCGAGATCCTGGGTCAGCTCGTGCAGATGGACCGCGGCGGTCGACTTGGCGTCGAGGACCTGCGCGAAGCGCTCGGGGCTCATCGAGGGCAGCACGCCGTCGTCGAGCACGCCCGCCGTGTGGACGACGGCGGTCAGCGGGTGCTCGGCGGGAACCTGTTCGAGTACGGAGACCAGCGCGTCGCGATCGGCGACATCGCAGGTCGCGACGGTGACCGAGGCACCCAACGCGGTGAGTTCGTCGCGCAGTTCGGGCGCGCCGGGGGCGTCGAGGCCGCGTCGGCTGGTCAGTACGAGGTGCTGGGCGCCGTTGCGGGCCAGCCAGCGGGCGACGTGCCCGCCGAGGGCCCCGGTGCCGCCGGTGATCAGGACGGTGCCGCGCGGCGACCACTCGTCCGCCTCGGCGGCGAGCGGTGCGCGGGTCAGGCGGCGGGCCAGCACGCCTGCGGTGCGTACGGCGAACTCGTCCTCGGTGCCGTCGCTTCCGGCGAGGAGCCCAACCAGCCGGTCTGCGGCACGCTCGTCCACGACGACGGGCAGGTCGACCAGACCGCCCCAGGTGGCGGGCTGCTCGATGGCCACGACCTGGCCGAGCCCCCAGACGGCGGCGCGGGCGGGGTCGAGCAGGGTGTCTGCGCCGTTGACGGCCACCGCGCCGTGGGTGGCGCACCACAGGGGGGCGTCGACTCCGGCGTCGTTCAGCGCCTGGACGAGGGTGAGCTCGGCGGCCAGCCCGGCGGGAACGGCCGGGTGGTCACCGTGTGTGCCGTCGGCCAGGGAGAGCAGGGAGAGCACACCGGACAGGTTCCAGTCGCCCGCGAGCAGTCCGGCGAGTTCCTCGCGATCGGGAGCGCTGCCGGAGACGGTGATACGAGCGGTCCGGGCACCGTGCCGGGCCAGGCCCTCGGCGACGGTCTCGACGAGCAGGGTTTCGTCGGCGGAGAGGTCCGCGGGTACGGCGAGCAGCCAGCGGCCCGTCAGGGTGGCTTCGAGTGCGCTAGGGAGGGGCTTCCAGGTGACCCGGTAGTGCCAGGAGTCGGAGGCCGAGCGCTCACGGCGGTGGCGGCGCCATGCGGCCAGGACGGGCAGCACGGTTTCGAGCGAGGCCGCGGTGGGCTCGTCGACACGGCCGAGGGTCTCGGCGAGCGCGTCCAGGTCCTGGTGCTCGATGGCCTCCCAGAAGGCGGCGTCGTCCGGGTCGATGGCCTCGACCAGTGTCGCGGCGGGCGAGTCCGGCCAGTAGTGGGCGCGTTGGAAGGGGTAGGTGGGGAGGGGGACGCGGGTGGCGCCGGTGCCGGCGAAGACGGCCGTCCAGTCGACGGTGGTGCCGTGGACGTGGGCCTCGGTGAGCGAGGCCAGGAACCGGTCGAGTCCGCCCTCGTCGCGGCGGAGCGTGCCGAGGACGGTGGCGTCCGTGTCGGCGTCTCCGATGGTGCCCTGGAGGCCGAGGGAGAGGACGGGGTGGGGGCTGACCTCGATGAAGACGGAGTGTCCGTCGGCCAGGGCGGCGCGGGTGGCCTGCTCGAACTCGACGGTTTCGCGCAGGTTGTTGTACCAGTACCCGGCACCCATCTCCGTACCGTCGAGCAGTCCCCCGGTGAGGGACGAGTACAGGGTCGTACCGCCGGTCTGCGGTGCGATGCCCCCGAGGAGCTTCGCGAGCTCGGGTTCGATCTCCTCGACGTGGGCGGAGTGGGAGGCGTAGTCCACGTCCACCTTCCGGGCGCGGATCTCGTTGGCCTGGCAGTCGGTGACCAGCTCGTCCAGGGCCTCGGGGTCGCCGGAGACGACGACGGAGGAGGGGCCGTTGACGGCGGCGATGGAGATCCGCCCGTCCCACGCCGCGATCTTCTCCCGCACCCAGGCCGCAGGCTGCGCAACCGACACCATGCCACCACGGCCCGCGAGCGCGATGATCGCCCGGCTGCGCAGCGCAACGACCTTCGCCGCATCGCCCAGCGAGAGAATGCCTGCAACGGCGGCCGCCGCGATCTCACCCTGCGAGTGACCGATGACCGCCGCCGGCTCGACACCGTACGACCGCCACACCTCGGCGAGGGACACCATCACGGCCCACAGCACCGGCTGGACCACATCCACCCGGTCCAGACCGGGCGCGCCGTCGACGCCACGCACGACGTCGATCAGCGACCAGTCGACGTACGGCTCCAGCGCGGCGGCGCACTCCGTCATCCGTGCGGCGAACACCGGCGAGGACTCCAGCAGCCCCACCGCCATCCCGGCCCACTGCGCACCCTGACCCGGGAACACGAACACCGGACGCACCTCCGCGTCCGCCGCCACCCCCCGCACCACACCAGGAGCCGGACCACCCGCAGCAACCGCCTCCAGCGCGGCAACGAACTCCCCACGCCCACCGGCCACCACACCGGCCCGATACTCAAAACGAGACCGGGTCAACGCCAACGAATACCCCAGGTCAACCACCGAAAGCCCGGCATCATCACGAACCCGGGCCAACAGACGACCCGCCTGATCCGCCAGAGCCTGCGGCGACTTCGCCGACAACACCCACGGAACCGCCGACAGCCCCACCCCCACCGGACCCGCAGCACCCGAAACCTCCAGGACCTCGGGGGCCTGCTCCAGGATCACGTGGGCGTTCGTGCCGCTGACGCCGAACGCCGAGACGCCGGCCCGGCGCGGGGCGCCGGTCTCGGGCCAGTCGCGGCGTTCGTCCAGGAGCCGTACGTCGCCCTCGGACCAGTCCACGTGGGTTGACGGCTTGTCGATGTGCAGGGTCTGCGGCAGGACGCCGTGCTGCAGGGCCAGGACCATCTTCATGACCCCGGCGACACCGGCGGCGGCCTGCGTGTGGCCGATGTTCGACTTCAGCGAGCCGAGCCACAGCGGGCGGTCCTCGGGCCGGTCCTGGCCGTACGTGGCGAGGAGGGCCTGGGCCTCGATGGGGTCGCCCAGCGTCGTGCCGGTGCCGTGCGCCTCGACGACGTCGACCTGGTCGGCCGAGACCTTCGCGTTGTCGAGGGCCTTGAGGATGACGCGCTTCTGCGACGGCCCGTTGGGGGCGGTGAGGCCGTTGGAGGCGCCGTCCTGGTTGACCGCGGAGCCGCGTACGACGGCGAGGACCTGGTGGCCGTTGCGCTGGGCGTCGGAGAGCCGCTCCACGAGGAGCATGCCGACGCCCTCGGAGAAGCCGGTGCCGTCGGCGGCGTCCGCGAAGGCCTTGCAGCGGCCGTTCGTGGCGAGGCCGCGCTGGCGGCTGAAGTCGATGAACATGCCCGGGGTCGCCATGAGGGTCACGCCGCCGGCCAGGGCCATGGAGCATTCGCCGTTGCGCAGCGCCTGGGCGGCCAGGTGCAGGGCGACCAGCGATGACGAGCAGGCCGTGTCGACGGTCACGGCAGGGCCTTCCAGGCCCATCGTGTACGAGATGCGGCCCGAGACGACGGCCGCCGCGCTGCCGGTGCCGAGGTAGCCCTCCAGGCCGGCCTGGTTGCCGACGAGGAGGAGCGGGTAGTCCTGGCCGTTCGTTCCGGCGAACACGCCGACCTGGCTGCCCCGTACGGTCTCGGGGTCGATGCCCGCGTGCTCGAAGGCCTCCCAGGAGGTCTCCAGGAGGAGCCGCTGCTGCGGGTCCATCGCGAGGGCCTCGCGGGGCGAGATCCCGAAGAACCCCGGATCGAACTCGGCGACTCCGTCGAGGAATCCTCCGTCGGCGACGTAGGAGGTCCCCGTCTGGTCGGAGTCGGTGTCGATGATCGATCCGAGGTCCCATCCCCGGTCCGTCGGGAAGGGCGCCATGGCGTCGGTGCCGTCGAACACCAGCCGCCACAGGTCCGCGGGGGTGCGTACACCTCCGGGGAACCGGCAGCTCATGCCGACGATCGCGATCGGCTCCGTGTCACGGGCCTCCCGCTCGCGCAGGCGCTCCTGCGCCACGTCGAGATCGGTGCTGACCCGCTTGAGGAAGTAGCGGAGCTTCTCTTCGTTCGCCACCCTGACGTCCTTTCCTTGGCGTGACCTTGCCGCGCTGGGCAGCGGTTACGAAATGCCGAACTTCTTGCCGAGCAGCTGGAACATCTCGTCGTCCGAGGCGGAGTCGATCTCCGCCGCTGCCGAGGCCGGCACGTCCCCGCGCGGTTCCTCCTGCCAGCTGGCGACGAGCGCCTGCATGCGCAGGAGGACACGGGTACGGCCGACGTTGTCGGCACCGACTGTCGCCATCGCGGCCTCGATCCGGTCGAGTTCCTCAAGGGCGGCGGTCGCCGCGGCCTCACCGTCCTGGAGTAGCTGTTCGCGCATGAACGCGGCCAGAGTCTTGGACGTGGGGTAGTCGAATGCCGTGGTGACCGGCAGTTTCAGACCGGTGCGCAAGGACAGCCTGTTGCGCAGTTCCACGGCGGTGACGGAGTCGAATCCCATCTCGCGGAACGCCTTCTTGACCGGCACGGCCTCGTTTCCGGAGAAGCCGAGGACCGCGGACACGCACTCGCGGATCAGCTCGACGAGGGCGTTCTCCTGCTCCTGCTCGGTCAGGCCGGCCAGGCGCTGGACGAGTTCGGAGGGCTCGGCGCCGCTGCCCGCCTCGGCCATGGCGCGGGCGATGTCCCGGACCTCGGGTACGTCCTCCAGCAGGGGGCTGCTACGGATCGCCGTGAACGCGGTGTAGAAGCGTTCCCAGTCGATGTCGGCGATGAGCAGGCTGCTCTCGTTCTGCTCCACCGCCTGCTGGAGGGCGCCGGTGGCGAGGTCGGGCTGCATCTCGCGCAGGCCGTGGCGGTTGAGCGTGTCGCCGAAGTCGCCGTCGGCCATGCCGCCGCCGCCCCAGGCGCCCCAGGCGACGGAGGTGGCGGGCAGCCCCTGGCCGCGCCGGTGCAGGGCGAGTGCGTCGAGCACGGCGTTGCCGGGGGCGTAGTTGCCCTGGCCGGGGGTTCCGACGGTGCCGCCGAAGGAGGAGAACAGGACGAACGCCTTGAGGTCCTGGTCCCTGGTCAGCTCGTGGAGGTTGAGCGCCGCTCGGGCCTTGGCGTGCAGGGCCCGGTCGATCTGGTCCAGGCTCAGCGAGTCGATGACGCTGTCGTCGAGGACCGCCGCGGTGTGCACGACCGCGGTGAGCGGCTGGTGTGCGGGCAGGGACCCGAGCAGGGCGGCCAGGGCGTCGCGGTCGCCGGTGTCGCAGGCGGCGATGGTCACCTGGGCGCCGAGGCCGGTGAGTTCGGCGTACAAGGCGTCGGCGCCGGGGGCGTCGGTACCGCGGCGGCTGACGAGCAGCAGGTGCTCGGCGCCGCTGCCGGCCAGCCAGCGGGCGACCTGGCCGCCGAGGGCGCCGGTGCCGCCGGTGATCAGTACGGTGCCCTGGGTGCGCCAGGAGCTGTCGCCGGTGGCCGCCTTGAGGGGGAGGCGGCGCAGCCGGCGGACGAAGGTGCCGGCCGGGCGGACGGCGAGCTGGTCCTCCGGGCCCGAGTCGCCCAGGGCCCCGGCGAAGAGCGCGGTGGTGCGCTCGTCGAAGGTGGCCGGCAGGTCGATCAGGCCGCCCCAGCGGTCGGGGTGTTCGAGAGCGGCGACGCGGCCCAGGCCCCAGACGGCGGCCTGGTACGGGGCGTCGAGCGGGTCGGCGATGTTGACCGAGACGGCGCCTCGGGTGGCGGTCCACAGCGGGGCGCGTACCCCTGCCCGGCCCAGTGCCTGGAGCAGGGTGACGGAGGCGGCGTAGCCGCGCGGGACGGCGGGGCCGTCGGGGTGCGGGGTGCCGTCGAGGGCCAGCAGGGACAGGACGCCGGTGGGGGGCGAGAGGTGTTCCGGCGCGAGGGTCGCTTCGATGCGGTCGGCCAGCAGCTCGGGGTCGGTGGTCGCGGTCTCGTCGACGGTGAGGACGACGGTTTCGGCGCCCTGGGCCGTGAGGGCGTTCAGGACGTCGGCGGTGTACGGGTCGTCGGCGAGGCTCGCGGGCAGGGGGACCAGCCAGGTGCCGGCGAGGCGGCCGGCCGAGGGCTGGGAGTGGACGCGCCAGGAGACCTCGTAGCGCCAGTCGTCCGTGGCGGACTTGTCGCGCAGCCGCTTCCGCCAGGAGGACAGCAGCGGAACCATCGTGCCGAGGGTCTGCTCGGCGTCCTCGCCGTCCACCCGGAGCGTCTCGGCGAGGCCCTGGAGGTCGGCCCGTTCGACGGCTTCCCAGAAGGCGCTGTCGGTGGCGTCGGCCTCGTTCGTGGCGGCTGCCGCGAGGAGCGGGGCGATCTCGTCGGCGATCCAGTAGCGGGTGCCCTGGAAGGCGTAGGTGGGCAGGGCCACGCGGCGGGCGCCGGTGTTCGCGAAGACCGCCTCCCAGTCGACGGCCGCGCCGTGGACGTGGGCCTCGGCGAGCGAGGTCAGGAACCGGTCGAGTCCGCCCTCGTCGCGGCGGAGCGTGCCGAGGGTCGCCGCTTCGGCGTCCGCGTCGTCGATGGTTCCCTGGAGGCCGATCGCGAGGACGGAGTGGGGGCTGACCTCGATGAAGACGGAGTGTCCGTCGGCCAGGGCGGCGCGGGTGGCCTGCTCGAACTCGACGGTTTCGCGCAGGTTGTTGTACCAGTACCCGGCACCCATCTCCGTACCGTCGAGCAGTCCCCCGGTGAGGGACGAGTACAGGGTCGTACCGCCGGTCTGCGGGGCGATGCCCGCGAGCAGCTTCGCCAGCTCGGCCTCGATCTCCTCGACGTGGGCGGAGTGGGAGGCGTAGTCCACGTCCACCTTGCGGGCGCGGATCTTGTCGTTCCGGCACTCGGCCAGCAGCTCGTCCAGGGCCTCGGGGTCGCCCGAAACGACCACGGAGGAAGGGCCGTTGACGGCGGCGATGGAGATCCGCCCGTCCCACGCCGTGATCTTCTCCCGCACCCAGGCCGCGGGCTGGGCCACCGACACCATGCCGCCACGGCCCGCGAGCGCGATGATCGCCCGGCTGCGCAGCGCCACCACCTTCGCCGCGTCGCCCAGCGAGAGAATGCCCGCGACCGCCGCAGCGGCGATCTCACCCTGGGAGTGGCCGATCACGGCCGCCGGCTCGACACCGTACGACCGCCACACCTCGGCGAGGGACACCATCACGGCCCACAGCACCGGCTGAACCACATCCACCCGGTCGAAGCCGGGCGCGCCCGAGACGCCGCGCACGACGTCCAGCAGCGACCAGTCGACGTACGGCTCCAGCGCCGCCGAGCACTCCGCCATCCGCGCCGCGAACACCGGCGAGGACTCCAGCAGCCCCACCGCCATCCCGGCCCACTGGGCGCCCTGACCCGGGAAGACGAACACGGGCTTTGTGGCGCGTGCGGCGGATCCGGTGGCCACGTCGGAGCCGGGTTCGTCGGCGGCGACGGTCTCCAGCGCGTTGACGAACTCCTCCCGCGTACCGGCCACGATCGCGGCCCGGTGCTCGAAGCGGGACCGGGTCAGAGCGAGGGAGTAGCCGATGTCCGTGGCGTACGTCTCCGTGTCCTCGTCCTCGCGGATCTGCGCCAGCAGGTTCGCCGCCTGGTCTCGCAGTGCCGTGCGGGACTTGGCGGACAGGATCCAGGGGACGGCCGGGAGGCGGCTGGGCCGGGTCTGGACCGGGTCGGCCGCCTGCTCGGGGGCCGGCGGGGCCTGCTCGATGATGACGTGGGAGTTGGTGCCGCTGACACCGAACGAGGAGACGCCGGCGCGGCGCGGGGCACCGGTCTCGGGCCACGGGGTGGGCTCGGAGACGAGGGCGAGCTCGCCCGCGTTCCAGTCGACGTGCTCCGAGGGCGTGTCGATGTGGAGCGTGGGCGGCAGCACGCCGTGGCGCATCGCCATGACGGTCTTGATCAGCCCGGCGGCGCCCGCGGCGGCCTGGGTGTGGCCGATGTTCGACTTGACCGAGCCGAGCATCAGGGGCCGGCCCTCGGGGCGGCTCCTGCCGTACGCGGCGAGCAGCGCCTGGGCCTCGATCGGGTCGCCCAGCGTCGTACCCGTGCCGTGTGCCTCGACGAGGTCGATCTGGGCGGGCGAGAGGCCCGCGTCGTCGAGGGCGGCGCGGATGACGCGGGCCTGGGCAGGGCCGTTGGGTGCGGTGAGGCCGTTGGAGGCGCCGTCCTGGTTGATGCCGGAGCCCCGGATGACGGCCAGCACCTCGCGTCCGGCGGCCTGGGCGTCGGAGAGCCGCTCGACGAGGAACATGCCGATGCCCTCGCCCCAGCCGGTGCCGTCGGCCTCGGCGGAGAACGCCTTGCAGCGGCCGCTGGTGGACAGGCCGCGCTGGCGGCTGAACTCGGTGAACGCCCCGGCGTTGGCCATGATCGTCACACCGCCGACGAGGGCCATGGAGCACTCGTTCTTC
The DNA here is from genome assembly GCF_036077095.1 of Streptomyces sp. NBC_00376. Lineage (NCBI taxonomy): Bacteria > Bacillati > Actinomycetota > Actinomycetes > Kitasatosporales > Streptomycetaceae > Streptomyces > Streptomyces sp. NBC_00376. The sequence continues at coordinate 163,237 of NZ_CP107961.1, read as the reverse complement.
CGCAGCGACTGGGCGGCCATGTGCAGGGCGACCAGCGAGGACGAGCAAGCGGTGTCGACGGTGACGGCGGGGCCGTTGAGGCCGAAGGTGTACGCGACCCGGCCCGAGGCCACGCTGATGGTGGTGCCGATGCCCAGGTAGAGCTCGGTGCCCTCCGGCGGGTTCTCGATGGAGGCGCCGTAGCCCTGGAAGCTGGTGCCGATGAACACACCGGTCTTGGTGGAGCGGAGCGACGCCATGTCGATCCCGGCCCGCTCGACGACCTCCCAGGCGGTCTCCAGGACGATGCGCTGCTGCGGGTCCATCGCAAGGGCCTCGCGGGGCGAGATCCCGAAGAACTCGGCGTCGAACTTGGGGACGTCGTAGACGAATCCGCCTTCGAGCGAGTACGACTGGTCGGGCTCGTCGGGGTCCTTGAAGAAGAGGCCCTCGAAGTCCCAGCCACGGTCCTCGGGGAAGGCGGACAGGGCGTCGGTGCCCGAGTGGACGACCTGCCACAGGTCCTCGGGGGAACGGACGTTGCCCGGGAAGCGGCAGCTCATCGCCGTGATGGCGATGGGCTCGTGCTCCTTGGCCTCGGCGGCCTGGAGCTTGCCACGGGTCTCCTGGAGGTCCGCCGTAACCCGCTTGAGGAAGTAGCGAAGCTTCTGCTCGTCGGTCTTCGATTCGTCAGTCATGGTGGGGTCGCTCCTCGAAGCGGATCTGGGTCGGTGAGGTCCGGCGGTGTCGGCGGAGGCTGCGGCTGCGACGGAGGCGGAGGCTGCAACTGCGGCTGGTCATGAGATGCCGAACTCCCGGCCGAGGAGGTCGAAGATCTCGTCGTCGCTGGCCTCGTCGAGACCGCCCGCGGTGTCCTCTCCCGCGGTGGTGTGCGCGGGGGCCCACTGGGCGAGCAGGCCCTTGAGCCGGTCGGTGATCTGGGTACGGGCGTCCTCGTCCCCGATGCCCGCCAGGACTGCCGCGAGCCGGTCGACCTCGGCGAGGACGGGGGTGGCGGCGTTGCCGGCGGCGTCGGGGACGACCTCGCCACGCACGTAGGCGGCGAGTTCCACGGGGGTCGGATAGTCGAAGACGAGCGTGGCGGGCAGCCGCAGCCCGGTCACGGTGTTGAGCCGGTTGCGCAGGTCGATGGCGATGAGGGAGTCGAAGCCGAGCTTCTTGAACGCCCCCTGCGGGTCGATGGCGTCCGGTGTGGCGTGGCCGAGCACGGCGGCGGCGTGGGTGCGGATCAGGTCGAGGACGACCCGGTCGCGCTCCTCCTCGGAGAGGCCCGCCAGCCGCTGCGCGAGCGGGACGACGGGGGCGCCGCCCGTGTCGCCCGCCCGCTTGACCTGGGCCCGGACGAGCTTGCGCATGATCGGCGGGAGACCGCCGGATGCGGCGCGGGCCCGCAGGGCCGCGAAGTCCAGCCGGATGGGCAGGACCAACGCACCGGCCTGCGCGGTGGCCCGGTCGAAGAGGTCGATGCCCTGCTCGTTGCTGAGTCCGGTGACACCGGCGCCGCTCATGCGGCGTACGTCGGCGTCGCCGAGGTGCCCGGTCATGCTGCTGGCCTGGGCCCAGAAGCCCCAGGCGAGAGCGGTGGCGGGCAGGCCGTGGGCGCGGCGGTGCTGGGCGAGCGCGTCGATGAAGGCGTTGCCCGCCGCGTAGTTGCCCTGTCCGGAGCTGCCGAGGGTTCCGGCGGCGGAGGAGAAGAGCACGAACGCGGCGAGGTTCCGGTCCTCGGTGAGCTCGTGGAGGTGGACGGCCGCGTCGATCTTGGGCCGCTGCACGGCGGCCATCCGCTCGGGGGTGAGGGAGGTGATGACACCGTCGTCGAGGGTGCCCGCCGTGTGGACGACCGCGGTCAGCGGGTGTGCGGCGGGGATCGAGTCGAGTACGTGGGCGAGCGCGTCGCGGTCCGCGACATCGCAGGCCACGGCTGTCGCCTCGGCGCCCAGGCCGGCCAGCTCCGCCACGAGTTCGGCGGCGCCGGGGGCGTCGCCGCCGCGCCGGCTGAGCAGCAGGAGCCGTCGTACGCCCTTCTCGGCCGCCAGGTGGCGGGCGATGTGGCCGCCGAGGACTCCGTTGCCGCCGGTGATCAGTACGGTGCCCTCGGGGTCGAGGGCGAGGGCGGCGTCCTCGTCGGGGGCCGGGGCCCGGTCCAGGCGCGGGGCGAGCACATTGCCGTCGCGCAGGGCGAGTTGGGTCTCGGCGAGGGACAGTGCGTCGGGCAGCGCGGTCCAGGAGGCGTCGCCGCCGTCGGTGTCGACGAGGGTGAAGCGGTCCGGGTGCTCGGACTGGGCGGACCTGACCAGACCCCACACGGGGGCGACGGCCAGATCGGTGACGTCCTCGCCGGGCACCGCGGCCAGGGCCCCGGTGGTGGTGAGGATGAGCCGGGTGTCCGAGAAGCGTTCGTCGCCGATCCACTGCTGGAGCAGTTCGAGGGCGCCGAGTCCGGTGGCGTGTGCCGCTTCGGCGAGCGAGGCGGCGGCGGTGGAGCGAATGTCGGCGACCACGAAGTCCGGCACCGGGGTACCGGCGTCCACGGCGTCGACGAGCGCGGCCAGGCCGGCGTACTCGCCGGGGCGGCTGCCCGCGACGGTGAACGGTGCCGGGCCGGTGCCGAGGAAGGCCCAGGTGCCGGCCGGTGCGGGCACGGTGGCCGGTACGGGGATCCAGTCGAGGGTGAACAGGGCGTCGTTGCCGCTGTCCTGGCTCGCGGCCTTGAGCTGCTCGGGCTCGACGGGCCGCATGGCGAGCTCGCCGATGGTGATGACCGGGGCTCCGGTGGCGTCGGCGATCTGGAAGCCGATGCCGTTGGCGCCGACGGGCAGCAGCCGGGCCCGCAGCACCGAGGCGCCGGTGGCGTGCACGGTCACCCCGCGCCAGGCGAAGGGCAGCCGCGGCTTGCCCGCGTCCTCGCCCTGGCCGGTGCCGGGCTTGAAGTCGCCGACGCCCATGGACTGGAGGGCGGCGTCGAGGAGGCCGGGGTGCAGGCCGTAGTCGGCGGCCTCGGCGCGGCCGTCCTGCGGGAGGGCGAGGTCGGCGTAGATGTCCTCGCCCAGCTGCCAGGCGCGGACGATGCCCTGGAACATCGGGCCGTAATCGAAGCCGGTCAGGAGCGCCTGCTCGTAGAAGCCCTCCATCGGCAGTTCGGTGGCACCGGCGGGCGGCCAGGCCGCGAAGTCGTACGCGGGTGCGGCACCGGCCTCGGCGGTGGCCAGTACGCCGGTGGCGTGCCGGAGCCAGGGCGTCTCGAATCCGGTGTCGGCGGCCGCTTCGGCGGGCCGGGAGTGGACGGTGAGGGTGCGGCGGCCGGTCTCGTCCGGAGCACCGACGGTGACCTGGAGCTGGCGGGCGCCGCCCTCGGGCAGCACCAGCGGTGCCTCGATGGTGAGTTCCTCGACGGTGTCGCACCCGGTCCGGTGGGCGGCGTGGGTCGCCATCTCGACGAATCCGGTGCCCGGCACGATGACCGTGCCCATCACGACGTGCTCGGCCATCCACGGGTGGCTCCCGGTGGAGAAACGGCCCGTGAACACGTACCCGTCGGAGTCAGCGAGCGGAACGGCGGCGCCGAGCATGGGGTGCTCGGTGACGCCGAGACCGACGGAGGCGAGGTCCCCGGCGCCGTCGCCCGGCATGGGCAGCCAGTACCGCTCGTGCTGGAAGGCGTAGGTGGGGAGGGCGACGCGGGTGGCGCCGGTCCCGAAGACGGTCGTCCAGTCGACGTCGACACCGTGGCAGTGCGCCTCGGAGAGGGACATCAGCAGCCGCTGCGCCTCGTCCTCGTCACGACGCAGCGTGCCGAGGGTCGCGGCGTCGGTCTCGGTGTCCTCGATGGTGCCCTGGAGCCCGATCGTGAGGACCGGGTGCGGGCTGACCTCGATGAAGACCGCGTGACCGTCCGCGAGAGCGGTACGGGTGGCCTGCTCGAACTCCACGGTCTCGCGGAGGTTGTTGTACCAGTACCCGGCACCCATCTCCGTACCGTCGAGCAAACCGCCCGTGAGCGACGAGTACAGGGCCGTGTCACCGGACTGCGGAGCGATACCCGCCAGGAGCCGGGCCAACTCGCTCTCGATCTCCTCCACATGGGCGGAGTGGGAGGCGTAGTCGACATCGATCCTGCGGGCGCGGATCTCGTTGGCCTGGCAATCGGTGACCAGCTCGCCCAGAGCCTCCGGATCACCCGAAACAACCACGGACGAAGGGCCGTTGACGGCAGCGATGGAGATCCGCCCGTCCCACGCCGCGATCTTCTCCCGCACCCAGGCAGCAGGCTGGGCCACCGACACCATGCCACCACGGCCCGCCAGCGCGATGATCGCCCGGCTGCGCAGGGCCACCACCTTCGCCGCGTCGCCCAGCGAGAGGATGCCCGCGACCGCCGCAGCGGCGATCTCACCCTGCGAGTGACCGATGACCGCCGCCGGACGGACCCCGAACGACCGCCACACCTCGGCAAGCGACACCATCACGGCCCACAGCACCGGCTGGACGACGTCCACCCGGTCGAGGCCGGGCGCGCCGTCGACGCCACGCACGACGTCCAGCAGCGACCACTCCACGTACGGCTCCAACGCCGCCGCGCACTCCGCCATCCGCGCCGCGAACACCGGCGAGGACTCCAGCAACCCCACCGCCATCCCGAACCACTGCGCACCCTGACCCGGGAACACGAACACCGGACGGGCCGACGGCCGGGTCCGGGCGGAGACCGTGCCCGGTGCGGCCAGGTCGGCCACGAAGGATTCCAGGCCGCGCAGCAGTTCGGCGCGGTCGCGTGTCACGAGGGCGGCCCGGTGGTCGAAGTGGGCGCGGGTGGCGGCCAGCGACCAGGCGATGTCCGCGAGGGCGGGCTCGGGGTGGTCGGTGAGGTGCTGGAGCAGGCTCTCCGCCTGGGCCCGGAGGGCCTGTTCGCTCTTCGCGGAGAGGACGAACGGGGTGGCGGGGGTGTTGAGCAGCGGGCCCTCGGCAAGGTCGGGGGTGTCGCCGGCCGGCTCGGGCTCGGGCGCCTGCTCCAGGATGATGTGGGCGTTGGTGCCCGAGACGCCGAAGGAGGACACGGCGCCTCGGCGCGGCTGCCCGGTCTCCGGCCAGTCCTGCTCCGTGGTGAGGAGCTCGACGGCACCGGCGGTCCAGTCGACGTGCGTGGACGGCTCGTCGATGTGGAGGCTCTTGGGCAGGATCCCGTTCCGGATCGCCATGACCATCTTGATGATGCCGGAGACTCCGGCGGCGGCCTGGGTGTGGCCGATGTTCGACTTGACGGAGCCGAGGCGCAGCGCGCGGCCTTCGGCGCGGTCCTGGCCGTAGGTGGCCAGCAGGGCCTGGGCCTCGATCGGGTCGCCCAGCTTGGTGCCGGTGCCGTGGGCCTCGACGGCGTCGACGTCGGCGGTGGTCAGGCGGGCGTTGGCGAGGGCCTGGCGGATGACGCGCTGCTGGGAGGGGCCGTTGGGGGCGGTGATGCCGTTGGAGGCGCCGTCCTGGTTGATGGCGGAGCCGCGGACGACGGCGAGGACTTCGTGTCCGTTGCGGCGGGCGTCGGAGAGCCGTTCGACGAGGAGGACGCCGACGCCTTCGGACCAGCCGGTGCCGTCGGCCGTCTCGGAGAAGGCCTTGCAGCGGCCGTCGGAGGCGAAGCCGCCCTGTCCGCTGAGGCCGGCGAAGGCGGCCGGGGTGGCCATCACCATCACGCCGCCGGCGAGGGCCATGGAGCATTCGCCCTGGCGCAGTGCCTGGGTGGCGAGGTGCAGGGCGACGAGGGAGGAGGAGCAGGCGGTGTCGACGGTGACGGCGGGGCCTTCGAAGCCGAAGGCGTACGAGACGCGGCCGGAGACGACGCTGGCGGTGGTGCCGGTGAGGAGGTAGCCCTCGTTGCCCTCGGAGGCGTTGAGCAGCGCGGAGTAGTCCTGGCCGCTGGAGCCGGCGAAGACGCCGACGCTGGTGCCCTTGACGGTGGCCGGGTCGATTCCGGCCCGTTCGAAGGCCTCCCAGGAGGTTTCCAGGAGCAGTCGCTGCTGCGGGTCCATGGTGGTGGCCTCGCGCGGCGAGATGCCGAAGAAGGCCGGGTCGAAGCCCGCCGGGTCGGCGACGAAGCCGCCGCGCAGTTCGAAGGGGCCGCCGTCCGGGCCGGTCTCGACGCCGGGCAGGCCGTTGATCCTCCAGCCGCGGTCGGACGGTACGGGGCCCATGGCGTCGACACCGTCGCGGACCAGCTGCCACAGGTCCTCGGGCGAGCGGACGTCGCCGGGCAGGCGGCAGCTCATGCCGATGATGGCGATCGGGTCGTCGTCCCCTGCGGTGGCGGCGGCGAACTCGGCGACGGCGGCGGGGCTGCCGAGGAGTTCGGCGCACAGGTGGTCGGCGAGGACGGCCGGGGTCGGGTAGTCGAAGACGAGAGTGGCGGGCAGGCGCAGTTCAGTGGCCAGGCTCAGCCGGTTGCGCATCTCGACGGCGGTCAGCGAGTCGAAGCCGAGGTCGCTGAAGGCCCGCTGGGCCTGGATGTCGTTCGCGGAACGGTAGCCGAGCACGGCGGCCGCGGCGTCGCGTACGACGTCCAGGACGAAGGCCGTACGGTCCGGCTCGGGCAGTTCGACGAGCTGCCGGACGAGCGAGGAGACCACGGTGGTGCCGGCGGTGGCGGCGGACGGGCGGGCGGTGGCCCTGATCAGGCCGCGCAGGATCGGCGGCACCGCCTCGGGGCTCTCGGCCCGCGACGGCAGGTTGATGTGCGCTGGGATGATCATCGCTTCGGGGCGGGCGGTCGCCGCGTCGAAGAGGGCGAGGCCGTCCTCGGAGGCGATGGCGGTGACGCCGGAGCTGTTGATGCGCTGGAGGTGGGACTCGTCCAGGTTGGCGGCGAGTCCGCTGCGTTCGGCCCACAGGCCCCAGGCGAGGGAGACGGCGGGCAGTCCGCGCTGCCGGCGCCACTGGGCGAGCTGGTCGAGGAAGAGGTTGGCGGCGGCGTAGTTGCCCTGGCCGGGGCCACCGAAGGTGGCGGCGAGGGAGGAGAACAGCACGAAGGACGTGAGGTTCAGGTCCTGGGTGAGTTCGTGCAGGTGGACGGCGGCGTCGGCCTTGGGGGTGAGGACGCCGTCGACGCGCTCGGGGGTCAGGGCGGTGAGGATGCCGTCGTCGGAGAGGCCGGCGGCGTGCAGGACGGCCGTGAGCGGGTGCGCGGCCGGGACGGTGCCGAGGGCCCGCGCCAGGCTGTCGCGGTCCCCGGCGTCGCAGGCGGCGAAGGTGACGTCGGCGCCCAGCTCCTCGAGTCGGGCGGTCAGCTCGGCGGCGCCCGGCGCGTCGGCACCGCGGCGGCTGAGCAGCAGCAGGTGGCGGGCGTCGTGGGTGCGTACGAGGTGCTCGGCGAGGAGGGTGCCGATGGCGCCGGTGGCACCGATGATCAGGACGGTGCCCTCGGGGTCGAGCAGCGGGCGGGGGGTGTCCGGGCCGTCGGCGCGGGGGGCACGCGCGAGACGGGGTGCGTACAACTCACCCTCGCGGACGGCGAGTTGTGGCTCTCCGGCGGCGAGGGCCTGGGGCAGTGCCCGGCGCGAGGGCTGGGTCCCGTCGAGGTCGACGAGGACGAAGCGTCCCGGGTTCTCGTTCTGCGCGGAGCGGATCAGGCCCCAGGCGGCGGACTGGGCGAGGTCGTCGAGGTCCTCGTCGGCGGTGGTGGCGACGGCCCCTCGGGTCACGAGGACCAGCCGGGACTGTTCGAACCGCTCGTCGGCCAGGAGTGCCTGGGCGAGTTCCAGTGCGCGGTGCGCGGCGGCGTGGGTGCCGGTGGCGAGCGGGGTGCCGGGGCGGGTGTGCAGCGGCGCGACGATGGTGCCGGGCAGCGGCATCCCCTCGTCGACGGCCGTGGCGAGGGCGTCGAGGCTGTCGAAGCGGGCGCCGGCGGGGAGCTTGAGGGTGTTGTCGCCGAGCAGCACCCAGTCGTCGGTGTCGTGGGCGGCGGTTGCGGGCACCCCGGTCCAGTCGACGCGGAACAGGGATTGGTTGCCGCTGCCGCCCCGGCCGTTGCCGAGCTGTTCGGCGGAGACGGGCCGGAACATGAGTTCCCCGACGGTGGCGACGGGTGCGCCGGTCTCGTCGGCGAGCCGGACGGTGACGCCGTCGCTGCCCGCGGTGCGGGCGAGCCGGACGCGTACCGAGGAGGCACCGGCGGCGTGCAGGGTGACGCCGTTCCAGGAGAACGGGAGCCTGCCGCGGCCCGCGCCCATGCCGCCGTCGAAGTCGTTGAGGGCGTTGAGGTGCATGGCCATGTCGAGCAGGGCCGGGTGCAGGCCGAAGGAGCGGGCCTCGGCGGCGATGTCCTCGGGGAGGCGGACCTCGGCGAAGAGCTCCTCGCCGAGGCGCCAGGCGGCGTGCAGGCCCTGGAAGGCGTGCCCGTAGTCGTAGCTCTGCGCGGAGAGGTTCTCGTAGAAGCCGTCGAGCGGCAGGGCGGTGGCGCCGGGCGGCGGCCAGGCGGTGAGGTCGCCGTCGGCCGTCCCGTCGGGGCCGGTCGGGGCGAGGGTGCCGCTGGCGTGGCGGGTCCACGGCTCGTCGCTGTCGGCGGTGGCCGGGCGGGAGTGCATGGTCACGGTGCGCAGGCCCTGGGCGTCGGCGGGGCCGACGGAGACCTGGAGGGCCACGCCACCCTGCTCGGGCAGGACGAGGGGGGCTTCCAGGTTGAGTTCGCGGACCTGGCCGCAGCCGACCTCGTCGCCCGCGGTGATCGCGAGCTCGACGAAGGCGGTGCCGGGCAGCAGCGTCGTCCCGAGGACGACGTGGTCGGCGAGCCACGGGTGGGTCTGCGGGGACAGGCAGCCGGTGAAGAGCATGCCGTCGCCGTCGGCGAGGCTGACGGCGGCGCCGAGCAGCGGGTGGCCGGCGGAGCGCTGGCCGATGGCGGAGATGTCGCCGGTCCAGCCGGTGGGCAGCTTGGGCCAGTAGCGCTCGTGCTGGAAGGCGTACGTGGGCAGGGTGACGGTGCGGGCACCGCTGCCGGCGTAGAAGGCGGACCAGTCGACGTGGGCGCCGCGTACGTGGAGTTCGGCGACGGCGCCGGTCAGCGCGTCGGTCTCCGGGCGGTCCTTGCGCAGTGCGGGTACGAAGGCGGCGGTGGCGGCCTCGACGGTGTCGTTGCCGAGGGCGGCGAGGGCGCCGCCGGCGCCGAGTTCGAGGTAGGTGGTGACGCCGAGGCCGTCGAGGGTGCGCAGCCCGTCGGCGAAGCGGACGGCCTCGCGGACGTGCCGGACCCAGTACTCCGGGGTGCGCAGCTCGTCGGCGGGGACGACGTCGCCGGTGAGGTTGGAGACGATCGGCAGCCTTGGTTCGTCGAACGTGAGGGTTCCGGCGACCTTGGCGAAGTCGTCGAGCATGCCGTCCATGTGCGGGGAGTGGAAGGCGTGGCTGACGCGGAGTCGCTTGGTCTTCCCGAAGCGGGCGGCGACGGCGAGTACGGCGTCCTCGTCGCCGGAGACGACGACGGAGTCGGGGCCGTTGACGGCGGCGAGGGAGACGCGATCGGTGAGGTCGTCCTGGTCGGTGAGGAACGGCAGGATGTCGGCCTCGGTGGCCTGGATGGCGACCATCGCGCCGCCGGCCGGGAGGGCCTGCATGAGGCGGCCCCGGGCGGCGACGAGGGCGGCCGCGTCCTCCAGGGACCAGAGACCGGCCACGTGGGCGGCGGCCAGTTCGCCGATGGAGTGGCCGAGCAGGTAGTCGGGCGTGATGCCCCAGTGCTCGACCAGCCGGAACAGCGCGACTTCGAGGGCGAAGAGACCGGCCTGGGTGTACACGGTCTGGTCCAGCAGCTCGGAGCCGCCGAAGACGATGTCCTTGACGGACTCGTCGAGGTACTTGTCGAGTTCGGCGCAGACGGCGTCGAAGGCGTCGGCGAACACCGGTTGGGCCGCGTACAGTTCGCGGCCCATGGCGGCACGCTGCGAGCCCTGGCCGGAGAACAGGAAGGCCAGTTGACCGTTTTCGAGGGCGGTGCCGGTGAGTACGCCGGGGGCGGCGGTGCCGTCGGCGACGGAGCGCAGCCCGGCGAGGAGTTCCTCGCGGTCCTTGCCGAGTACGGCGACGCGGTGGTCGAGGGCGGAGCGGGTGACGGCGGTCGACCAGCCGATGTCCAGTGCCTCGGCGGCGGGGTCGGCGGCGAGCCGGTCGAGGAGCCGGGCGGCCTGGGCGGCCACGGCCTCCTCGGTGCGGCCGGAGAGCAGCCACGCGAGGCCGGTGGGGGCCGTGGTGGCGGGCACTTCACCTGAGCCGGGCGTCTGCTCCGGAGCCGGCGCCTCCTCGATGGCGGGCGCTTCCTCGATGATGGTGTGGGCGTTGGTGCCGCTGATGCCGAACGAGGAGACGCCGAAGCGGCGCGGCTCGTCCGTCCCGGGCCACTCCCGGGCCTTGGTGAGCAGTTCGACGTTGCCCGCGGTCCAGTCGACGTGCGAGGAGGGCTCGTCCACGTGCAGGGTCTGCGGCAGGACCCCGTGGCGCAGGGCCATGACCATCTTGATGATGCCGGCGACACCGGCGGCGGCCTGGGTGTGGCCGAGGTTGGACTTCAGCGAGCCGAGCCAGAGCGGCCGGTCCTCCGGGCGGTCCTGGCCGTACGTGTTGATCAGCGCCTGGGCCTCGATCGGGTCGCCCAGCTTCGTGCCGGTGCCGTGCGCCTCGACGGCGTCGACCTGTGCGGCGGACAGCCCGGCGCTGGCCAGGGCCTGGCGGATGACGCGCTGCTGCGACGGACCGTTCGGGGCGGTCAGGCCGTTGGACGCGCCGTCCTGGTTGACGGCGGAGCCACGGATGACGGCGAGGACCTCGTGGCCGTTGCGGCGGGCGTCGGACAGCCGCTCCAGCAGGACCAGGCCGACGCCCTCGGACCAGCCGGTGCCGTCGGCGGAATCGGCGAACGCCTTGCAGCGGCCGTCGGAGGCGAGTCCGCGCTGGCGGCTGAACTCGATGAACATGCCGGGCGCGGACATGACCGTCACACCACCGGCGACGGCGAGGGTGCACTCGCGCTGGCGCAGCGACTGGGCGGCCAGGTGGATGGAGACGAGCGCCGAGGAGCAGGCGGTGTCGACCGAGACGGCCGGGCCTTCGAGCCCGAAGGTGTAGGCGATGCGGCCGGAGACCACGCTGCCGGAGGTGCCGGTGAGGTAGTAGCCCTCGATGCCCTCGGTGAACTGGAGCATCGTGGAGTAGTCCTCGCCGGACGCACCGGCGAACACACCGACCTGGCGGCCGCGCATCGAGGACGGGGCCATGCCCGCGCGCTCGAACAGTTCCCAGGTGCTCTCCAGCAGGAGCCGCTGCTGCGGGTCCATCGCCAGCGCCTCACGCGGGCTGATGTCGAACAGCGCCGGGTCGAAGTCGCCGACCCCGCCGAGGAAGCCGCCTGAACTCGCGTACGACGAACCGCGCTTGTCGGGGTCCGCGTCGTACAGCTTCTCCAGGTCCCAGCCCCGGTCCTCGGGGAACGCGGATATCGCGTCCTTCCCCTCGGACACCAGCTGCCACAGATCCTCCGGCGATCCCACTCCCCCGGGGAACCGGCAGCTCATCGAAACGATGGCGACCGGCTCGTGCTCACCCGCCTCCAGCTCGCGCACGCGCTGCCGGGTCTGGTGGAGATCGGCGGTCATCCGCTTCAGGTAATCAAGGACCTTCTTGTCATCCGCCATGGCCCGCCAACCCCTCCAAGAATTCCGCACACTCGACGAACACGCTTTTCAGACCTCTCCGAACTCGTTGTCGATAAAGGCCAGTACTTCTTCGGCACTCGCCGCATCCAGCTGGTCCACCACGCTGTCGCCCCCCTCGACGGGTGCTTGCGCCCCGTCCAGCCGGGCCACCAGGGCCCGCAGGCGCGAGGTGACCCGCTGGCGGGCTCCCTCGTCGCCGTCGAGAACGGACAGGCCCGACTCCAGCCGGTCCAGCTCCGACAGCACCGCCGTTTCCGGCGTCTCCTGCGCGCCCCCCAGCTCGCCGCGCAGGAATTCCGCCAGCGCGGTGGGCGTCGGGTGGTCGAAGACCAGGGTGACGGGCAGTCTTAGACCCGTCCTCGCGCTCAGCTGGTTCCGCAGGTTGACGGCGGTGAGCGACTCGAATCCGAGGTCCCGGAACGGCCGTTTGGCGCCGATCGGCTCCGCCGTTTCGTAGCCCAGCACCACGGCCGCCTCGGTCCGTACCAGTTCCAGCAGCTTCCGTGCCGCCTCCGCGTCCGACAGCCCGGCGAGCGAGGCCGTGAAGGCGGCGGAACCGCCCTCCGTCTCTCCGGCGGCGGACTCCGTGGCGTACTTCCGTACCTCCGGGATGTCCCCCAGCCAGGCCGCCGGGCGGGCGGCGAGGAAAGCGTTCAGGAAGGAGGTCCAGTCCACGTCCGCGACCAGCACGGCCGCCGTGTCGCGGGCCCCGGCGCCGGCCGCGACGCGGCCGAGTGCGGTCAGGGCCGCCTCGGTCGGCAGCACCGGCAGCCCGCGGCCGCGCATGCGGTCGGCGAACCCGGGGTCGCCGTGCGCCGTGCCGCCCTCGGCCCAGGGGCCCCACGCGATCGACGTACCCGCCAGGCCCAGTGCCCGGCGGTGGACCGCCAAGGCGTCGAGGTGGGCGTTGGCCGCGGCGTAACCGCCCTGGCCGATGCCGCCGACGGTGCCGGCGAACGCGGAGAACAGGACGAACGCGTCCAGGTCACGGTCCTCGGTGAGCTCGTGCAGGTGAACGGCGCCGGTCACCTTTGCCCGCAGCGCCGCCGCGACCCCGTCCGGGGTCAGGCCGTCGATGAGGCCGTCGGCCGTGGCATCGGCGGCGTGCAGCACCGCCGTCACGGGCGTACCGGCGACGTCGAGGCCGTCGAACAGGCCACGCAGGGCTTCCCGGTCGGCGACATCACAGGCCGCGATGGTGACCCGTACGCCGATGGCGGTGAGTTCGTCGCGGAGTTCGGTCGCGCCGGGGGCTTCGAGGCCGCGCCGGCTGGTCAGTACGAGGTGCTCGGCGCCGTTACGGGCCAGCCAGCGGGCGACGTGCCCGCCGAGGGCGCCGGTGCCACCGGTGACGAGCACGGTCCCGGTGGGCTGCCAGCCGCCGGAGGCGGTGGCAGTGGTGGTGGCGGTCTCCAGGCGGGTGCGGACGAGTCGTCGTACGAACACCCCCTGCTCACGCAGTGCGAGCTGGTCCTCCGCCTTGTCGCCCGCGGCCAGGATCCCGCACAAGCGGGCCGTGACCCGCTCGTCGAGCTCGGCCGGGAGGTCCACGAGACCGCCCCAGCGCTGCGGCAGTTCGAGCCCGGCGACCCGGCCCAGGCCCCAGACGGCCGCCTGTGCCGGGCTGACGAGCCGATCGGCCGCACCGACCGAGACGGCACCCCGGGTCAGGCACCACAGGGGTGCCTGGACACCCGCGTCGCCCAGGGCCTGGAGGAGCACGACCGTACCCAGCAGACCCAGCGGCTCCGTGGCCGCAGCGGCCTCGTCGGTCTCCGCGAGCGCCAGCAGCGAGACGACTCCGTCGATTCCCTCGGGTCCCTCGGGTTCCAGACCGGCGAGGGTGGCGGCGAGCGCCGAACGCTCGGCCACCGCGACCCGGCTGACGTCGGCACCGTGCTCGGCAAGCGCGGTCGCGAAGGCGTCGACGAGCTTGTCGTCGACGGAGAAGCTCTCCGGCACGGCCAGCAGCCAGCGCCCCGGGAGCAGCGGAGTGGAGCCGGTGCCGGACTCGGCCGGCTTCCAGGTGGTGCGGTAGGTCCAGTTGTCCAGCGCGGACTGCTCACGCTGCTGCCGCCGCCAGCTGAACAGGGTCGGCAGGGCCGCCCGCAACGGCTCGGCGTCGGCACCACCCAGTGCCTGCGACAGCGCATCCAGGTCCTCGTGCTCGACCGCCTCCCAGAATCGGGCGTCGATGGCGGCCGTGCCTGCCCCGACCGATTCGGCGGACAGCTCGGGCCAGTAGCGGGTGCGTTGGAAGGCGTAGGTGGGGAGGGTGGTGCGGGTGGCGTCGGTGTCGGCGAAGACGGTTGTCCAGTTGATGGTGGTGCCGTGGACGTGGGCTTCGGCGAGGGAGGTGAGGAAGCGGTCGAGTCCGCCTTCGTCGCGGCGGAGGGTGCCGAGGACGGCTGCGTCGGTGCCGGTGTTCTCGGTGGTGCCCTGGAGGCCGAGGGAGAGGACGGGGTGGGGGCTGACCTCGATGAAGACGGTGTGGCCGTCGGTGAGGGCGGTGCGGGTGGCCTGTTCGAACTCGACGGTTTCGCGGAGGTTGTTGTACCAGTAGCCTGCGCCCATTTCCGTGCCGTTGAGCAGTCCGCCCGTGAGGGAGGAGTACAGGGCCACATCGCCCGCGCTCGGTGCTATGCCCGCGAGGAGCTTCGCGAGCTCGGGTTCGATCTCTTCGACGTGGGCGGAGTGGGAGGCGTAGTCCACGTCCACCTTGCGGGCGCGGATCTCGTTCGCCTGGCAGTCGGCGACCAGCTCGTCCAGAGCCTCCGGGTCACCGGAAACCACCACGGACGAGGGGCCGTTGACGGCGGCGATGGAGATCCGCCCGTCCCAGGTCTTGGTCTTCTCGCGCACCCAGGTTGCGGACTGGGCGACGGAGACCATGCCGCCGCGGCCGGCGAGGGCGGTGATGGCCCGGCTGCGCAGGGCGACGACCTTCGCCGCGTCGCTCAGGGACAGGATGCCGGCGACGGCGGCTGCGGCGATCTCGCCCTGGGAGTGGCCGATGACGGCTGCGGGTTCGACTCCGTAGGAGCGCCACAGTTCGGCGAGGGAGACCATGACGGCCCATAGGACGGGCTGGACGACGTCGACGCGGTCGAAGCCGGGCGCGCCGTCGGTGCCGCGTACGACATCGGTCAGCGACCAGTCGGTGTACGGCTCCAGCGCCGCCGCGCACTCCGCCATCCGCGCCGCGAACACCGGCGAGGAGTCGAGGAGTTCCACGGCCATGCCGGTCCATTGGGCGCCCTGGCCGGGGAAGACGAATACGGGGCGGGGTGAGGTCTGGGTTTCGGCGGCGGTGGTGGTGTTGGTGGTGGGGTGGTTGTGGGTGAGGGCTTCGAGGGCGGTGAGGTAGTCGTCCCGGTGGGTGGCTGTGATGGCTGCGCGGTGGTCGAAGTGGGTTCGGGTGAGGGCGAGTGAGTAGGCGATGTCGGTGAGGGAGGTGTCCGTGTCCTGGCGTATGCGGTCGAGGAGTTTCCCGGCCTGGGCGCGCAGCGCGGTCTCCGACTTGCCCGACAGGACCCACGGCACCGCCACCCGAGAGGGGACGGGCTTCGGCTGCTGCTTCGCCTCCGGGGTCTCGGGGGCCTGCTCGATGATCACGTGGGCGTTGGTGCCGCTGAGCCCGAAGGAGGAGACACCCGCGCGGTGCGGGGCGCCGGTCTCGGGCCACGGTGTGTGCTCCGTGAGGAGCTGGATGTCGCCGTCGGTCCAGTCGACGTGGGTGGAGGGGGTGTCGATGTGGAGGGTCCGGGGGAGGATCCCGTTGCGCATGGCCAGGACCATCTTCATCACGCCGGCGACGCCGGCGGCGGCCTGGGTGTGGCCGATGTTGGACTTGATGGAGCCGAGGAGGAGGGGCTGGTCCTGGGGGCGTTCGCGGCCGTAGGTGGCCAGCAGGGCCTGGGCCTCGATCGGGTCGCCGAGCTTCGTGCCCGTTCCGTGTGCCTCGACCACGTCGACATCGGCGGTGGTCAGACCCGCGTTGGCCAGGGCCTGGCGGATCACCCGCTGCTGCGACGGACCGTTCGGAGCCGTCAGACCGTTCGACGCACCGTCCTGATTGACCGCCGAACCACGCACCACGGCCAGCACCTCATGACCCAGACGCCGCGCCTCCGACAACCGCTCCAGGAGCAGAACGCCCGCGCCCTCTCCCCAGCCGGTGCCGTCGGCGGCGTCCGCGAAGGCCTTGCACCGGCCGTCGGGCGCCAGACCCTGCTGCTTGTCGAAGTCGGCGAACGTTCCGGGGGTGGCCATGATGTTGACGCCACCGGCCAGGGCCATCGTGCACTCGCCGTTGCGCAGGGCGTGGGCGGCCAGATGCAGGGCGACCAGCGAGGACGAGCACGCGGTGTCGACGGTGACGGCCGGGCCTTCGAGGCCGAACGTGTACGAGATACGGCCGGAGGCGACGCTGCCGGAGGTGCCGCTCGCGACGTAGCCCTCGCCGCCCGCGGGGACCTTGGCCAGCAGGGTGACGTAGTCCTGCGTGTTGACGCCGACGAACACTCCGGCGGGGGTGCCCTTGAGGCTGCGCGGGTTGATGCCCGCGTTCTCGAAGGTCTCCCAGGAGGTCTCCAGCAGCAGCCGCTGCTGGGGGTCCATGGCGATGGCCTCGCGCGGCGAGATCCCGAAGAAGGCCGGATCGAAGTCCCCGGCGTCCTGGACGAATCCGCCCTGGAGGACGGGGGCCGCGGCCCGCTCGTCGTCGGATACGGGCGGGGCCATCAGGTCCCACTGGCGGTCGAGCGGTACGCCGCCGATGGCGTCGCGGCCCTCGGCGAGGAGCTGCCACAGGTCCTGCGGCGAACGGACCCCGCCCGGGAACCGGCAGCTCATCCCGATGATGGCGATCGGGTCGTCCGCATCGGCGGTCGCGGCGACGGAAGCGCCGGCCGTGGCCGCACCCGCGTCGAGCCCCAGCAGTTCGGAGCGCAGGTGGTCGACCAGCACCTCGGGGGTCGGGTAGTCGAAGACCAGGGTGGACGGGAGGCGTAGGCCGGTGGCGGTGTTGAGGCGGTTGCGGATTTCTACGGCGGTGAGGGAGTCGAAGCCGAGTTCGCGGAAGGCCTTGCCGGTTTCGATGGTGTCGGCGGAGGCGTGTCCGAGTACGGCGGCGACGTGGGTGCGGACGAGGTCGAGCAGGGTGCGTTCGGCCTGTTCTGCGGGCAGGGCGGCGAGTTGCTGGGCGAACGAGGACGCCTCGACCGCCGTCGCCGCGCCCCGGGCCTTCCTGGCCGGGGCCTTGACCAGGCCCTGCAGCAGCGGAAGCACGCCCGTGCCCTCGGTGTCCGCCTGCTTGCGGATGGCGGCCAGGTCCAGGCGGGTGCCGACGAGCAGCGCTTGTCCGGTTGCGGTGGCCGCGTCCAGCAGGGCGAGGCCGTGGTCGGTGGGCAGCGGCTGCATGCCGGCCCGGGTCATGCGGGCGATCTCGGCGTCGCCGAGGTGCGCCGTCATTCCGCTGCGCTCCTCCCACATGCCCCAGGCCACGGCCGTGGCGGGCAGGCCCTGGGCCTGCCGGTGCTGGGCCAGCACATCGAGGAACACGTTCGCCGCCGCGTAATTGCCCTGCCCCGGACCACCGAAGATGCCTGCGGTGGACGAGAACATGGCGAACTCGGCGAGTTCGTGGTGGTGACGGGTCAGCTCGTGAAGGTTCCAGGCGGCGTCGGCCTTGGGGCGCAGGACCGTGTCGATGCGGTCGGCGTCGAGTTCGGGGATCACTCCGTCGTCCAGGACACCGGCGGTGTGGACGATGCCGGTGAGGGGGTGTTCGGCCGGGACGGTGGCCAGGGCGGCGGCCAGTGCGTCGCGGTCGGACGCGTCGCAGGCCAGCAGCGAGACCCGGGCCCCGGCCGCCTCCAGCTCCGCGACCAGTTCGGCCGCGCCCGGGGCGTCGGTGCCCCGGCGGCTGAGTAGGAGCAGGCTGCGTACACCTCGTGCGGTGACCAGGTGGCGGGCGACCAGGCCGCCCAGGGTGCCGGTGGCCCCCGTGACCAGGTACGTACCCGCAGGATCGGGGATGCGCGGCATCGTCACGACGACCTTGCCCACGTGCCGGGCCTGGCTCATGAACCGCAGCGCTTCGGGGGCCTGACGGATGTCCCACGCCCGCACCGGAGGCAGGCTCAGCACACCCTCCCGGAACAGCCCCAGCAACTCCAGCAACATCCCCTGAAGCCGGTCCGGACCCGCATCCAGCAACTCGAAGGACCGGTAGTCGACCCCGGGGTGCGACTCGGCGACCTGCTCGGGGTGGCGTACATCGGTCTTGCCCATCTCCAGGAACCGGCCGCCGCGCGGCAGCAGTCCGAGCGAGGCGTCGACGAACTCCCCGGCAAGGGAGTTCAGCACGACGTCCATGCCCCGACCGCCCGTCTCCGCGGCGAAGGCCTCGGCGAAGTCGAGGGTCCGGGAAGAAGCGATCCTCTCGGCGGGGATACCCATCGCGGCCAGGACCGGCCACTTCGCCTCACTCGCCGTGCTGTACACCTCGGCCCCCAGATGCCGGGCCAGCTGCACCGCGGCCGTCCCCACACCCCCGGACGCCGCATGCACCAGCACCGAATCACCCGGCCGCACATCGGCCAACTCGACCAGCCCGTAGTAGGCGGTCAGGAACACCGCCGGCACGGCGGCAGCCTGTGCGTAGGACCAGTCGTCGGGGATCGGGGCGAGCATTCGGCGTTCGGTGACCGCGCTCGGACCGAACGAGCCGGAGAACAGCCCCATCACCCGGTCACCCGGACGCAGACCCGTCACCCCCGGACCGACCTCCACGACCACACCCGCACCCTCGGCACCCATCGGCACCTCAGGACCCGGATACATCCCCAGCGCGTTCAGCACATCACGGAAATTGACCCCCGCCGCCCGCACATCCACCCGCACCTGACCCTCGCCCAGCCCCGGCCGCTCCACGGGCAGCAGCGCCAGATTCTCCAGGGTGCCCTTGCCCGTGCTCTGCAACGACCACTCCGCCACACCCGACGGAACCACCAACCCACCACCAGCACCGCCAACGCCACCAGCCGCAGCCCGCACCAACCGAGGCACGAACAACCGACCCTCACGCACCACAACCTGCGGCTCACCCAACCCCGCAACACCACCGACATCGACACCGCCACCGTCGACATCGACATCGGCATCGACGTCCACCAGAACAATCCGACCCGGGTTCTCGGACTGCGCCGACCGGACCAGACCCCACACGGGCCCGCGATCGAGGTCACCGTCCGTGGCGCCCACGGCCACCGCGCCCCGGGTCACCACGACCAGACGCGCATCCGTGTCACGCTCCGCGGCCAGCCACTCCTGCAGCCGGGTCAGTGCATGGTTGAGGTGTTCGCGTACGTCCGTGCCCGCACCGTCCAGGACGAGAACGGCCGGCTCGGCAGCACCGTCCGGCGCCTGGGCCGGAGCGGTCGTCCGGACCCATTCGAGGCGGAAGAGGGAATCGGCGCCCTCCGCGGACGCGGCACCGTCCAACTGCTGTGCGGACACCGGCCGGAGCACCAGCGAGCCGACACGGCCCACCGGCGCACCCGTGCCGTCGGCGAGGTCCAGCGAGACCTTGCCGCCGTCGCCCACGGTCATCCGTACGCGCAGGACCGGCGATCCGACGGCGAACAGCTCGACGTCCGTCCAGGCGAACGGCAGACCCGGCCCCTCCATGCCGGAGAGACCGCCGCTGAGGCCGATCGCGTGCAGGGCGGAATCCAGCAGCGCCGGGTGCAGGCCGAACCGGGCCGCCTGCTCCCCCGCCTCCCCCGCCAGCTCGACCTCGGCGAACAGCTCTCCGTCACGGCGCCACACGGCCCGCAGGCCCTGGAACGCCGGGCCGTAGCCGTAGCCGAGCTCGCCGAGGAATTCGTACATGCCGTCCACGGAGACGGCCTCCGCGTCGCGCGGCGGCCATTCGACGAGTCCGGCAGCGGACTCCCCGGCCCGCTCGGAGCCTTCGGCGACGACACCGGAGGCGTGCAGGATCCAGTTGTCGTCGCCGTCGGCGGCGGAGCTCGAGTGAACGGTGACAGTGCGGCAACCGTCGGCCTCGGCCGCGCCGACGACGATCTGCAGGATGCGGGCACCGCGCTCGACCAGCACCAACGGGGCCTGGAGGGTCAGTTCCTCCAGCACTCCGCAGCCGACCTGGTCACCCGCGTGCAGCGCGAGTTCGACGAAGGCGGTGCCGGGCAGCAGCACCGAACCCAGGACGGCGTGGTCGGCGAGCCACGGGTGCGAGTCCAGGGACAGGCGACTGGTGAAGAGGGAGACGTCCTCACCCGCGAGCGCGACCGAGCCCACGAGCAACGGGTGCTCGGACGTGCTCAGGCCGACACTGGTGAGGTCACCGGTGCGGTTGAAGTTCTTGGGCCAGTAGTGCTCGTTCTGGAAGGCGTAGGTGGGCAGGTCGACGCGCCGGGCGCCGGTGTTCGCGTAGTACGCGGCCCAGTCGACGGAGGCGCCGTGCGCATGAAGCTCCGCCACGGCAGTGGTCAGCGCCTCTGTCTCGGTACGGTCCTTGCGCAGGGCGGGGAGGAAGACAGCGTCTTCGGTGACGCAGTCCTGGCCCATCGCGGAGAGGACTCCGCCGGGCCCGAGTTCCAGGTAGGTCGTGATGCCCTGGGCTTCGAGGTGGCGTACGCCGTCGAGGAAGCGGACGGTCTGGCGGACGTGGTCCACCCAGTAGTCGGCGGTCAGCAGCTCCGCGCCGGCGAGTTCGCCGGTCAGGTTGGAGACGATGGGGAGCTTCGGGGCGTGGAAGGTCAGGTTCTCGGCGATGGTCTTGAACTCGGCGAGCATGGGTTCCATGCGCGGCGAGTGGAAGGCATGGCTGACGCGGAGGCGCTTCGTCTTCCCGAAACCGGACGCGATGGCGAGTACGGCGTCCTCGTCACCCGAGATGACGACGGAGTCCGGACCGTTCAGGGCGGCGATCGAAACGCCGTCTGTGAGGAGCGGCAGGACTTCCGCCTCGGTGGCCTGGATGGCAACCATGGCTCCGCCGGTGGGCAGTGCCTGCATGAGGCGGCCCCGGGCGGCGACCAGCGCCGCCGCGTCCTCCAGGGACCACACACCCGCGACGTGCGCGGCGGCCAGTTCGCCGATGGAGTGGCCGAGGAGGTAGTCGGGCGTGATGCCCCAGTGCTCCAGCAGGCGGAAGAGGGAGACCTCGATCGCGAACAGGCCCGCCTGGGTGTAGACGGTTTGGTCGATCAGCTCCGACCCACCGAACACGATGTCCTTGACCGGCTGGTCGAGATGCCGGTCCAGCTCCGCGCACACCGCGTCGAACGCGTCCGCGAACACCGGGTACGCCTCGTACAGCTCACGGCCCATCCCGGCCCGCTGCGAACCCTGACCCGAGAACAAGAACGCCGAACGACCGGCCGCGCCCACAACACCCCGCACCGTGCCGTCGGCGATCGCCTCCAGCTGGCTCAGGACGTGCTCGGTGTCACCGGCCACGACCGCCGCCCGGCGGTCGAAAGCGGTGCGGGTCAGGGCGAGGGAGTAGCCGATGTCGAGCGGCGACAGGGCGGTGTTCTCCCGTACCAGCGCCAGCAGCCGTTCGGCCTGGCCGGCGAGAGAACTCTCCGACTTGGCCGACATGATCCAAGGCACCGTCGGCAGAAGGGACTTCGTCGATTCGGCAGACTCGGGTCCGGGCTGCGGCTCCTCCAGGATGACGTGGGTGTTGGTGCCGCTCACACCGAACGACGAGACGGCCGCACGGCGCAGTCGCTCGGCCGAGGCCGGCCAGTCCCGGGCCTCGGTCAGCAGCTCGACCGCGCCCGCCTGCCAGTCCACCTTCGTGGACGGCCGGTCCACGTGGAGGGTCTTCGGAAGTACGCCGTGGCGCATCGCCATGACCATCTTGATGACGCCCGCGACACCCGCCGCGGCCTGCGTGTGGCCGAGGTTCGACTTGACCGAGCCGAGCCACAGCGGCTGGTCCTCGGCGCGCTCCTGGCCGTACGTGTTGATCAGCGCCTGGGCCTCGATCGGGTCGCCGAGCCGGGTGCCGGTGCCGTGGGCCTCGACGACGTCGATGTCGGCGGCGCTCAGGCCGGAGCCGGCGAGGGCCTGGCGGATGACGCGCTGCTGCGAGGGGCCGTTGGGGGCGGTCAGGCCGTTGGACGCGCCGTCCTGGTTGATCGCCGAGCCACGGACGATCGCGAAGACTTCGTGGCCGTTGCGGCGGGCGTCCGAGAGCCGCTCGACAAGCAGGACGCCGACGCCCTCTCCCCAGCCGGTGCCGTCGGCGGCGTCCGCGAAGGACTTGCAGCGGCCGTCGGAGGCGAGGCCCTGCTGGCGGCTGAACTCGGTGAACGACATCGGCGTCGACATGACGGTCACGCCGCCCGCGAGCGCCAGGTCGCATTCGCCCTTGCGCAGCGCCTGGGCCGCCAGGTGCAGGGCCACCAATGAGGAGGAGCAGCCGGTGTCGATGGTCGCCGCCGGGCCCTCCAGGCCCAGGGTGTAGGAGATGCGGCCGGACAGCACACTGGCCGCGTTGCTGGTGAGGGTGGTGTCGGCGGCCTCGGCGGAGGCCATCAGGAGCGGAGCGTAGTCCTGGCCGTTGGTGCCGGCGTAGACACCGGTCAGGCTGCCGCGCAGCGTTTCGGGATCGATGCCGGCCCGCTCGAAGGCCTCCCAGGAGGCTTCGAGGAGCAGCCGCTGCTGCGGGTCCATGGCCAGGGCCTCGCGCGGCGAGATCCCGAAGAAGCCCGGGTCGAAGTGGCCCGCGTCGACGACGAATCCGCCCTCGTTGATGTACGAGGTGCCGGGGCGGCCGTCGGGGTCGTACACGACGTCCATGTCCCAGCCGCGGTTCGCGGGGAAGGGGCTCATGGTGTCGGTGCCGGAGGAAACGATCCGCCACAGGTCCTCGGGGGAGCCGACACCGCCGGGGAAGCGGCAGCTCATGCCGACGATGGCGATCTGCTCGTCGTCCTCGGACCAGGCCGCGCGCACGACGGTCGGGGCGGCGCTGTCGATGCCGAGGAATTCGGTGCGCAGCAGCTCGGCGATCCGGATGGCGTTCGGGTGGTCGAAGACGAGGGTGGTGGGCAGCTTGAGACCGGTGGCCTCGGTGAGCCGGTTGCGCAGTTCGACGGCGGTCAGCGAGTCGAAGCCGAGCTCCTTGAAGGCGCGGCCGGGCTGGACGGCGTCCGTGCTCCGGTGGCCGAGTACTGACGCGGCCTCGCCACGTACGAGGTCGAGGAGCTGCTGCTCCTGTTCGGCAGCGGTGAGTCCACGGAGCTGGGTGCGCAGCGCGGAGCCGTCCTGGCCGGTGCCGTCTGCTCCCTCGTCCTTCGCGGCGAGGGCGCGTGCCGCCTCGGGGATGTCGCCGATGAGCGGGCGCGGCCGGGACAGGGCGTAGACGGGGGCGAAGCGCTCCCAGTCCATGTCGGCGATGCTCACGCAGGTTTCGTCGTGCTCGACGGACTGGCGCAGGGCCGCGATGGCGAGACCGGTGGGCATGGCGGCGAGACCGCGGCGGGCGAGCTGCTCGCCGGCGTCGCCGCCGGACATGCCGCCGCCGTCCCAGGCGCCCCAGGCGATGGAGGTGGCGGTCAGGCCGCGGGCGCGGCGGCTGAGGGCGAGGCCGTCGAGGTAGGCGTTGGAGGCGGCGTAGGCGGCGTGGCCGCCGCTGCCCCAGACGCCGGAGTTGGAGGAGAAGAGCACGAAGGCGTCGAGCGATCCGTCGTCGAAGATCTCGTCGAGGTGGGCGGCGCCGAGGGTCTTGGCGGCCAGGACCTCGTGGAGCTGAGCGGCGTCGAGGGTGAGGAGTTCGCCGGTGCGGTCGACGCCTGCGGCGTGCAGGACGGCGGTGATCGTCTCGCCCGCCGCACGGAGCCCGTCGATCAGGGTCCGCAGGCTGTCGTGGTCGGCGACGTCGCAGGCCGCGATGGTCACCCGGGCGCCCAGGGTGGTGAGTTCGTCGCGCAGTTCGGGCGCGCCGGGGGCGTCGAGGCCGCGCCGGCTGGTCAGTACGAGGTGCCCGGCACCGGTCTCGGCCAGTTGGCGGGCGACGTGCGAGGCGATGGCGCCGGTGCCGCCCGTGATCAGTACGGTGCCGTGCGGGGTCCAGTCGCGGGTGCCGGGGCGGCTTCCGAGGGGGGCACGGGTCAGCCGGCAGGCGTGCGCGCCCGAATCGCGGAGGACGAGTTGGTCCTCGTCACCGCCCGCGATGAGGCCGGCGAGGCGGGAGGCGCCGCGGTCGTCCAGGTCGGCGGGCAGGTCGACGAGCCCGCCCCAGCCCTCGGGGAGTTCGAGTCCGGCGACCCGGCCCAGGCCCCAGACGGAGCTCTGTGCGGGGTCGACCTTGCGGTCGGAGGCACCGACGGAGACCGCGCCCCGGGTGAGGGTCCACAGCGGAGCGGTCGCCCCGGCGTCGGCCAGGGCACGGATGAGTGCGACCGTGCTCGCCAGGCCGGTGGTCACGCCCGGGTGGCCCGGGTGCGGCGTGGTGTC
Organism: Streptomyces sp. NBC_00376; assembly: GCF_036077095.1. NCBI lineage: Bacteria > Bacillati > Actinomycetota > Actinomycetes > Kitasatosporales > Streptomycetaceae > Streptomyces > Streptomyces sp. NBC_00376. Next base: position 139,052 of record NZ_CP107961.1, on the reverse strand, counting down.
CAGTGCCAGGAGTGAGAGGAAGCCTGCGGCGTCCGAGAGGTCCTCGGTGTCGGCGAGTTCGGCGAGGGTGGTGGGGACGGCCTCGGCGCCGTGCCGGGTCAGGGCGGCGGTGAGGGTCTGGGCCAGGGTGGTCGCGGTGTCGTCCGCGTTCTCCGTGTTCTCCGCGTTCTCCGGTACGACAAGCAGCCAGCGCCCCGACAGGGCGGCGCCGAGAGGTGTGGCGACGGGCTTCCAGGTGACGCGGTAGCGCCACGAGTCGATGGTGGAGTTCTCACGGCGCTGACGGCGCCAGCTGACGAGCGCGGGAAGGGCTGCGCGCAGCGGCTCGGCGTCGGCGGGCTCCAGCGCGCCGACGAGGGCTTCGAGGTTGCCCTGCTCGACGGCCTCCCAGAAGGCGGCGTCGTCCGGGGCAGCCGTCTCGGCGAGCACGACGGCCGGGGACTCGGGCCAGTAGCGGGTGCGCTGGAAGGGGTAGGTGGGGAGGGGGACGCGGGTGGCGCCGGTGCCGGCGAAGACGGCCGTCCAGTCGACGGTGGTGCCGTGGACGTGGGCCTCGGTGAGCGAGGCCAGGAACCGGTCGAGTCCGCCCTCGTCGCGGCGGAGCGTGCCGAGGACGGCTGCGTCCGTGTCGGCGTCTCCGATGGTGCCCTGGAGGCCGAGGGAGAGGACGGGGTGGGGGCTGACCTCGATGAAGACGGTGTGCCCGTCGGCCAGGGCGGCGCGGGTGGCCTGCTCGAACTCGACGGTTTCGCGCAGGTTGTTGTACCAGTACCCGGCACCCATCTCCGTACCGTCGAGCAGTCCCCCGGTGAGGGACGAGTACAGGGTCGTACCGCCGGTCTGCGGGGCGATGCCCCCGAGGAGCTTCGCGAGCTCGGGTTCGATCTCCTCGACGTGGGCGGAGTGGGAGGCGTAGTCCACGTCCACCTTGCGGGCGCGGATCTCGTCGGCCTGGCAGTCGGTGACCAGCTCGTCCAGAGCCTCGGGATCACCCGAAACGACCACGGACGAAGGCCCGTTGACGGCGGCGATGGAGATCCGCCCGTCCCACGCCGCGATCTTCTCCCGCACCCAAGCGGCGGGCTGGGCGACGGACACCATGCCGCCACGGCCCGCGAGCGCGATGATCGCCCGGCTGCGCAGCGCCACCACCTTCGCCGCATCGCCCAGCGAGAGAATGCCCGCGACCGCCGCAGCGGCGATCTCACCCTGCGAGTGACCGATCACGGCCGCCGGCTCGACACCGTACGACCGCCACACCTCCGCCAGGGACACCATCACGGCCCACAGCACCGGCTGAACCACATCCACCCGGTCCAGACCGGGCGCGCCGTCGACGCCACGCACGACGTCGATCAGCGACCACTCCACGTACGGCTCCAGCGCCGCCGCGCACTCCGCCATCCGCGCCGCGAACACCGGCGAGGACTCCAGCAACCCCACCGCCATACCGGCCCACTGCGCACCCTGACCCGGGAACACGAACACCGGACGCACCTCCGCGTCCGCCGGAACCCCCCGCACCACACCAGGAGCCGGACCACCCGCAGCAACCGCCTCCAGCGCGGCAACGAACTCCCCACGCCCACCGGCCACCACACCGGCCCGATACTCAAAACGAGACCGGGTCAACGCCAACGAATACCCCAGGTCAACCACCGAAAGCCCGGCATCATCACGAACCCGGGCCAACAGACGACCCGCCTGATCCGCCAGAGCCTGCGGCGACTTCGCCGACAACACCCACGGAACCGCCGACAGCCCCACCCCCACCGGACCCGCAGCACCCGAAACCTCCGAGGCCTCGATGACGGGTTCCTGCTCCAGGATCACGTGGGCGTTGGTACCGCTGATTCCGAAGGAGGAGACACCGGCGATGCGCGGGGCGCCGGTCTCGGGCCACTCCCTGTGCTCGGTGACGAGCTCGACGGCGCCGGCGGTCCAGTCGACGTGCGTGGAAGGCTCGTCGATGTGAAGGCTCTTGGGCAGCACACCGTGCCGCATGGCCAGGACCATCTTCATCACGCCCGCGACACCGGCGGCGGCCTGCGTGTGACCGATGTTCGACTTCACCGAACCGAGCAGCAGCGGCCGTCCGGTCGGCCGGTCCTGGCCGTAGGTGGCCAGCAGGGCCTGGGCCTCGATCGGGTCGCCCAGCGAGGTGCCGGTGCCGTGCGCCTCGACGACGTCGACCTGGTCGGCCGAGACCTTCGCGTTGGCGAGGGCCTGACGGATGACGCGCTGCTGGGCCGGTCCGTTGGGGGCGGTGAGGCCGTTGGAGGCGCCGTCCTGGTTGATGGCGGAGCCACGGATGACGGCGAGGACGTCGTGGCCGTTGCGGCGGGCGTCCGAGAGCCGCTCCAGCAGCAGCATGCCGACACCCTCGGCCATGCCCATGCCGTCGGCGGAGTCCGCGAACGCCTTGCAGCGGCCGTCGCGCGCGAGGCCCTGCTGACGGCTGAACTCCATGAGTCCGGCCGGGCTCGGCATGATCGAGGCGCCGCCCGCCAGTGCCATGGCGCACTCGCCGTTGCGCAGCGCCTGGGCGGCCAGGTGCAGGGCGACGAGGGAGGAGGAGCACGCGGTGTCGAGCGTGACGGCCGGGCCTTCGAGGCCGAGGGTGTACGAGATGCGTCCGGACAGCACGGACGTGACGGTGCCGGTGAGGATGTAGCCCTCGGAGCCCGCGGCCCCGCTCAGGTCGCCGCCGTAGCCCTGGCCCGCCGCTCCGACGAACACGCCGGTGGCACTGCCGCCGACGGCCGTCGGGTCGATGCCGGCCCGCTCCAGCGCCTCCCATGAGGTCTCCAGCAGCAGCCGCTGCTGCGGGTCCATCGCCAGGGCCTCGCGCGGCGAGATCCCGAAGAAGGCCGGGTCGAACTCGCCCGCGTCGTGCAGGAAGCCGCCTTCGAGGGCGTAGATCTTGCCCGTGGCGGAGGGGTCGGGGTCGTACAGGTCCTCGATGTTCCAGCCGCGATCGGCCGGCAGGCCGGAGATGGCGTCGCCGCCCGAGGACACGAGGTCCCACAGGTCCTCGGGCGTGTCGACGCCCCCCGGGTAGCGGCAGCTCATGGAGACGATCGCGATCGGCTCCGCTTCCTGGGACTCGACGTTGCGCAGGTGCTGGCGGGTCTGCTGCAGCTCCGCAACCACACGGGTCAGGTATTCCCGCAGCTTCTCTTCATCCGCCATCGAAACGTCGCTCCCGTCGGGTTCTAACTAAAAAATGAGTGCGTGCTGCCGGGGTCGGAGGGTGAGGTCCGGAGCAGTCCGGTGTGGTCCGGCGCGGCCCGGTGCGGTCCGGTGTGGTCAGGAGAGCCCGAGGTCCCTGTCGATCAGATCGAACAGCTCGTCGTTAGTGGCAGATTCGAGTCCCGCCACAGCGCCGTCCCGGTCGGCCGCCGATTCGTCCGTACGCCGGTCCTGGCTGAGCTTCGAGAGCAGGGCTTCGAGCCGCATGACGACCCTGACCCGGCCGATGTCGTCGCTGTCGCGGGCGGCGAGTGCCTGCTCCAGGCGGTCGAGTTCGTCCACCGCCGGAAGGACCTGTTCCGCGGCGGCCGGCAGGATCTCGGCCTTGAGGAGGGCCGCGAGCGCGACCGGTGTCGGGTGGTCGAAGACCATGGTCGCCGGAAGCTTGAGACCGGTGGCCGCGCCGAGCCGGTTGCGCAGTTCGACGGCGGTCAGCGAGTCGAACCCGAGGTCCTGGAAGGCCCGGCGGGCCTCGATGTCCTGGGCCGACGCGTGGCCCAGGACCCCGGCAGTGTGTTCCCGTACCAGGTCCAGAACCAGTTGGTCCTGCTCGGCCTCGGGCAGCTCGGCGAGCTTCGCCCGCAGGGCGGGGACCGAGCCCGATGCCTCGGACGCCACCGCTGCCTGCTGCTCGTTGGCCCTCTTGACCTGCGGGATCTCCCCGATGAGGGGGCGGTCGCCGCTCATCGTGAAGACCGGTGCGAACCGCTCCCAGTCCATGTCCGCGAGGACCACCGCGGCATCCTCGTGGTCGAGGACCTCCTGCAGGGCAATCATGGCGAGTTCGGGCCGCAGCGCCAGCACACCGTGCCGGGTCAGCGCACCCTCTCCCTTGTTCTCGTCGGCGCCCGCGGCCATTCCGCCTTCGGCCCAGGGGCCCCAGGCCACGGCCGTGGCGGGCATCCCGCGGGCCCGGCTCTGCTGAGCAAGTGCGTCGAGATAGGCGTTGGCGGCGGCGTACACACCGTGGTCGCCCACGCCCCAGACACCGGCGACCGAGGTGAAGTAGACCACCGCATCGAGCCCGGCCGGGTCGAGGAGTTCGTCGAAGTGACGGGCCCCGGAGACCTTGCCGTTCGCGACGTAGGCGGCCGCTTCCGGACCGCATTCGGTCAGCGGCGCCAGGAGGCCGACACCGGCGGCGTGCAGGACCGTACGTACGTGGCACCCGTCCGCCGCCAGCCCGTCCAGCAACGCCTTGACGGAATCCCGGTCGGCCACATCGCAGGCCGCAACGGTGACCTTGGCACCGGAGGACTCCAGCTCTTCCTTCAACTCCCGTGCACCAGTGGCCTGTTCGCCGCTCCGACTGGTCAGGACGATGTGCTCGGCATCGTTCGCCGCGAGCCAGCGGGCGACGTGCTTGCCGATGGCCCCGGTGCCGCCGGTGACGATCACGGTGTCGGTGGGGCGCCACTGACGGCGCGCCTTCACTCCTGCGGTGGAGGCGGGGACCAGGCGTCGGGTGAAGACCCCGGACGCACGTACGGCCACCTGGTCCTCGACCCCGCCGCGCGGCGGACCGGCGGCGGCCGTGCGCTGCGCCAGCACGGAGGCCATCCGGTCGAGGGCTCCCGCGTCGGGCGTCTCGGGCAGGTCGACGAGTCCGCCCCAGAACGTGGCGTGTTCGAGGGCCACGACCCGGCCGAGGCCCCACATCTGAGCCTGGACGGGACGTGCGGGTCCATCGGTCTCGCTCACCGCGACGGCGGACCGGGTGACGGACCACAGCGGCGCAACCGACTCCGCCTCGGCCATCGCCCTGACCAGGGCATGGGCCTCCGTGAGACCCGTCGGAAGCACCTCGTACGCACTGTGCGGGCGTTCGTCCATGGCGAGCAGGGACAGCACACCGCCTAGGGGTTGCCCGACCGCCGCCGCAGTACGAAGACGGGCGGCAAGGTCCGGCTCGTCGGCGGGCCGAAGGAGCTCGACCACCGCTCCGTGATCGGTGAGCGCGTCCGCACACGCCCGCACCAGCTCCTCATCGGCGCCCGCAGCGGGGACGACGAGCAGCCAGGTGCCGGTGAGGGTGGGCACGGTCAGCTCGGTGAGCGGCCGCCACACGATCTTGTAGCGCCAGGAGTCGGCAGCCGAACGCTCACGGCTCTCCTGGTGCCAGGTGGAGAGCAGGGGCAGTACGTCGCCGAGCGCGGAGACCCGCGCGTCGTCGCCGCCGAGGTCGAGCGTCTCGGTGAGCGCAGCCAGGTCCGCCTGGTCGACGGCCTGCCAGAAGGCGGCATCGACGGCATTGGCATTGCCATTGGCATCGGTACTGCTGCCGATGCTCTGCTGACCTTCCGGGCTGCCGAAGGACACCTCGGGCCAGTAGTGCTTGTGCTGGAAGGCGTAGGTGGGCAGGTCGACGCGCTGGGCGCCGGTGTTCGCGTAGTACGTCGTCCACTCGATGCGGGTGCCTCGGACGTGGAGTTCGGCGAGGGCGGTGGTGAGCGCTTCGGTTTCGGTGCGGTTCTTGCGCAGGGCGGGTACGAAGCCGGCCTCGTCGTCGGTGACGCAGTCCTGGCCCATGGCGGAGAGGACGCCGCCGGGGCCGAGTTCCAGGTACGTGGTGACGCCCTGGGTCTGCAACTGCCGTACCCCGTCGAGGAAGCGGACCGCCTGGCGGACGTGGTCCACCCAGTAGTCGGCGCTCAGCAGCTCCTCGCCGGCGAGTTCGCCGGTCAGGTTGGAGACGATGGGGAGCTTCGGGGCGTGGAAGGTCAGGTTCTCGGCGATGGTCTTGAACTCGGCGAGCATGGGTTCCATGCGCGGTGAGTGGAAGGCATGGCTGACGCGGAGCCGCTTCGTCTTCCCGAAACCGGACGCGATGGCGAGTACGGCGTCCTCGTCGCCGGAGATGACGACGGAGTCCGGGCCGTTCAGGGCAGCGATCGAGACGCCGTCGACCAGCAGCGGCAGGACCTCTGCCTCGGTGGCCTGGACGGCGACCATCGCTCCGCCGGTGGGCAGCGCCTGCATCAGACGGCCACGCGCCGCGACCAGCGCCGCCGCGTCCTCCAACGACCACACGCCCGCGACGTGGGCGGCGGCCACCTCACCGATGGAGTGGCCGAGGAGGTAGTCCGGGGTGACAGCCCAGTGCTCCAGCAGCCGGAACAGCGCGACCTCAACAGCGAACAGTCCGGCCTGGGTGTAGACGGTCTGGTCGATCAGCTCCGACCCACCGAACACGATGTCCTTGACCGGCTGGTCTAGATGCCGGTCGAGTTCGGCGCACACAGCGTCGAACGCGTCCGCGAACACCGGGTACGCCTCGTACAGCTCACGGCCCATCCCGGCCCGCTGCGAACCCTGACCCGAGAACAAGAAGGCGGTCTCGCCGCCCAGGGCGGTGCCCTTGACCAGCCCGTTCACCGCAGTTCCGCGGGCAAGGCCGCTCAGGGCGGCAACGAGTGCGGCACGGTCGCGGCCCTGGACGACGGCCCGGTGTGCAAGCGCCGCGCGGGTGGTCGCCAGGGAGTAACCCGTGTCGAGCAGGTCGGGTTCGGTGGCGCCGGCCGCGTAGGCACGCAGTTGCTCGGCCTGGGCGCGCAGCGCTTCCTCCGTCATGCCGGACACGGGCCAGGAAACCAGCTGTCCATCGACCTTGTCCGTGCGGACGTCGGTCGGTGTGGGGTCTTGGGTCGGTGCTTCTTCGATGATGACGTGGGCGTTGGTGCCGCTGATACCGAAGGATGAGACGGCGGCGCGGCGGGGGTGTTGTTGGTGGTTCCAGGTGCGGGGTTGGGTGAGGAGTTCGACGGCTCCGGTGGTCCAGTCGACGTGGGTGGAGGGCTGGTCGACGTGGAGGGTGCGGGGCATGATGCCGTGCCGCATCGACATGATCATTTTGATGATGCCGGCGACTCCGGCGGCGGCCTGGGTGTGGCCGATGTTCGACTTGACCGAGCCGAGCCAGAGCGGCCGGTCCTTGGGCCGGTTCTGGCCGTAGGTGGCGAGGAGGGCCTGGGCCTCGATCGGGTCGCCGAGGGTGGTGCCGGTGCCGTGGGCCTCGACGACGTCGACGTCGCTGCCGGTCAGGCCGGCGCTGGTCAGGGCCTGGCGGATGACGCGTTGCTGGGCCGGTCCGTTGGGAGCGGTCAGGCCGTTGGAGGCGCCGTCCTGGTTGATCGCGGAGCCCCGGACGACGGCCAGGACCGGGTGTCCCTTGGCGCGGGCGTCGAACAGGCGCTCGACCAGGAGCATGCCCACGCCCTCGCCCCAGCCCGTGCCGTCCGCCGCTTCCGCGAACGCCTTGACCCGGCCGTCGGTGGCGAGTCCGCCCTGGCGGGAGAACTCGATGAACGCACCCGGTGTCGACATGACCGTCACACCGCCCGCGAGCGCCATCTCGCACTCACCCGACCGCAGTGCCTGCACCGCGAGGTGCAGGGCGACCAGCGAGGCCGAGCAGGCCGTGTCCACCGTCACGGCCGGTCCTTCCAGACCGAACGTGTACGAGATACGACCCGACACCACACTCGCCGCATTGCTGGTCATCGAGAGGCTGTCGGCATCGGTGACACCGAGCAGGAGGGTGGCGTAGTCCTGGCCGTTCGTGCCGGTGAACACACCGGTACGGCTGCCACGAACCGACGCCGGATCGATCCCGGACCGCTCGAACGCCTCCCACGACGTCTCCAGCAGCAGCCGCTGCTGCGGGTCCATGCCGAGGGCCTCGCGCGGCGAGATCCCGAAGAGGGCGGGGTCGAAGTAGCCGGCCTCGTAGAGGAATCCGCCCTGGTCCGTGTACGAGGTGTTGGGCGTGCCGCGCTCCGGGTCGTAGAGCCGCTCCACGTCCCAGCCCCGGTCGACGGGGAAGCCGCCGAGGGCGTCGCGGCCCTCGGCGAGCAGATCCCACAACTGCTCGGGGCTGTTCACACCGCCGGGGAAGCGGCAGCTCATCCCGACGACGGCGATCAGGTCGTCGTCGGCCACGGATCCGGCTCCGGCCGGGGCCGAGCCGTTGCGCGCCGCGCCGTTGGCGGCCGTGGCGTCGTCGTCGCCGAGGAGGCTGGTCCGCAGGTGGTGCGCGAGGGCCTCGGGCGACGGGTGGTCGAACGCGAGGGTCGCCGGCAGGGCCAGCCCGGTCACGGCCTTCAGGCGGTTACGCAGTTCGACCACGGTGAGGGAGTCGAAGCCGAGGTCCTGGAACACCCGGCCCGGCTGCACGGCTTCGGCGGTCGCGTGGCCGAGGACGGCGGCGGCCTCGCCGCGTACCAGCTTGAGCAGAGTCTGGTGCTGTTCGGCCGTGGAGAGGGCCCGCAGCCGGCCGAGGAACGCGGAGCTGGTCTCGTCCTCGCCGTCCCGGGCCCGCTCGACCGCGGCCAGCAGGCTGCGGACCTCCGGAATCTCGGAGATCAGCGGCTGCGGGCGGGCAGCGGTGAAGCGGGGGGTGAACCGGTCCCAGTCGATGTCGGCCATCGCCACGCAGGGCTCGTCGCCGGCCGCCGCGCGCTGCAGGGCGAGCACGGCCAGGTCCGGGTCCATGAGGGGCAGCCCGCGCTTGCGCATCAGCTCGCCGGCCTCGCCGTCGGCCATGCCGCCGCCGCCCCAGGCGCCCCAGGCGATGGAGGTGGCGGCCAGGCCGCGCGAGCGGCGCTGCTGGGCGAGCGCGTCGAGGTGGGCGTTGGCGGCGGCGTAGGCGCCCTGGCCCGCGCTGCCCCAGACACCGGCGCTGGAGGAGAAGAGGACGAACGCGTCCAGCGCGGTGTCTTCGGTGAAGTACGCGTCGAGGAGGGTCGCTCCGCCTGTCTTCGCTCCCAGAACGGCATCGATCTCAAGGTCGGTGAGGTCGGTGACGGCGCGGGTGGGGCCGATGCCCGCGGTGTGCAGAACGGCGGTGATCTTGTCGCCCGCCTCGTGCAGTCCGTCGAGAAGCCAGTACAGGGCCGTGCGGTCGGCGACGTCGCAGGCCGCGATGGTGACCCGTACGTCCATGGCGGTGAGTTCGTCGCGGAGTTCGGCCGCGCCGGGGGCGTCGGTGCCCCGGCGGCTGGTGAGGACGAGGTGCTCGGCGCCGTTGCCGGCCAGCCAGCGGGCGATGCGTCCGCCGAGAGCCCCGGTGCCGCCGGTGACGAGAACGGTCCCCCGTGGGGTCCAGGCCGGTGCCGGCTCGCCGAGCGGTGCCCGCACCAGTCGGCGTACGAAGACCCCGGAGCCGCGGACGGCCAGCTGGTCCTCGTCGTCGATGGCCGCCAGCACCGCGCAGAGGCGGGCGGCGGCGCGGTCGTCGAGTTCCTCCGGGAGGTCGACGAGACCGCCCCAGCGCTGCGGCAGTTCGAGGCCGACGACCCGTCCGAGGCCCCATACGGCGGCCTGCTCGGGGCTGGTGATCCGGTCGGCCGCCCCGACGGAGACGGCTCCCCGGGTCAGGCACCACAGCGGCGCCCGTACGTCCGCGTCGTCCAGCGCCTGGACGAGAACGGCCGTACCGTGCAGGCCCACGAGCGAGACCACACCGTCGGCCGGTGCACCTGCGAGGGTCGCGGCGAGCGAGGACCGGTCGGACAGGACGACACGCGTGACATCGGCACCATGCGCCACGAGTGCAGCGGCGACGGCTTCCGCGTACGGGGCCTCGGCAGCCTCCTCCGGAACGACCAGGAACCAATGGCCCGGCAGTTCGGGGTCGGTGGTCGGGACGGGCTTCCAGGTGATCCTGTACTGCCAGTCGTCCAGCGTGGCGTGGCTGCGCCGCTCGCGCCGCCACTCGGAGAGCAGCGGAAGCACGTTCGCCAGCGAGGCCTGGGTCGTGTCGTCGCCGTCGGCGATGTCGAGGGTGTCGAGCAGCTGAGCAACGTCCGCCCGCTCGACGGCCTCCCAGAAGCTCGCGTCGACCGGGTCGGCGGCAGCCTTGGCCTCGGCCGGAGCGGCAGGCGGCTCGGGCCAGTAGTGCTGGTGCTGGAAGGCGTAGGTGGGCAGGTCGGTGCGCCGGGCGCCGGTGTTGGAGTAGTACGTCAACCAGTCGATGCGGGTGCCTCGGACGTGGAGTTCGGCGAGGGCGGTGGTGAGCGCTTCGGTCTCGGTGCGGTTCTTGCGCAGGGCCGGTACGAAACCGGCGTCCTCCGTCACGCACGCCTGGCCCATCGCGGAGAGGACTCCGCCGGGCCCGAGTTCCAGGTAGGTCGTGATGCCCTGGGTTTCGAGGTGGCGGATGCCGTCGAGGAAGCGGACGGCCTGGCGGACGTGGTCCACCCAGTAGTCGGCGGTCAGCAGTTCCTCGCCGGCGAGTTCGCCGGTCAGGTTGGAGACGATCGGGAGCTTCGGTGCGTGGAAGGTCAGGCCCTCGGCGACCGCCTTGAACTCGGCGAGCATGGGTTCCATGCGCGGCGAGTGGAAGGCATGGCTGACGCGGAGGCGCTTTGTCTTCCCGAAACCGGCAGCGATGGCGAGTACGGCGTCCTCGTCACCCGAGATGACGACGGAGTCCGGACCGTTCAGGGCGGCGATCGAAACTCCGTCTGTGAGGAGCGGCAGGACTTCCGCCTCGGTGGCCTGGATGGCAACCATGGCTCCGCCGGTGGGCAGTGCCTGCATGAGGCGGCCCCGTGCGGCGACCAGCGCCGCCGCGTCCTCCAGGGACCACACGCCCGCGACGTGCGCGGCGGCCAGCTCACCGATGGAGTGGCCGAGGAGGTAGTCCGGGGTGACGCCCCAGTGCTCCAGCAGCCGGAACAGCGCGACCTCAACAGCGAACAGTCCGGCCTGGGTGTAGACGGTCTGGTCGATCAGCTCCGACCCACCGAAGACGATGTCCTTGACCGGCTGGTCGAGATGCCGGTCGAGTTCGGCACACACAGCGTCGAACGCATCGGCGAACACCGGGTACGCCTCGTACAGCTCACGGCCCATCCCGGCCCGCTGCGAACCCTGACCCGAGAACAGGAACGCCGAACGACCACCCCGCACAGCGCCACGCACCACACCCGGCACCGACCGGCCCTCGGACACCGCCCGCAGCAACGCCTCACGGTCCTCACCGACCACCACCGCACGGTGCTCGAACGCCGTACGCGTCACGGCCAGCGAGTAACCCACATCCAGCGCCGACGCCGCACCCACCAGGCCGAGCAACCGCTCCGCCTGACCCGCCAACGCCTCCTCAGACTTCGCCGACAGCACCCACGGCACCACCGGCAACACCGACCCGACAACCGAAGGCTCGACCGCCGCCTCCTCCTGCGCCTGCTCCAAAATCACGTGCGCGTTCGTCCCACTGATCCCGAACGACGACACACCCGCCCGACGCGGGCGATCGCCCACCTCCGGCCACTCCCGCGCCTCCGCCAGCAACTCCACCGCACCCGCCGACCAGTCGACGTGGGTGGAAGGCTCGTCCACGTGCAGGGTCTGGGGCATGACGCCGTGGTGCATGGCCATGACCATCTTGATGATGCCCGCGACACCGGCGGCGGCCTGGGTGTGGCCGAGGTTGGACTTGACGGAGCCGAGCCAGAGCGGCCGGTCCTCCGTGCGTTCCTGGCCGTAGGTGGCGATGAGGGCCTGGGCCTCGATGGGGTCGCCCAGGGAGGTGCCGGTGCCGTGGGCCTCGACGATGTCGACCTGGTCGGCCGAGACCTTGGCATTGGCCAGGGCCTGGCGGATGACGCGCTGCTGCGACGGACCGTTCGGCGCGGTCAGGCCGTTGGACGCGCCGTCCTGGTTGACGGCGGATCCGGCGACGACCGCGAGGACCTGGTGGCCCTTGCGCCGGGCCTCGGAGAGCCGCTCGACCAGCAGAACCCCGACACCCTCGCCCCAGCCCGTACCGTCCGCATCGTCCGAGAACGACTTGCACCGGCCGTTGAAAGCGAGGCCGCCCTGCCTGCTGAACTCGGCGAACGTCGTCGGCGTCGACATGACCGTCACACCGCCCGCGAGCGCCATCTCGCACTCGCCCGACCGCAGCGCCTGGATCGCCCAGTGCAGCGCGACCAGCGACGACGAGCAGGCCGTGTCCACCGTCACCGCCGGGCCCTCCAGACCCAGCGCGTACGCGACACGCCCCGAGACCACGCTGCCCGCATTGCCGGTGCCGAGGTACCCCTCGGTGTCGTCGGCACCGGACAGACGGGTGACGTAGTCGTGGTACATCAGGCCGGCGAAGACGCCGGTACGGCTGCCGCGTACGGTCGCCGGGTCGATTCCGGCCCGCTCCAGCGCCTCCCAGGACGCCTCCAGCAGCAGCCGCTGCTGCGGGTCCATCGCCAGGGCTTCGCGCGGGCTGATCCCGAAGAAGTCGGCGTCGAAGCCGGGGGCGCCGTAGAGGAACCCGCCCTCCAGCGTCAGCGACCTGCCGTCCTCGTCGTGCCGGGGGCCATCGCCGTAAAGGCTGTCCAGGTCCCAGCCGCGGTCGGTGGGGAAGGCTGAGATGCCGTCGGTGCCGGTGGCGACGAGGTTCCAGAGGTCTTCGGGGGAGGTGATGTTGCCGGGGTAGCGGCAGGCCATGCCGACGATGGCGATGGGTTCGTCGTCGCCGGCAGTGGTCGTGGCCGTCGTGTTCGTGGTGGTGGTTTCGCCGGAGAGTTCGTCGGTGAGGTGGTCGGCGAGTTGTCCGGCGGAGGGGTAGTCGAAGACGAGGGTGGCCGGGAGGCGCAGGCCGGTGACGGTGTTGAGGCGGTTGCGGAGTTCGACGGCGGTGAGGGAGTCGAAGCCCAGCTCGGTGAAGGCGCGTTCGGCCGGGACCGCGTCGCCGGACGTGTGGCCGAGGACGGCCGCGACCTCGCCTCGCACGGTGTCCAGGATCAGCTGGGTGCGCTCGTCGGTGCCGAGGGTCAGCAGGCGTTGCACGAGCGCGGAGGACTGACCGCTGCCGGCCCGCGCCGCACGACGATGCGTCGTACGGATCAGACCACGCAGCAGATGCGGAACGACCGGGGCCTTGCGCAGCACACCGAGGTCCAACCGGACCGGGGCAAGAACCGCCTCGTCAGCTCCGAAGGCCTGGTCGAAGAGCGCCAGCCCCTCCTCGACCGACAGTGGCGGGATGCCGCCGCGCCGCATGCGCGCGATGTCGGCCGCGTCGAGGCGACCTGCCATACCGCCCTCGGCCCAGGGGCCCCAGGCGAGGGAGGTGGCGGGCAGGCCCTGGGCGTGGCGTATGGAGGCCAGGGCGTCGAGGAAGGCGTTCGCGGCGGCGTAGTTGGCCTGGCCCGCGGAGCCCAGGACACCGGCGGCCGAGGAGAACAGCACGAAGAACGACAGATCGAGACCGGCCGTGAGCTCGTGGAGATACCAGGCCGCGTCGGCCTTGGGACGCAGAACACCCGCGACCCGCTCCGGGGTCAACGACTCCAGCACACCGTCGTCCACGACACCCGCGGCATGCACCACACCCGCCAGACCGCCCTCCCGGACGATCCCGGAAACCACACCCTCCAGCGCATCCCGGTCCGTGACATCACACTCCACCCACCGGACCGACGCCCCCAACCCCTCCAGCTCCGCGACCAGCCCGGTCCCCGCACGCCGCGACACCAGCACCAGATCCCGCACACCCCGCACCGTCACCAGATGACGCGCCACCAACCCACCCAGCGCACCACCCGCACCCGTGACCAGAACCGCACCCGCAACACCCGCAACGTCCGCACCAGCAACGTCCGCCCCGGCAACGTCCGCGCCGGCAGGCTCAGCAACCCGCCCCAACCGGGGCACCAGCACCTCACCCCCACGAACCGCCACCTGCGGCTCACCCAGACCAACCAGACCCGCAACCCCATCAAACCCCGCGGGATCACCCTCCACATCAACAAGAACAATCCGCTCCGGATGCTCCGACTGCGCCGAACGCACCAGCCCCCACACCGCAGCCGCACCAAGATCCGAAACCTCACCCACCGCACCACACGTCACCACCACCAGACGGGCGGACGACTCGTCGGTCAGCCGGCGCTGAAGCCGGGCGAGCACCTCGGTGACACGACCGTGGACATCCGCAACCACATCGGCGTCGGCATCAGGGCCAGGAACAGCCAGAACATCGAACTCCCCCACCGGATCGGCGACCGGGGCTGTCGGAGCCGGCACCCAGTCCAGCCGGAACAGCGAGTCGGAGCCCTCGCGCGGCGAAGCCCCTTCGATCTGTTCGGCCGTCACCGGCCGCAGGACGAGCGCGTCGACGCGCCCGACGGGGGCTCCGGTACCGTCGGCGAGGTCCAGCGCCACCGCGCCGCTCCGGCCTTCCGAGATCCGGACGCGCAGTACGGGCGAGCCGACTGCGGACAGGCTCACACCGGTCCAGACGAACGGCAGCCCCGGGCCCTCAAGACCGCCCAGGCCACCGCTCGCCCCGATGGCGTGCAGGGCGGAGTCGAGAAGCGCCGGGTGCAGACCGAACCGGCCCGCCTCGTCCCAGAGGTCCTGGTCGAGGGCGACCTCGGCGAACACCTCGTCCCCGCGCCGCCACACCGCCCGCAGGCCCTGGAAGACGGGCCCGTAGCCGAACCCGGCACCGGCCATGTCCTCGTACAGTCCGCCGGTCTCGACGACCACCGCATCGCGCGGCGGCCACTCGGCGAGCCCGACAGCGGGGTGCGCGACGGCCTCGGCGGCAACGACACCGGACGCGTGCAGAGTCCAGGTCTCGTCCTCGACGCTGCTGGCCGGGCTGGAGTGGATGGCGACCGGACGGCGGCCGTCCTCGGCCCCGGCACCCACGACGACCTGGAGGATCACGGCACCACGCTCGGGCAGAACCAGCGGCGCCTGGATGGTGAGTTCGTCGAGCACCGCACAGCCGACGCGCTCACCGGCATGCAGCGCAAGCTCGACGAACGCGGTGCCGGGCAGCAGGACGGAGCCGAAGACTGCGTGGTCGGCGAGCCACGGGTGCGAGTCCAGCGAAAGCCGGCTGGTGAAGAGGGAGACGGCCTCGCCCGCGAGCGCGACCGAGCCCACGAGCAGCGGATGCTCGGAAGAGCTCAGACCGACGCTGGTCAGATCACCGGCCGGGACGGAGTTCTTGGGCCAGTAGTGCTGGTGCTGGAAGGCGTAGGTGGGCAGGTCGACGCACTGGGCACCGGTGTTGGCGTAGTACGCGGCCCAGTCGACGGAGGCGCCGTGCGCATGCAGCTCCGCCACGGCGGTGGTCAGCGCCTCGGTCTCGGTACGGTCCTTGCGCAGGGCCGGTACGAAGCCGGCCTCGTCGTCGGTGACACAGGACTGGCCCATCGCGGAAAGGACACCGCCGGGACCGAGCTCCAGATACGTCGTGACGCCCTGGGCCTCCAACTGCCGTACCCCATCGAGGAAACGGACCGCCTGGCGGACGTGGTCCACCCAGTACTCGGCGGTCAGCAGCTCCTCACCCGCGAGTTCGCCGGTCAGGTTGGAGACGATGGGGAGCTTCGGGGCGTGGAAGGTCAGGCCCTCGGCGACCGCCTTGAACTCGGCGAGCATGGGCTCCATGCGCGGCGAGTGGAAGGCATGGCTGACCCGCAGCCGCTTCGTCTTCGCGAAGCCCGACGCGATGGCGAGTACGGCGTCCTCGTCACCCGAGATGACGACGGAGTCCGGACCGTTCACAGCGGCGATCGAGACGCCGTCGACCAGCAGCGGCAGGACCTCCGCCTCCGTCGCCTGGACGGCGACCATCGCCCCGCCCGTCGGGAGCGCCTGCATCAGACGACCACGCGCGGCAACGAGCGCCGCCGCGTCCTCCAACGACCACACACCCGCCACATGCGCAGCGGCCAGCTCACCGATCGAGTGCCCCAGGAGGTAGTCGGGGGTGACACCCCAGTGCTCCAGCAGCCGGAACAGCGCGACCTCAACAGCGAACAACCCCGCCTGCGTGTACACGGTCTGGTCGATCAGCTCCGACCCACCGAACACGATGTCCTTGACCGACTCGTCCAAGTGCCGGTCCAACTCCGCGCACACCGCGTCGAAGGCATCGGCGAACACCGGGTACGCCTCGTACAGCTCACGGCCCATCCCGGCCCGCTGCGAACCCTGACCCGAGAACAAGAACGCCGAACGACCGGCCGCGCCCACAACACCCCGCACCCTGCCGTCGGCGATCGCCTCCAGGCCGCGGACGAAGTCCTCGTGCGTGCCGCCGACCACCACCGCGCGGTGCTCGAAGCGTGCCCGTGTCAGGGCGAGCGAGTAACCGATGTCCAGCGGCGACGCCTGACCCACTCGGGCCAGCAGCCGTTCCGCCTGAGCCGCCAGCGCCTCCCCCGACTTGGCCGAAAGCACCCAAGGCACCACCGGCACCACCGACTCGACAACAGGAGTCTCGACCGGATCCTCCTGCGCCTGCTCCAGGATCACGTGCGCGTTCGTCCCGCTCACGCCGAAGGAGGAGACGGCGGCACGGCGCGGCCGCTCCCCCGTCCCGGGCCACTCCCGGGCGTCGGTCAGCAGCTCCACCGCGCCCGCCTCCCAGTCCACCTGGGAGGTCGGCCGGTCGGCGTGGAGGGTTCGGGGCATGACGCCGTGGCGCATGGCCATGACCATCTTGATGATGCCCGCGACACCTGCAGCGGCCTGGGTGTGGCCGATGTTCGACTTCAGGGAGCCCAGCCACAGCGGTCGGCCTTCCGCCCGTTCCTGGCCGTACGTGTTGATCAGCGCCTGGGCCTCGATCGGGTCGCCCAGGGTGGTGCCGGTGCCGTGGGCCTCGACGACGTCGATGTCGGCGGCGGAGACGCGCGCGTTGGCCAGGGCCTGGCGGATCACCCGCTGCTGCGACGGACCGTTCGGAGCGGTCAGGCCGCTGCTGGCGCCGTCCTGGTTGACGGCCGAGCCGCGGATCACCGCGAGGATCCGGTGGCCGTTGCGGCGGGCGTCCGAGAGCTTCTCGACGAGGAGCATGCCGACGCCCTCGGACCAGCCGGTGCCGTCCGCGTCGTCCGAGAAGGACTTGCAGCGACCGTCGAAGGAGAGGCCGTCCTGACGGCTGAAGTCGACGAAGGTGCCCGGCGTCGACATGACGGTCACGCCGCCCGCCAGCGCCATGGAGCACTCGCCCGAACGCAGCGCCTGGATCGCCATGTGCAGGGCGACCAGCGACGACGAGCAGGCCGTGTCCACCGTAACGGCCGGGCCCTCCAGGCCCAGGGTGTAGGCGATGCGGCCGGTCACGACGCTGCCGGAGGTGCCGGTGCCCAGGTAGCCTTCGACGCCCTCGGGGAGGGACTGCATGAGCGTCAGGTAGTCGTGGTACATCAGGCCTGCGAAGACGCCCGTACGGCTGCCCTTGACCGTGGCAGGGTCGATGCCCGCGCGCTCGAACACCTCCCAGGACGCTTCGAGCAGCAGCCGCTGCTGCGGGTCCATCGCCAGGGCTTCGCGCGGCGAGATCCCGAAGAAGCCGGGGTCGAACTCGGTGGCGCCGTCCAGGAAGCCGCCGGCCCATGCGTTGGACGTGCCCGCCTCGTCGACGCCGAACAGCCGCTCGACGTCCCATTCCCGGTCGGTCGGGAACTCCGAGATTCCGTCGCCGCCGTTCTCGACGAGCCGCCACAGGTCCTCGGGGGAGCCGATGCCTCCCGGGTAGCGGCAGCTCATTCCGACGATGGCGATGGGCTCGCGGTCCCGGTCCTCGAATTCACGCAGCCGGGTACGGGCCTCCCGCAGATCCGCCGTGGCGCGCTTGAGGTACTCGAGGAACTTTTCCTCGTTCGACATGACGTGGCACTCCTTGAGAGCGAGGCGGGGGCGGCGCAGGGGGCGCGGAAGTCCCCGCGCCGGTCGACGCGGGGACGATCACGAGGGGTCAGGAAAGTCCCAGCTCGCCGTCGAGAAGGTCGAAGAGCTCGTCCGCGGTCGCGGATTCGAGGTCGGTCGTGTCGTCCTGGCCGTCACCGGCCGTGGGCCGGCTGTCGGTCCAGGCCGAGAGCAGACCGCGCAGGCGTTCCGTGACCTGGGAACGGTCGTCGTCGTCCGCGGGGACGACGGCCAGCGAGGCTTCGATCCGGTCCAGTTCGCTGAGCAGCGCGAGGGCGGACACCTTGGTCTCCGAGGCGAGTTCCTCGGAGAGGTGGCGGGCCAGCGCCTCCGGCGACGGGTGGTCGAAGATCAGGGTGGCCGCCAGTTTGAGGCCGGTGACCTGGTTGATCCGGTTGCGGAGTTCGACGGCCGTGAGGGAGTCGAAGCCGATCTCCAGGAAGCCCCTGCTCACCTCGACCACGGCGGACGAGGAGTGGCCGAGCACGGTGGCGATCGCCTCGCGGACCACGTCGAGCACGGCGCGGTAGCGCTCGTCGTCGGTGTGCCGGGACAGTTGCTCCTTGAGGGACGCCGCCGTTTCGGCACCGGGCCGGCCGGCCGCGGCCTGCGGACGGGTGGCCGTACGGAAGTACGGGCGCAGCAGTGGCGGCAGCATGTCGGCGCGTACCTGCGACTCGTTCGGGGTCAGCCGGGTGAGGAGCAGGTGCGGTTCGGTGGCGCGGGCGGCGGCGTCGAAGAGGCCGAGGCCCTGCTCCGCGGAGAGCGGGGTCATGCCCGCCCGGCTCATGCGGGCGATGTCGCCCGCGCCGAGCTCGCCGAGCATGCCGCCCTCGCCCCAGGGCCCCCAGGCGAGCGAGGTGGCGGGCAGGCCCTGGGCACGGCGTACGGCGGCCAGGGCGTCCAGGAAGGCGTTGGCCGCCGCGTAGTTGGCCTGGCCGGGTCCGCCGAAGGTTCCGGCGGCGGAGGAGTACAGGGCGAAGAAGGACAGGTCGAGGTGGGCGGTGAGTTCGTGCAGGTGCCAGCCCGCGTCGGCCTTGGGCCGCAGCACGTCCGTGATCCGTTCGGGGGTGAGGGATTCGAGGACGCCGTCGTCCACGACACCGGCCGCGTGCACGACGCCGGCCAGGCCGCCGTCCTGCGCGGCGATCTCGTCGATGACCGCTGCGAGCGCGGCGCGGTCGCCCGCGTCGCAGGTCACCCAGCGGGCGGTGGCGCCGAGGCTCTCGATTTCCGCGATGAGTCCGGGGCCGTCGGGGCCGCCGCCGGGACGGCGGGCGGCGAGTACGAGGTTCCGTGCGCCCCACGTCTCGACGAGGTGGCGGGCCACCAGGCCGCCGAGGCCGCCGCTCGCGCCGGTGACGAGCACCGCACCGTCGACGGCGGGGAGCGGCTGGGCGTCCGGGTCCGGGTCCGTGACGCGTGCCAGGCGCGGTACGTACACCTCGCCGGCGCGGACCGCGGCCTGCTGCTCGCCGGAGGCCGCGAGAGCGGCGAGGAAGTCGTGACCCTCGACGGAGTCGTCGAGGTCGACCAGGCCGATCCGGTGCGGGTGTTCGGACTGGGCGGAGCGCACCAGGCCCCAGACCGCGGCCGCGGCCAGGTCCGAGACCTCGGAGCCGCCTGCGGCCACCGCGCCGCGGGTCACGACGACCAGGCGCGCCCGGTCGTCGTGGTCGGCGCCCAGCCAGTCCTGCAGCCGGTTCAGGACGTCGGACACCCGCTCATGCACGCCGGACACCACGTCGGTGCCGGTTACGGAGCCGAGCGCGGGCACTTCGAGGACCGTCACGACGTCGGCGTCGGCGTCGGCGTCGGCATCGGCATCGGCATCGGCATCGGCATCGGCAGAAGTGGAGGCAGAGGTGGGGACACCGGCGGGCGTCCATTCCAGGCGGAACAGCGAGTCGGAGCCGCCCTGGGAGGGCGGCGCCAGCTGTCCGGCGCTCAGCGGGCGCATGACGAGGGAGTCGATCCGCGCGACCGGGGAGCCGGCCGCATCGGCCAGATCGAGCGATACGGCTCCGCTGTCGGCGGTGGTGATCCGCACCCGCAGCACCGGCGAGCCGACCGCGTACACGCTCACGCCGGTCCAGGCGAAGGGCAGTTGGCCGCCCTCGGCGAGGGAGCCGCCGCTGACCCCGATGGCGTGCAGGGCGGAGTCGAGCAACGCCGGGTGCAACCCGAAGCGGCCCGCCTCGTCCCACACGTCCTCGGGCAGTGCCACCTCGGCGAAGACCTCGTCCTTGCCGCGCCACACCGCTCGCAGGCCCTGGAAGACGGGCCCGTATCCGTAGCCGATCCCGTTCATGAAGTCGTACACGCCGTCGACCGGTACCGGCTCCGCTTCCTGCGGCGGCCATGCCGTCAGGGCCAGGCCGGCCTGGCCGGCGGTGTCGGTCACGAGTACGCCGCTCGCGTGCCGCGTCCAGCGGGCCGCGGCTTCATGAGCCGGACGGGAGTGGATCTCCAGCGGGCGTCGGCCGTCCTCGGCGGGACCGGCCCACAGCTGGAGGACGACGGCGTCCGCGGTGCCCAGGACGAGCGGGGCGGCGATGGTCAGTTCCTCGACGCGGTCGCAGCCCGCCTCGGCCGCGGCATGAGCGGCGAGATCGACGAACGCGGCACCGGGCAGCAACACCGTGCCCATGACCGCGTGGTCGGCGAGCCAGGGGTGGGTGTCGAGCCCGATCCGGCCGCTGAGCAGCAGCCCGTCCGATCCGGCGATGCTGACGGAAGCGTCGAGGAAGGGGTGCTCCGTGGTTCCCATGCCCATCTGGCTGAGGTCGCCGAGTGCAGGTCCCGAGGAGCGAAGCCAGTAGTGCTCGTGCTGGAAGGCGTAGGTGGGCAGGCCGACGCGCCGGGCGCCGGTGTTGGCGTAGTACGCGGCCCAGTCGACGGAGGCGCCGTGCGCATACAGCTCCGCCACGGCGGTGGTCAGCGCTTCGGTCTCGGTACGGTCCTTGCGCAGGGCCGGTACGAAGCCGGCCTCGTCGTCGGTGACGCAGTCCTGGCCCATGGCGGAGAGGACACCGCCGGGGCCGAGCTCCAGGTACGTGGTGACGCCCTGGGCCTCCAACTGGCGTACGCCGTCAAGGTAACGGACCGCCTGGCGGACATGCTCCACCCAGTAGCCGGCCGTCAGCAGCTCCTCGCCTGCGACCTCACCCGTGAGGTTGGAGACGATCGGGAACTTCGGTGCGTGGAAGGTCAGGTTGTCCGCGACCGCCTTGAACTCAGCGAGCATGGGCTCCATGCGCGGCGAGTGGAACGCGTGACTGACGCGGAGCCGCTTCGTCTTCGCGAAGCCCGACGCGATGGCGAGTACGGCGTCCTCGTCGCCCGAGATGACGACGGAATCCGGGCCGTTCAGAGCGGCGATCGAGACGTCCCCGGTGAGGAGCGGCAGGACCTCTGCCTCCGTGGCCTGGACAGCGACCATCGCCCCGCCGGTCGGCAGCGCCTGCATCAGACGACCACGCGCGGCGACCAGCGCTGCCGCGTCCTCCAGGGACCAGACGCCCGCGACATGGGCGGCGGCCAGCTCACCGATCGAGTGGCCGAGCAAGTAATCGGGGGTGACCCCCCACTGCTCCAGCAGCCTGAACAGGGAGACCTCAACAGCGAACAGGCCCGCCTGGGTGTACACGGTCTGATCGATCAGCTCCGACCCACCGAACACCACATCCCTGACCGACTGGTCGAGATGCCGGTCCAACTCGGCACACACCGCGTCGAAGGCATCGGCGAACACCGGGTACGCCTCGTACAGCTCACGGCCCATCCCGGCCCGCTGCGAACCCTGACCCGAGAACAGGAACGCCGAACGACCACCCTGGACCGACCCACGCACCACACCCGGGGCCGGTATGCCTGCGGCGATCGCCTTCAGTCCGGTGAGGAACTTCTCCCGGTCGCCCGCGACGACGACGGCGCGGTGCTCCAGATGTGCGCGGCCCGTGGCCAGCGACCAGGCGGTGTCCAGCGGCGCCGGATCGGCGGACGTCTGCCCGCTCACCTGCTCCGCGAGCAGTTCCGCCTGTGCTCGCAGGGCGCTCTCCCCGCGGCCGGACAAGACCCACGGCACGGTGGCCGGGGCCGGTCGGCCGGGGGTCGTCGCGCCTGCGGTGCCGTGCGCGACGGCCGGCGGTTCCTCGAGGATGGTGTGGGCGTTGGTGCCGCTGACCCCGAAGGAGGACACTCCCGCGCGGCGCGGCCGCTCCTCGGTGGCCGGCCATTCGCGGGCCTCGGTGAGCAGTTCCACCGCGCCCGCCGACCAGTCCACCTCGGTGGACGGCGTATCGACGTGGAGGGTCCGGGGCAGCACCCCGTGACGCATCGCCATGACCATCTTGATGATGCTCGCGACACCCGCCGCAGCCTGCGTGTGACCGATGTTCGACTTCAGGGACCCCAGCCACAGCGGCCGGTCCTCCGCCCGCTCCTGTCCGTAGGTGGCGAGCAGCGCCTGGGCCTCGATGGGGTCGCCCAGGGTGGTGCCGGTGCCGTGGGCCTCGACGACGTCGATGTCGGCGGCGCTCAGGCCGGAGCCGGCGAGGGCCTGGCGGATCACGCGTTGCTGGGCCGGGCCGTTGGGGGCGGTCAGGCCGTTGGACGCACCGTCCTGATTGATCGCCGAGCCCCGTACGACCGCGAGAACGTCGTGGCCGTTGCGTACGGCGTCCGAGAGCCGCTCGACGAGCAGGACCCCGACGCCCTCGCCCCAGCCGGTGCCGTCCGCCGCGTCCGCGAACGCCTTGACGCGGCCGTCTCCGGCGAGCCCGCCCTGTCGGCTGAACTCGGCGAAGACCGTACCGGTCGCCATCACGGCGACACCGCCGACGAGGGCGGCCGAGCATTCACCGCCGCGCAGGGCCTGGACTGCCATGTGCAGGGCGACCAGTGAGGACGAGCAGGCCGTGTCGACCGTCACCGCCGGGCCCTCCAGGCCCAGCGTGTAGGAGACCCGGCCGGAGAGCACCGCGGTGGCCGTGCCGGTCATGAGGTAGCCCTCGGTGCCCTCGGGGGTACGGGTGACATCGCTGCCGTAGCCCTGCGAGGAGGCGCCGATGTACACGCCGGTGCGGCTGCCCCGCATCGATGAGGGGTCGATCCCGGACCGTTCGAGGGCCTCCCAGGAGGCTTCGAGCAGCAGCCGCTGCTGCGGGTCCATGGCCAGGGCCTCGCGCGGGTTGATGCCGAAGAACCCGGCGTCGAAGTCGCCCGCACCGGCGAGCCAGCCGCCCGCGGCCACCGGCCGGTCGGCCGTGTCGCTGCCCGGCCAGCCCCGGTCGGCGGGGATGTCGCCCACGGTGTCGATGCCGTGGGCGACCACGCGCCAGAGGTCCTCCGGGGAGTTCGCGCCGCCCGGGAAGCGGCAGCTCATGCCGACGATGACGACCGGGTCCTCGTCCGGTCCCGCCCCGGTCGGGGACAGTGCTGTGGAGTGCGCCGTGGACTGATCGGCGGACGGGTCCCCGGCCGGCTCGTCGAGGACCAGGGTGAGGAGGTGACCGGCGAGCTCCGCGACCGTGGGGTGGTCGAAGACGAGGGTGGCGGGCAGGCGCAGGCCGCTGGCGGTGTTCAGGCGGTTGCGTACGTCCACGGCGGTCAGCGAGTCGAAGCCGAGTTCGCGGAAGGGGCGCGAGGTGTCGAGCGGACCCGCGTCGGCGTAGCCGAGGACTGCGGCGGCCTCGCCGCGTACCAGTTCCACCATCCGGTTGCGCTGCTCGGCCGGGGTCAGCCCGGCGAGCCGGCGCTGGAGGGCGGAGGTGACGCCCGATTCGGCGCCGCCCGCCTCGGCCTCGGCCTCGTCGAGGATCTCCCGTACCTCGGGAAGGTCTTCGAGGAGCGGGCTGCGGCGCGCCACGGTGAAGGAAGGGACGAAGCGGTCCCAGCGGATGTCGGCGACGGTCAGGGTGGTCTCGCCGTGCTCGACGGCCTGGCGCATCGCGTTGATCGTCAGGTCGGGGTCCATGACCGGCAGACCGCGGCGGCTGAGCAGTTGCTCCGCCTCGCCCTTGGCCATGCCGGCGCCGCCCCAGGCGCCCCAGGAGACGGCGGTGGCGGTGCGGCCGCGGGCGCGGCGGTCCGCGGCGAAGGCATCGAGGTAGGTGTTGGCCGCGGCGTAGGCGCCCTGGCCGCCGCTTCCCCAGATGCCGGAGATCGACGAGAAGACGACGAAGGCGTCGAGCGGGTCGTCGCCGAGTGCGTGGTCGAGGTTGCGTGCGCCGGCCGCCTTGGCGGTGATGACATCGGCGAACGTGGGGTGGTCGGTGTCCTCGATGGAGCTGAGCTGGCTCACGCCTGCCGTGTGGATGACCGCGGTGACGGGGTCTCCCTGGCTGCGCAGGCCGGCGACGAGGTTCTCGACGGCGGTGCGGTCGCTCACATCGCAGGCGGCGATCGTGGCGCGGACGCCCTTGGCGGTGAGTTCGGCCTCCAGTTCGGCGGCGCCGGGTGCGGCGGGGCCCCGCCGGCTGGTCAGGACGAGGTGTTCGGCGCCCTGGTCCGCGAGCCAGCGGGCGATGAACGTGCCGAGGGCTCCCGTGCCGCCGGTGATCAGGATGGTGCCCCGGGGGTTCCAGGACTGTACGGGCTCGCCGAAGGGGGCGCGGACGAGGCGGCGGGCGAAGACGCCGGAGGCGCGTACGGCGACCTGGTCCTCGTCGCCGGTGGTGCCCAGGATTCCGGCGACCCGCGCGAGGGCTCGGTCGTCGAGGACGGCGGGCAGATCGATCTGGCCGCCCCACCAGCCCGGGTGTTCCAGGCCGACCACACGGCCGAAGCCGGTGACGGTCGCCTGCGCCGGGTCGGCCGGCGGGTCCGACCTGCCGACGGCCACGGCGCCGCGTGTGACAGTCCACAGCGGAGCCGGACCCGCGGCCTCGATCAGGAACTTGACCAGGTCGACGGTGGCGATGAGACCGCCCGGCAGGGCCGTGAACTCGGCGTGCGGGGTCTCGTCCAGACCGACGAGCGAGACGATCCCGTCGATGTCCGGCAGACCGGCGTCGGGGAGACCTCGGAGCGTCGTACGAACGATCTCGGCGCCGTGCCGGGCCAGGCCGTCCGCGAGGGTGTCCGCGAGTTCGGCGTCGCCGTCGGCCGGGTTCTCGGGCACGACGAGCAGCCAGCGGCCGGGGAGGGCGGCCTCGGTGGTCGAGGGGACGGGCTTCCAGGTGACGCGGTAGCGCCAGGAGTCGATGGTCGAGCGCTCCTGGCGGCTGCGGCGCCAGGAGGTGAGCGCGGGGAGAGCCGCGCGCAGCGGCTCGGTGTCGGCGCCGTCCAGGGCACCGGCGAGGGCTTCGAGGTTGCCCTGCTCGATGGCCTGCCAGAAGCGGGCCTCGTCCGGGTCGACGCTCTGCGCGGCCGCGACGGTGGCTCCGTACTGGAACTCGGGCCAGTAGCGGGTGCGTTGGAAGGCGTAGGTGGGGAGGGCGACGCGGGTGGCGCCGGTCCCGAAGACGGTCGTCCAGTCGACGTCGACACCGTGGCAGTGCGCCTCGGAGAGGGACATCAGCAGCCGCTGCGCCTCGTCCTCGTCACGACGCAGCGTGCCGATCGTTGCCGCGTCACTGCCGGCGTCATCGATGGTGCCCTGGAGGCCGATCGTGAGGACCGGGTGCGGGCTGACCTCGATGAAGACCGTGTGACCGTCCGCGAGAGCGGTACGGGTGGCCTGCTCGAACTCGACCGTCTCGCGGAGGTTGTTGTACCAGTACCCGGCACCCATCTCCGTACCGTCGAGCAAACCGCCCGTGAGCGACGAGTACAGGGCCGTGTCACCGGACTGCGGAGCGATACCCGCCAGCAGCTTCGCCAGCTCCGTCTCGATCTCCTCGACGTACGCGGAGTGGGAGGCGTAGTCGACATCGATCCTGCGGGCGCGGATCTCGTTGGCCTGGCAATCGGTGACCAGCTCGCCCAGAGCCTCCGGATCACCCGAAACAACCACGGACGAAGGGCCGTTGACGGCAGCGATGGAGATCCGCCCGTCCCACGCCGCGATCTTCTCCCGCACCCAGGCAGCAGGCTGGGCCACCGACACCATGCCACCACGGCCCGCGAGCGCGATGATCGCCCGGCTGCGCAGGGCAACGACCTTCGCCGCATCGCCCAGGGTCAAGATGCCCGCGACCGCCGCAGCGGCGATCTCACCCTGCGAGTGACCGATGACCGCCGCCGGACGGACCCCGAACGACCGCCACACCTCGGCGAGGGACACCATCACGGCCCACAGCACGGGCTGGACGACGTCCACCCGGTCGAGGCCGGGAGCACCTGAGGCCCCACGTACGACGTCCAGCAGCGACCAGTCGACGTACGGCTCCAACGCCGCCGCACACTCCGCCATCCGCGCCGCGAACACCGGCGAGGACTCCAGCAACCCCACCGCCATCCCGAACCACTGCGCACCCTGACCCGGGAACACGAACACCGGACGGGAACTGCGCCCGGCGGTCCCGCTCACCACGGCGGCGGAGGGTGTGCCCTCGGCAAGGGACTCCAGGGCGGCGAGGAAGTCCGCATGCTCACCGGCCACCACGGCCGCCCGGTGGTTGAACGCCGTCCGGGTCAGGGCGAGGGAGTGGCCGATGTCCGCGAGCGGAATGTCGAAGTGGTCGCGGAGGTGCGCGTGGAGGCGCTCGGCCTGGGCGGCCAGGGCCTGTTCGGTCTTGGCCGACAGCACCCACGGTACGGCGGGGGTGCGCAGGGCCGGGGCCCTGGATGCTTCGTCCGAAGCTCCATCAGTGGCTCCACCAGCGGCTTCGGCGTTCGCTTCGCCCGCCGTACCGTCCGCCGCACCCTCCGCCGACTGGGCGACGGTCTCCGGGGCCTGCTCGATGAGGATGTGTGCGTTGGTGCCGCTCATTCCGAACGAGGACACGCCGGCCCGGCGCGGCGCACCGGTCGCGGGCCAGGTGCGGGCCTCCGTGAGCAGCTCGACGGCACCTGCGGACCAGTCGACGTGCGGCGAGGGCTCGTCGGCGTGGAGGGTCTGCGGCAGGACGCCGTGCCGCATGGCCATCACCATCTTGATGACCCCGCCGACACCGGCGGCGCCCTGGGTGTGGCCGATGTTCGACTTCAGCGAGCCGAGCCACAGCGGGCGGTCCTCGGGCCGGTTCTGGCCGTAGGTCGCCAGCAGCGCCTCGGCCTCGATCGGGTCGCCCAGCCTCGTACCCGTGCCGTGTGCCTCGACGACGTCGACATCGGCGGTGGTCAGGCGGGCGTTGGCGAGGGCATCGAGGATGACGCGCTGCTGGGAGGGGCCGTTGGGGGCGGTCAGGCCGTTGGAGGCGCCGTCCTGGTTGACGGCGGAGCCGCGTACGACGGCGAGGATGTCGTGGCCGTTGCGGCGGGCGTCGGAGAGCCGTTCCAGCAGCAGGATCCCGACGCCCTCGCTCCAGCCGGTTCCGTCCGCGGCGGCGGAGAACGCCTTGCAGCGGGCGTCGGCGGCGAGGCCGCCCTGCTCGCTGAAGCCGCCGAAGGCGCTGGGCGTCGACATGATGGTCGCGCCGCCGGCCAGGGCGAGCGTGCATTCGCCGTTGCGCAGGGCCTGGGCGGCGAGGTGGATGTTCACGAGGGAGGTCGAGCAGGCCGTGTCGACGGACACGGCGGGGCCTTCGAGGCCGAGCGTGTAGGCGATGCGGCCGGAGACGACGCTTGCCGCCGTGCCGGTGAGGATGTAGCCCTCGGTGCCCGCGGGGGGCGGGGCCAGCAGATGGGAGTAGTCCTGGCCGGTGGTTCCGGTGAACACGCCGGTGCGGCTGCCCGCGAGGGAGTCGGGGGTGATCCCGGCGGTCTCCAGGGCTTCCCAGGCGCACTCCAGTAGCAGCCGCTGCTGCGGGTCCATGGCGAGGGCCTCGCGCGGCGAGATGCCGAAGAACGCCGGGTCGAAGTCGGTGGCGTCGTAGATGAAGCCGCCTTCCTCGCGGAAGGAAGCGCCCTCCTGGGGCCCGGAGCCCGTGTCGCCACGGCTCCATCCCCGGTCCTCGGGGAAGTCCGACACCGCGTCGATGCCGGAGTCGACCAGCTGCCACAGCTGTTCGGGGTTCCGTACACCGCCCGGATACCGGCAGCTCATGGCGACGACGGCAATAGGCTCGCTGTCGCGGGCCTCCACTTCCCGCAGGCGCTGACGTGTCTGGTGCAGGTCCGCCGCAACCAGCTTCAGGTAATCCCGAAGCGTCTCTTCGTTCGCCATTCATCCCCACCCTGGGCAGCAGCCAGCGCATCGCGTCTTTGGGAGTTCTTCTCCGTATCGAGGGAAAACGCGAAGGGATTCAGGACGACATCAGGACCGACCCGACCCGATCTCAGGTCCGCATTATTCTCCTCAATACAACTCTCGACGCGAAGCTATTCCAGCCGGTGAGTGGCCTTCAACCCCTGAAGAGATGCGAGGCCCCCCTATGAGGGCGGTCCGGATCGTTTCCCGAGTTTTTCTCTAGCGGGTTCATGTCCAGGCAGCGGCGGCGGCCGGCAGGCGACGCGTGGCCACGATCTCGGCGACGCGCTGGGCCAGTTCCAGGGACTGTTCGCGGTTGAGGCGCGGATCGCAGGCGGATTCGTAAGTGGAGGCCAGGTCGTCGTGGCCGATTCCGGCAAGGCCGCCGACGCACTCGGTCACGTCCTCTCCGGTCATCTCCAGGTGGATTCCGCCGGGGTGGGTGCCGAGGGCGCGGTGGACGTCGAAGAATCCGGTGATCTCGTCGAGGACGGCGTCGAAGCCGCGGGTCTTGTGGCCGGAGGGCGCTGTGTACGTGTTGCCGTGCATGGGGTCGGTGACCCAGCCCACGCGCGCACCGGAGGCGGCGACCTTCTCCACCAGGAGGGGCAGGTTCTCGCGTACGACCGTGGCCCCCATGCGCACGACGAAGGTGAGCCGGCCCGGTTCCTGGTCGGGGTCGAGCCGCTCGATCAGCGCCAGCAACTCGTCGGGCGCGGCCGTCGGCCCGATCTTCACCGCCACCGGATTGCGGATCCCGGCCAGGTAGGCGATGTGGGCGCCATCGGGGTCGCGGGTGCGCTCGCCGGCCCAGAGCAGGTGACCGGATCCGGCGTACGGGCGGCGCGAGTACGGGTCGATGCGGGTCAACGGCATCTCGTAGTCGAGAAGCAGCGCCTCGTGGGAGACGAACAGTTCCTCGGGTACCTGCCCCCGGGTCGTCGTGGGGCTGCCGCCGACCAGGGCGCGGGCGAGGTTCAGGGTCGCCGCGGCGGCCTCGTGGGCGCGCAGCATCCGGTACGGGTCCGGGGTGCGGGCCGCCGCCGTGAACTCCTGACCATTGACGGACTCGCCCCGGTACGAGGGGAGGGTGACCCCGTCGCGTACCTCGACGGCGCTGGACCGGGGCTTGGCGTACTGCCCGGCCATCCGGGCGAGCACGACGACGGGCAGGGCGGTGCGGCCGGACAGCGCGGCGGCCATCCGGGAGAGCGTGTCGAGCCGGTTCTCCATGACCGACAGGGAGGTGTCGAGGCTTTCCGCGCAGTCGCCGCCCTGGAGCAGCAGGGCCCGGCCCTCGGCCACCGCGGCCAGCCGGTGCTTGAGCAGGTCGCTCTCGCGCGGCATGACGAGCGGGAGGCTCACGGCCAGGCGGTGCTTGACCGTGCCGAGCGCCTCGCTGTCGGGCCAGCCGGGCTGCTGAGCAACGGAGCACTGGGCAACAGGTCGCTGGGCAACGGAGTGACGGACTGGGGAGGTTTGCATCAGACGGCCTCGTCATGTCGCAGGGAAGTCGCGTACGCCGGAGGGACCAGCAGGCACAGTGAGCGTCCTGCCGCGCGGACGAAAATCACCACACATTTGATCCAGATGCCCTCGAATTCCGGTCGACGATTAATGGAATGGCTGCTCCGGCACCGCTCGGACACTGCATCGATGCCGATTAGGGGACTGCTCCGGGCCCGTTGTTAGGGGTTGTCGGCCGCCCGTGCAGCCACATAGCTTCCACCATTGAGGGCGATCATGGATGCTTTTGATGACGCCGCCTGTCGGCCGCCGTGTCCGTATTCCATCGGCATCGATCCGGACAAAGCGTGATCGCCATGAGCGGACGAAGAGCGACGGTTCCTAAGAGGGCGGGAATTTTCCATGACAAGCGAAGAGAAGCTGCTTGATCACCTGAAGTGGATGACCGCTGAGCTGCGCCAGGCGAAACAACGCCTGCGCGAAGTGGATTCGGGTGAGCAGGAACCGATCGCGATCGTCGGAATGAGCTGCCGCTACCCGGGCGGGGTCGACTCCCCCGAGGACCTGTGGCGGCTGGTGGCCTCGGGCACCGATGCGGTGGCGGCGTTCCCGCAGGACCGCGGCTGGGACCTGGAGGCGCTGACCGCCCCTGACCCGGACAGCCCCGGATCCTCGATCAGCGACGAGGGCGGCTTCCTGTACGGCGCCACGGAGTTCGACGCCGGTTTCTTCGGTATCTCCCCGCGCGAGGCGCTCACGATGGACCCGCAGCAGCGGTTGATCCTCGAGTCCTCCTGGGAACTCTTCGAGCGGGCCGGAATCGATCCGGAGTCGCTGCGCGGCAGCCGTACCGGCGTGTTCGTCGGCACGAACGGCCAGGACTACCCGACTCTCCTGCCGAACAGCGCCGAGAACGTCGAGGGCTATCTCGTCGTCGGCGGTTCGGCCAGTGTCATCTCCGGGCGCATCTCGTACACCCTCGGTCTCGAAGGACCGGCCGCGACCGTGGACACTGCCTGCTCGTCGTCCCTGGTGGCCCTGCACTGGGCGTGCCAGGCGCTGCGCGAGCAGGAATGCTCGCTGGCCGCCGCGGGCGGTGTGGCGCTGATGTCGACGCCGGGCACCTTCCAGGAGTTCAGCCGCCAGCGTGCGATGGCCGCCGACGGCCGGTGCAAGGCGTTCGCCGACTCGGCGGACGGCACCGGCTGGGGCGAGGGCGTCGGCATGCTGCTGCTGGAGCGGCTCTCGGACGCCCGGCGCAACGGCCACAGGATCCTCGCCGTCGTACGGGGTTCCGCGGTCAACCAGGACGGCGCGAGCAGCGGCCTGACCGTCCCGAACGGCCCCGCTCAGCAGCGGGTGATCCGCCAGGCCCTCGCCAACGCCGGCCTGGGCGCGGGCGATGTCGACGTGGTCGAGGCGCACGGCACGGGTACGACGCTGGGTGACCCGATCGAGGCCCAGGCCCTGCTGGCCACCTATGGCCAGGACCGCCCGGAGGGGCAGCCGTTGTGGCTGGGCTCCCTGAAGTCGAACATCGGTCACACGCAGGCGGCGGCCGGTGTCGGCGGCATCATCAAGATGGTCATGGCGATGCGCCACGGTGTGCTGCCGCGCACCCTGCACGTCGACCGCCCCTCCACGCACGTCGACTGGTCGGCCGGTGCGGTGGAACTGCTCACCGAGGAGCGGACCTGGGTCACCCCGGGCCGCCCCCGCCGGGCGGCCGTCTCCTCGTTCGGCATGAGCGGCACCAACGCCCACGCCGTCATCGAGGCACCCCCGGCCGAGACCGCCGAGCCCGCCGCCGAACCTTCCGCCGAGCCTTCCGCCAGGCGCGACGGCACGGCTTCCGGTCCGGTGCCGTGGCTCGTCTCCGGACGCTCGGCGCAGGCCCTGGCCGCCCAGGCGGACCGGCTGCGTACGCATGTGCTCGACGCCCCGACTGCGCCCGCCCTCAACGACATCGGCCTCTCACTGACCCGGACGCGTACGGCGTTCGACCACCGGGCGGTCGTGATCGCCGACAGCACGTCGGACATGACGGACCGCCTCCAGGCCCTGGCCGGGGAAGCTCCGGACGGTGGCACCCTGCCCGCCGGCACGGCCCGCGGCACGGTCGGCGGATATGCCAAGCCTGTGTTCGTGTTCCCGGGTCAGGGTGCGCAGTGGGCCGGTATGGCGGTGGGGTTGCTGGAGTCCTCGCCGGTGTTCGCGGCGCGGATGGCGGAGTGTGCGGCGGCGCTGGAGCCGTACGTGGAGTGGTCGCTGATCGACGTCGTGCGTGGTGCCGACGGCGCGCCCGGTCTGGACCGGGTGGATGTGGTTCAGCCGGTGCTGTGGGCCGTGATGGTGTCCCTCGCCGAGGTGTGGCGGTCGTACGGTGTCGAGCCGGCGGCTGTGATCGGCCACTCCCAGGGCGAGATCGCGGCGGCCGCCGTCGCCGGCATCCTGTCCCTGAGCGACGCGGCCAAGGTCGTCGCCCTGCGCAGCCGGGCCATCACCGCCCTCGCGGGCCGTGGTGGCATGGTGTCCGTCGCCCAGCCCGCCGCTTGGGTGCGGGAGAAGATCGCGGCGTGGGACGGGCGGATCTCCATCGCCGCCGTCAACGGCCCCTCCTCCGTCGTCGTCTCCGGCGACCCCGAGGCTCTGGACGAGCTGGTCACCGACTGCCAGGCCAACGAGATCCGCGCCCGGAAGGTGGACGTGGACTACGCCTCCCACTCCGCCCACGTCGAAGAGATCGAACCCGAGCTCGCGAAGCTCCTCGCGGGCATCGCCCCGCAGACCGGCGGCACGACCCTCTACTCCTCCCTCACCGGGGGACTGCTCGACGGTACGGAGATGGGCGCCGGGTACTGGTACAACAACCTGCGCGAAACCGTCGAGTTCGAACAGGCCACCCGCACTGCCCTGGCCAACGGGCACACCGTCTTCATCGAGGTCAGCCCCCACCCCGTCCTCTCCCTCGGCCTCCAGGGCACCATCGACGACACCGACACGGACGCAGCCGTCCTCGGCACCCTCCGCCGCGACGAAGGCGGACTCGACCGGATGCTTCAGTCCGTCGCCGAGCTCTGGGTGCTCGGCGTGGACGTGGACTGGGACACCTTCTTCGAGGGCACCGATGCCCGTACCGTCGACCTGCCGACGTACGCCTTCCAGCGCGAGCGGTACTGGCCGCGCGCGGCCGAGTTCTCCGGTGATGTCGCCTCGGTGGGCCTGGAGGGCGCGGAGCATCCGCTCCTGGGTGCCGTGCTGGACCTGCCGGGCCCGGGTGGTGTGGTGCTGACCGGCCGGCTGGCGGTCCGTACGCATGGCTGGCTCGCCGATCACGTGGTCGACGGGCGGGTGCTCGTCCCGGGCACGGCTCTCGTCGAGATGGCGGTCCGGGCCGGGGACCAGGTCGGCCACGGCATCGTGTCCGAACTCGTCCTGGAATCCCCGCTGGTGCTGCCGGAGAACGGCGCGGCCGTCGTCCGGGTGGTCGTCGGTGCTGAGGGCGAGGACGGCATCGGATCCGGCACACGCCCGCTGACGGTGTACGGGCAGGCCGAGGGCGCCGAGACCTGGACCCGTCACGCGGCCGGTGTGCTGACCGCCACCATCACCGGCGGCGGCACGGATCAGCCGTCGGACGCGTCCTGGGCCGCCGTCTGGCCGCCGCAGGACGCAGAGGCGGTGGACGTATCCGACTTCTACGCGGAACTGGCGGCGACGGGCTACGGCTACGGCCCGGCGTTCCAGGGCCTGCGGGCGGTGTGGCGGCGGGCGGGCGAGGTGTTCGCGGAGGTCGCTCTCGGCGAGGAGACCGCCGGCCAGGCGGGCCGGTTCGGCCTGCATCCGGCGCTGCTGGACTCCGCCCTGCACGCGGTGGGCGCGGGCGGGCTGTTCCCGGGTGAGGCCGGGCTGCAACTGCCGTTCGCCTGGGAAGGCGTGGAGCTGCACGCGGCGGGCGCCTCGTCGCTGCGGGTGCGGCTGGCTCCGGCGGGCGGCCAGGCCGTCTCGGTCGAGGCCACCGACGGCGCCGGTGCTCCGGTCGCCTCGGTCCGGTCCCTGGCCTTCCGGCCCGTGAGCGCGGACCAGTTGAGGGAGGCGGAGAACCGGGCGGCGGCCGAGTCGCTGTTCCGCCTGGAGTGGGTCCCGGCCACGGGTGCTCCGGAGGCGGGTACGGCGACGGGTACGGGTGCGGCGGCGGATTTGGTTGCCGATGCCGGGTTCCAGGTCCTGACGGTCCCCGGTGCGCGGACCGGTACGGACGTGCTCCCGGGGGTACGTGAGCGCGTTGTCCATGTACTGACCCGGTTGCAGGAGTGGCTGGCCGCGGAGAGCGAGACGGATGCGCGTCTGGTCGTGGTGACCCGGGGCGCGGTGGCCGTCGCCGGTGGCGAGATCCAGGACATGGGAGCGGGCTCCGTGTGGGGCCTGGTGCGTTCCGCCCAGACGGAGAACCCGGGGCGGATTGTTCTGGTGGACGTCGATGTCGACGGTGGTGGTGTCGATGTCGGTGGTGTTGCGGGGTTGGGTGAGCCGCAGGTTGTGGTGCGTGAGGGTCGGTTGTTCGTGCCTCGGTTGGTGCGGGCTGCGGCTGGTGGCGTTGGTGGTGCTGGTGGTGGGTTGGTGGTTCCGTCTGGTGTGGCGGAGTGGTCGTTGCAGAGCACGGGCAAGGGCACGCTGGAGAATCTGGCGCTGCTGCCCGTGGAGCGGCCGGGGCTGGGCGAGGGTCAGGTGCGGGTGGATGTGCGGGCGGCGGGGGTCAATTTCCGTGATGTGCTGAACGCGCTGGGGATGTATCCGGGTCCTGAGGTGCCGATGGGTGCCGAGGGTGCTGGTGTGGTCGCGGAGGTCGGTCCGGGGGTGACGGGTCTGCGTCCGGGTGACCGGGTGATGGGGCTGTTCTCCGGCTCGTTCGGTCCGAGCGCGGTCACCGAACGCCGAATGCTCGCCCCCATCCCCGACGACTGGTCCTACGTCCAGGCATCCACGGTCCCGTCCGTCTACCTGACCGCCTACTACGGACTGGTAGACCTCGCGCAGGTACGGCCGGGTGATTCGGTGCTGGTGCATGCGGCGTCCGGGGGTGTGGGGACGGCCGCGGTGCAGCTGGCCCGGCATCTGGGGGCCGAGGTGTACGGCACGGCGAGTGAGGCGAAGTGGCCGGTCCTGGCCGCGATGGGTATCCCCGCCGAGAGGATCGCTTCTTCCCGAACCCTCGACTTCGCCGAGGCCTTCGCCGCGGAGACGGGCGGTCGGGGCATGGACGTCGTGCTGAACTCCCTTGCCGGGGAGTTCGTCGACGCCTCGCTCGGTCTGCTGCCGTGCGGCGGCCGGTTCCTGGAGATGGGCAAGACCGACATCCGGGATGCGGCGGCAGTGGCACAGAGCCACGAAGGCGTTCGGTACCAGGCTTTCGAGTTGCTGGATGCGGGTCCGGACCGGCTTCAGGGGATGTTGCTGGAGTTGCTGGGGCTGTTCCGGGAGGGTGTGCTGAGCCTGCCTCCGGTGCGGGCGTGGGACATCCGTCAGGCCCCCGAAGCGCTGCGGTTCATGAGCCGGGCCCGGCACGTGGGCAAGGTCGTCGTGACGATGCCGCGCATCCCCGATCCTGCGGGTACGTACCTGGTCACGGGGGCCACCGGCACCCTGGGCGGCCTGGTCGCCCGCCACCTGGTCACCGCACGAGGTGTACGCAGCCTGCTCCTACTCAGCCGCCGGGGCACCGACGCCCCGGGCGCGGCCGAACTGGTCGCGGAGCTGGAGGCGGCCGGGGCCCGGGTCTCGCTGCTGGCCTGCGACGCGTCCGACCGCGACGCACTGGCCGCCGCCCTGGCCACCGTCCCGGCCGAACACCCCCTCACCGGCATCGTCCACACCGCCGGTGTCCTGGACGACGGAGTGATCCCCGAACTCGACGCCGACCGCATCGACACGGTCCTGCGCCCCAAGGCCGACGCCGCCTGGAACCTCCACGAACTCACCCGTCACCACCACGAACTCGCCGAATTCATCCTCTTCTCCGGTGGAGCGGGCACGTTCGGTGGTCCGGGGCAGGGCAATTACGCGGCGGCGAACGTGTTCCTCGATGTGCTGGCCCAGCACCGGCAGGCCCAGGGCCTGCCCGCCACGGCCGTGGCCTGGGGCATGTGGGAGGAGCGCAGCGGAATGACGGCGCACCTCGGCGACGCCGAGATCGCCCGCATGACCCGGACGGGCATGCAGCCGCTGCCCACCGACCACGGCCTCGCCCTGCTGGACGCGGCCACCGCAACCGGACAAGCGCTGCTCGTCGCCGCACGCCTGGACCTGGCCGCCATGCGCAGGCACGGCGAGACCACGGGTACGGGCGTGCCGCCACTCTTCCAGGCCCTGGTGCGGGCTCCCGCGCGCCGCTCCCTCGGTGCGGCGAAGGCGGTCGAGGCGTCTTCGTTCGCCCAGCAACTCGCCGCCCTGCCCGCAGAACAGGCCGAACGCACCCTGCTCGACCTCGTCCGCACCCACGTCGCCGCCGTACTCGGACACGCCTCCGCCGACACCATCGAAACCGGCAGAGCCTTCCGCGAACTCGGCTTCGACTCCCTCACCGCCGTAGAAATCCGCAACCGCCTCAACACCGCCACCGGCCTACGCCTCCCGACGACCCTGGTCTTCGACTACCCGACCCCCGAGGTCCTCGCCGACCACCTGCGCTCCGAACTGGTCGGCTCCCGGCCGGGCGCGGTCGCGGCCGGCGCTGCGGCGGTGCCGGGCACGGGCCCCGCCGATGCGGACGACCCGATCGCCATCATCGGCATGGGCTGCCGGTTCCCGGGCGGGGTCCGTTCGCCGCAGGACCTGTGGCAGCTCCTCGCCGAGGGCCGCGACGCCATCGGCGGCGTACCGCTCGACCGCGAGTGGAACCTCGATGTGTTCCGGCACACGGAGGGCGACAGCCAGGGCACCTCGTACGTGGGTGAGGGCGGGTTCCTGCGGGACGCCGGGCAGTTCGATCCGGCCTTCTTCGGGATCTCGCCGCGCGAGGCCCTGGCCATGGACCCCCAGCAGCGGCTGCTGCTGGAAACCTCCTGGGAGGCCTTCGAGAACGCGGGCATCGATCCGGTCGACGTGCGCAGAACCCGTACCGGTGTGTACGCGGGCGCGGCGGCCTCCGGGTACGGCGGCACGACCCGGAGCCGGCCGAACGGCTTCGAGGGCCATCTTCTGACGGGCACGGCGGGCAGCGTCGTCTCGGGCCGCATCTCCTACGCCCTGGGTCTGGAAGGCCCCGCGATGACCGTGGACACGGCGTGCTCGTCGTCCCTGGTCGCGCTGCACATGGCCGTCCAGGGGCTGCGCAACGGCGAGTGCACGATGGCCCTGGCCGCCGGAGTGATGGTCATGGGAACACCCACGTCCTTCGTCGAGTTCAGCCGCCAGCAGGCGCTGGCCACGGACGGCCGGTGCAAGGCGTTCGCGGAGGCCGCGGACGGCTTCGGGCTTGCCGAGGGAGTCGGCGTCCTGCTTCTGGAGCGGTTGTCGGAGGCGCGGCGTCTGGGTCATGAGGTGCTGGCCGTGGTGCGTGGTTCGGCGGTCAATCAGGACGGTGCGTCGAACGGTCTGACGGCTCCGAACGGTCCGTCGCAGCAGCGGGTGATCCGCCAGGCCCTGGCCAACGCGGGTCTGACCACCGCCGATGTCGACGTGGTCGAGGCACACGGAACGGGCACGAAGCTCGGCGACCCGATCGAGGCCCAGGCCCTGCTGGCCACCTACGGCCGCGAACGCCCCCAGGACCAGCCCCTCCTCCTCGGCTCCATCAAGTCCAACATCGGCCACACCCAGGCCGCCGCCGGCGTCGCCGGCGTGATGAAGATGGTCCTGGCCATGCGCAACGGCGTCCTCCCGCAGACCCTCCACATCGACACCCCCTCCACCCACGTCGACTGGACCGACGGCGACATCGAACTCCTCACGGAGAACCGTGCCTGGCCACGGACCGACGCCCCTCGCCGGGCCGGCGTGTCCTCGTTCGGCATGAGCGGGACGAACGCCCACCTGATCCTGGAAGAGGCCCCGCACAACGAGCCCGCTACACCATCGGCCCCGTCTCGGGTGGCGGTGCCGTGGGTCCTGTCGGGCAAGTCGGAGACCGCGCTGCGCGCCCAGGCCGGGAAACTCCTCGACCGCATACGCCAGGACACGGACACCTCCCTCACCGACATCGCCTACTCACTCGCCCTCACCCGAACCCACTTCGACCACCGCGCAGCCATCACAGCCACCCACCGGGACGACTACCTCACCGCCCTCGAAGCCCTCACCCACAACCACCCCACCACCAACACCACCACCGCCGCCGAAACCCAGACCTCACCCCGCCCCGTATTCGTCTTCCCCGGCCAGGGCGCCCAATGGACCGGCATGGCCGTGGAACTCCTCGACACCTCACCCGCATTCGCAGCACGCATGGCCGAATGCGCCGCCGCGCTGGACCCGTACACCGACTGGTCGCTGACCGATGTCGTACGCGGCACCGACGGCGCGCCCGGCTTCGACCGCGTCGACGTCGTCCAGCCCGTCCTATGGGCCGTCATGGTCTCCCTCGCCGAACTGTGGCGCTCCTACGGAGTCGAACCCGCAGCCGTCATCGGCCACTCCCAGGGCGAGATCGCCGCAGCCGCCGTCGCCGGCATCCTGTCCCTGAGCGACGCAGCGAAGGTCGTCGCGCTACGCAGCCGGGCCATCACCGCCCTCGCCGGCCGCGGCGGCATGGTCTCCGTCGCCCAGCCCGCAACCTGGGTACGCGAGAAGATCACGGCGTGGGACGGGCGGATCTCCATCGCCGCCGTCAACGGCCCCTCGTCCGTGGTGGTTTCCGGTGATCCGGAGGCTCTGGACGAGCTGGTCACCGACTGCCAGGCGAACGAGATCCGCGCCCGCAAGGTGGACGTGGACTACGCCTCCCACTCCGCCCACGTCGAAGAGATCGAGGCCGAGCTCGCGAAGCTCCTCGCGGGCATCGCACCGAGCGCGGGCGATGTGGCCCTGTACTCCTCCCTCACGGGCGGACTGCTCAACGGCACGGAAATGGGCGCAGGCTACTGGTACAACAACCTCCGCGAAACCGTCGAGTTCGAACAGGCCACCCGCACCGCCCTCACCGACGGCCACACCGTCTTCATCGAGGTCAGCCCCCACCCCGTCCTCTCCCTCGGCCTCCAGGGCACCACCGAGAACACCGGCACCGACGCAGCCGTCCTCGGCACCCTCCGCCGCGACGAAGGCGGACTCGACCGCTTCCTCACCTCCCTCGCCGAAGCCCACGTCCACGGCACCACCATCAACTGGACAACCGTCTTCGCCGACACCGACGCCACCCGCACCACCCTCCCCACCTACCCCTTCCAACGCACCCGCTACTGGCTCAAGGACGAGCCCGAGACTCCTGCCACCGCCTCCGCCACCTCCGTAACGGCCGAACAGTCCACCGCGGAAGCGGAGTTCTGGAAGGCCGTGGAGGACGGTGACGCCGAGGCGCTCGCCCGACAGCTGGGCGGTGTCGATGCCGGACCGCTGAGTGCCGTACTGCCGGCGCTGGCCGGGTGGCGGCGGACTGCTACCGCTCTCACAACCCTGGACTCGTGGCGGTACCGGATCACCTGGAAGCCGTTGGTTTCCTCGGGTGCCCCCGGTGCTCTTTCCGGCGCGTGGCTGCTGGTCCTGCCCGAGGCGCTGGCCGACGGGGCGCTGGTGGCCGAATGCTCCCGGCAGCTGGCCGCACGGGGGGCCGGGGTGGTGCCGTTGCTGATCACCGAGCACCAGAGCGACCGGGCGGGAATCGCCAAGGCGCTGAC
This sequence comes from Streptomyces sp. NBC_00376, assembly GCF_036077095.1. Lineage (NCBI taxonomy): Bacteria > Bacillati > Actinomycetota > Actinomycetes > Kitasatosporales > Streptomycetaceae > Streptomyces > Streptomyces sp. NBC_00376. The sequence continues at coordinate 99,590 of NZ_CP107961.1, read as the reverse complement.
GGCTCTCGGTGACGGGGACGCGCCCACGTACAGCGGTGCGCTGTCGCTGCTGGCCCTGGACGAGAGTGCCGATCCGGCTCTGGGTTCGGAGCTTCCGGCCGCGACCGCCCGCACGCTCGCCCTCGTGCAGGCTCTCGACGACACCGCCGTGCGAGCACCGCTGTGGTGCCTCACCAGTGGCGGCGTCCAGATTGGACAGACCGGTTACAGCGATCCGGCAAGCAGTCCGGTGCAGGCACAGCTGTGGGGCATGGGCCAGGCCATCGCCCTTGAGGCTCCGGGAAGTTGGGGTGGTCTCATCGACCTGCCCGACGCGGCGGCGGAAGGGGGCGACGCATCGGTGGCGGAACGGGTGTGCGCCGTGCTGTCCGGCGCTTACGGCGCCGAGGACCAGGTCGCGGTGCGCGGCGAGGGCGTTTTCGCCCGGCGGATCGGCCGGGCTTCGCTCGGCGAGGCCGTACGCCGATTCGAGCCCCGTGGTTCGGTGCTGGTCACCGGCGGCACCGGTTCCGTCGGCGGGCATGTCGCCCGTTGGCTGGCCGCCGAGGGCGCCGAGCACATCGTGTTGACGAGCCGCCGCGGTCCGGACAGTCCGGGAGCGGCGGAGCTGGTGGAGGAGCTGGCCCAGGCCGGTGCCTCCGCGTCGGTCGTGGCCTGTGACGTGGCCGACCGGGACCAGGTCGACGTGCTTGTCGAGCGGCTGCGGGCGGAGGGCCGCCCGGTGGGCAGCGTCTTCCACACGGCGGGCGTGGACGACACGGCGGCCGTGCAGGACACGGATGCGGCCGCCTACGCGACCGTCCTGTCCGGCAAGGTCAACGGCGCCCTGCACCTCGACGAGGCGCTGGGCGACTCCGTGGACGCGTTCGTCCTCTTCTCATCGATCTCCGGGGTGTGGGGCAATGCCCGGCACTCTGCGTACGCGGCGGCGAACGCGTCCCTCGACGCGCTGGCCCACCGGCGCCGGTCCCTGGGCCGGTCCGCGACGTCCGTGTCCTGGGGCTGGTGGGAGGGCGACGGGCTGGCCGGCGGCGCCGGCGTCGGGGGCGCGCTCAGCGGCCTCGGCCTGTCGGCGATGGCGCCGGACCTCGCGGTGTCCGCGATGCGGCAGGCCGTCGAGCACGGGGAGACGACGGTCGTCGTCGCCGACATCGACTGGCGGGACTTCGCCCCGGCATTCACCGGACTGCGCCCGAGTGCGCTGATCGGCGACCTGCCGGAGGTGCGCGGTGCGGTGCGGGCGGACGACGCCGCGGAGGCGGCGGACGGTCAGGACGCCGGGCAGGACGCGGCGGCCGTGCTGCGTGCCGAACTCGCCGAACTACCCGGTCCCGAGCAGGAGTACACGCTGCTCGAACTGGTACGGGATCACGCGGCGGCGGTGCTCGGTCTGGCCGGGCCCTCCGACGTACGGCCCGACAAGCCCTTCCGGACCCTCGGCTTCGACTCGCTGACCGCGGTGGACCTGAGAAACCGGATCACCCGGGCCACGGGGCTGCGGCTGCCCGCCGCGCTGGTCTTCGACCACCCGACCCCTGTGGTGCTCGCCGCTTTCCTGCGGACCAAGTTCGACCTGCCGGTGGCGACCGGCGCCGCGGAGCCGGTACCTGTTCCGGCGCCCGACGCGGCAACGGCTCCGGCCCCGGCCGTGGCAGCGGACGACTCGATTGACGACGACTCGATTGACGACATGGACGCCGAAAGCCTGATCCAGCTGGCTCTGGGAGACAACGGCTCATGATGACGTGCGAAATGTGGAGTGCATGATGGCTACTTCGGCGGACAAGGTTCTCGAGGCTCTGCGGGCGTCGGTCAAGGAGACCGAGCGGCTGCGGAAGGAGAACGCCCGGATCACCGAGGCGGCCCGGGAGCCCATTGCGATCATCGGTATGAGCTGCCGGTACCCCGGCGGTGTCGCGAGCCCCGAGGACCTGTGGCGGCTGGTGGACGAGGGCCGCGACGCGGTGGGCCCCTTCCCGGCCGACCGGGGGTGGGACATCGACGCCCTGTACGCGACGAGTCCGGCGGGCTCGGGTGCGTACGAGGGCGGGTTCGTCCCCGATGCCGCCGAGTTCGACGCCGGGTTCTTCGGGATCTCGCCGCGTGAGGCGCTTGCCATGGACCCGCAGCAGCGGCTCCTGCTGGAGGCCGCCTGGGAGGCGGTCGAGCGGGCCGGGGTGGCTCCGTCGGCGCTGCGCGGCACCCGTACCGGTGTTTTCGCCGGTGCGGCGGTCTCCGGGTACGAGAACAAGCTGCAGAACGCGTCCGAGAACGTCGAGGGCTACTTCCTGACCGGTACGGCGGGCAGTGTGGTCTCCGGCCGCATCGCCTACACCCTCGGTCTTGAGGGCCCGGCGGTGACGGTCGACACGGCCTGCTCGTCGTCGCTGGTCGCACTCCACATGGCCGTCCAGGCGCTGCGGTCCGGCGAGTGCGAGCTCGCGCTCGCGGGTGGTGTCGCCGTGATGGCGGTGCCCGAGGCGTACGCCGAGTTCAGCAAGCAGGGCGGGCTCGCCGTCGACGGGCGCTGCAAGTCCTTCGCCGCGGCCGCCGATGGCACCGGTTGGGCCGAGGGCGTCGGTGTGCTGCTCGTCGAGCGGCTTTCCGACGCGGTGCGCAACGGGCACCAGGTCCTGGCCGTCGTACGCGGTACGGGGGTCAACCAGGACGGCGCCTCCAACGGGCTGACCGCCCCGAACGGTACGGCCCAGCAGCGGGTCATCCGCCAGGCCCTGGCCAACGCGGACCTGGCGTCGGCGGAGGTCGACGCGGTCGAGGCGCACGGCACGGGCACCGTGCTGGGCGACCCGATCGAGGCGCAGGCCCTGGTGGACACGTACGGGCAGGAGCGCTCGGCGGGACAGCCGCTGTGGCTCGGCTCGATGAAGTCCAACATGGGTCACGCTCAGGCCGCTTCGGGTGTGGCCGGTGTGATCAAGATGGTCATGGCGATGCGTCATGGTGTGCTGCCGCGCACCCTGCACGTCGACGAGCCGACCCCGCACGTCGACTGGGCGGCGGGCGAGGTGGAGCTGCTCACCGAGGCGCGCGACTGGCCGGAGACCGGCCGGCCGCGCCGGGCCGCCGTGTCGTCCTTCGGCGTGAGCGGCACCAACGCGCACATCATCGTCGAGCAGGCTCCCGACCCGGTGTCCGACTCAATATCCAACCCGGACGGATCGGATGAATCGGCTGGATCGGCTGGATCGGTCGCCGTGCACCCGTGGCTCGTGTCCGGCGCCTCCGCGCAGGGCCTCGCGGCCCAGGCGGACCGGCTGCTGACGCATCTCGCGGCGGACGGTGCCGAGGACGACGGGCGACGCGTCCTCGACCTGGGCTTCTCGCTGGCCACCGGACGGTCGGCGCTGGAGCACCGGGCCGTCGTGCTGGGCGAGAGCCGGGACACCCTGCTGAACGGCCTGCGGGCGCTGGCCCGGGGCGAGAACGCGCAGGGCACGGTGCGCGGCCTGGCGGTGCCGGGCCGGCTCGGCCTGATGTTCTCCGGGCAGGGTTCGCAGCGGCCCGGCATGGGCCGTGAGCTGTACGAGGCGTACCCGGTGTACGCCGAGGCCTTCGACGCGGTCTGTGCCGAGCTGGACCGGCACCTGGCGGGCCATGTCGACCTGTCCGTGCGCGAGGTCGTCTTCTCGGAGCCGGGCAGCGCCGAGGCGGCGCTGCTCGACGCCACCGTGTACACGCAGGCTGGTCTGTTCGCCGTCGAGGTGGCCCTGTTCCGTCTGGTCAGCTCCTGGGGGGTCACCCCGGATCACCTGCTCGGGCACTCGGTCGGCGAGATCACGGCCGCCCATGTGGCGGGTGTGCTCACGCTTGAGGACGCGGGTGCGCTGGTCGCCGCCCGTGGCCGGCTCATGCAGGCGCTGCCCGCGGGCGGCGCGATGGTGTCCGTGCAGGCCACCGAGGAAGAGGTGGCCGGACTTCTCGACGGTCGTGCGGACGTGTCGGTCGCCGCGGTCAACGGGCCGCGCGCCGTGGTGATCTCGGGTGCCGAGGAAGCCGTGGCCGAGATCGCCGCCGCCCTCGGTGAGCAGGGCCGTAAGACGCGGCGGCTGCAGGTCAGCCATGCCTTCCACTCCCCGCTCATGGAGCCCATGCTCGACGAGTTCCGCCGGGTCGCGGAGAGCCTGACGTTCCACCCGCCCCGGCTGTCGGTCGTGTCCAACGTGACCGGCCGCATGCTGCGTTCGCAGGAGGTCCGCGACCCCGGTTACTGGGTGCGCCACGTCCGCGAGGCCGTCCGCTTCGCCGACGGTGTGCGCGCGCTGGCCGACCAGGGCGTCACCACGTTCCTCGAACTCGGACCGGGCGGCGTGCTGACCGCCATGGGCCAGGCCAGTGTCGCCGACGCGGAGACTGCTGGGACTGCTGGGAACGAGGGGAGCGCCGACTCCGTCTCCTTCGTGGCCGCCCTGCGCAAGGACCGGCCCGAGCCCCACGCGATCACCGCCTCGCTCGCCGCGCTGCACGTCCGGGGCACGGCCGTGGACTGGGCGTCCTTCTACGCCGGAACGGGCAGCCGTCGGGTGGACCTGCCGACGTACGCCTTCCAGCGGCAGCGCTTCTGGCCGACCCCGACCGCCGCGCAGGACGCGGCCGAGGTGCTGGCCACCTTCCGCAACGAGGCCCGCTTCTGGGAAGCGGTGGAACGCGAGGACCTCACCGCCCTCGCCGACGCCATGCGTCCCGTGGACGTCGACCCGCTGGCCGCCGCGCTTCCCGCGCTGGCCGCGTGGCGTCGCCGCAACCGCGATCTCGACATCGTCGACGGGCTGCGCCACCGCATCGACTGGAAGCCGGCCACCACGGCCGGCCCCGCTTCCCCGGTGGGCGACTGGCTGGTCCTGACGCCCACCCGGACCGCGTACGGAGCACTCGTCGACCGGGTGACGGAGGCGCTCCGGGACCGGGGCGACTCGGTCACCGTGGTCGACGTCGACCCCCAGGACCTGGACCGCGCGTCGCTCGCGGACCTCCTGGCCGGGCAGGTGGAGGGCGGCCCGGCCGGCGTGCTCTCGCTGCTGGCGCTCGCCGCGGACACCTCGGACAACTCCAGCGACTCCAACGCCTCCGACGACGCGTTCGCGATCGGGGCCGTCCCCGCCGGTACCCGTGCGACCGTGCTCCTCGCCCAGGCGCTCGGTGACGCCGGTCTCGACGCCCCGCTGTGGATCGCCACCCACGGCGCGGTCACCATCGGCCGCTCCGAGTCCCTCCACCAGCCCGCGCAGGCACCCCTGTGGGGCCTCGGCCGGGTTATCGGACTGGAACACGGCGAGCGCTGGGGCGGTCTGATCGACCTGCCCGCCGAACTCGACGAGCGCGCCGCCGACCGGCTGTGCGCGGCCCTCGCCGACGGCGCCGAGGACCAGATCGCGCTGCGTTCCTCCGGCCTGTTCGTACGCCGTCTCGCCCACGACCCGCGCAGCGCCGCCCCGGCAGGGCGCCCCGCGTTCGTCCCGCGCGGCACGGCTCTGATCACCGGCGGTACCGGCGCCCTGGGCGCACACACCGCCCGCTGGCTCGCCGCGAACGGCGCCGAGCGGATCGTCCTGACCAGCCGGCGCGGCCCCGAGGCCCCCGGCGCTTCCGAACTGGTCGCCGAACTGGGCACGTTGGGCGCCCCGGCGACCGTCGTCGCCTGCGACGTCTCCGACCGGGATGCCCTGGCGGCGCTGCTGGAGTCCGTACGGACGGACGGCGGCCCGGCCCTGCGCTCGGTGTTCCACACGGCCGGCATCGCCAGCGACACCCCGCTGACCGACATCGACCTCGGCACGTTCGGGGACGAGATACGGGCCAAAGCGGCCGGTGCCGCCCACCTGGACGAGCTGCTCCGCGACCAGGACGACGAGATCGACGCGTTCGTCCTGTTCTCCTCCATCTCCAGCGTCTGGGGCAGCCGGGGCCAGGGCGCGTACGCCACCGGAAACACCTATCTCGACGCGCTCGCCCAGCGGCGCCGCGAACGCGGTGCCGCCGCCACCTCGGTCTCCTGGGGCGCGTGGGGCGGCGGCGGGCTCGCCGACGGCCGCGAGGGCGAGCGGCTGGCCCGGCGCGGCATCCGCACCATGTCCCCCGAGCACGCCATCGGCGCGCTCAAGCACGCCCTCGACCACGACGACACCCATGTGGCCGTCGCCGATGTCGACTGGGACCGTTTCCTGCCCGCGTTCACCGCTGCCCGCCCGCGACCGCTGCTCAGTGACCTTCCCGAGGCCATCGCCCTGGCCGACGGGGAATCCGTGGACACCGCGTCCGGCGGCGAGGCGCACGACAGCCGGTCCCGGATGCGCGACCGGCTGGCGGGGTTGTCCCCGGCCGACCGTACGGCGCTGCTCATGGAACTCGTACGGACCGAGGCTGCCGCGGTGCTCGGCCACGGCACCGTCGACGAGATCCGTCCCGACCGCGCCTTCCGTGACCTGGGCTTCGACTCCCTCACCGCGATCGACCTGCGCAACCGGCTGGTCCAGGAGACCGGCGTACGGCTGCCCAGCACCCTGGTGTTCGACCACCCCAACCCGACCGCGCTGGCCCGCTTCATCGAGTCCGAACTCTTCGTGACCGGCACGGTTCCCGGCGGGGACGCGGCAGCCGTGGCGGGAGCGGGCGATGACGACGAGCCGATCGCGATCGTCGGCATGGCCTGCCGCTTCCCGGGCGGCGTGGCCGGCCCGGAGGACCTGTGGCGGCTCGTCGCCTCCGGCGGCGACGGCATCAGCTCCTTCCCCACGAACCGTGGTTGGGACCTCGACTCGCTGTACGACCCGGACCCCGAGGCGCACGGCACCTCGTACGTCCGCGACGGCGGATTCCTGCACGACGCCCCCGGCTTCGACGCGGACTTCTTCGGGATCTCGCCGCGCGAGGCCCTGGCGATGGACCCGCAGCAGCGACTGATGCTCGAAGTGTCCTGGGAGGTCTTCGAGCGGGCCGGCATCGACGCCGGATCCGTACGGGGCCACCGCATCGGCGTCTTCGCCGGCGCCTCCGCCTCCGGTTACGGCGCCGACCTCGGCCGCACCGCCGAAGGCACCGGCACCGAGGGCCACCTGCTCACCGGTATGGCCACCAGCGTGCTCTCCGGCCGCGTCTCCTACATCCTGGGCCTGGAGGGCCCGGCGGTGACGGTGGACACGGCCTGCTCGTCGTCGCTGGTCGCCCTGCACCTCGCGGCCCAGTCGCTGCGCTCGGGCGAGTGCACGATGGCCGTGGCCGGAGGTGTCGCCCTGATGGCGACACCCACGGGATTCGTGGAGTTCAGCCGCCAGCGCGGCCTGGCCACCGACGGCCGCTGCAAGTCCTTCTCGGACGACGCGGACGGCACCGGCTGGTCCGAGGGCGTCGGCGTGCTCCTCGTCGAGCGCCTCTCCGAGGCGCGCCGCAACGGCCACCAGGTGCTCGCTGTCATCCGCGGCTCGGCCGTCAACCAGGACGGTGCGTCGAACGGCCTGACCGCGCCGAACGGTCCGTCGCAGCAGCGCGTCATCCGCCAGGCCCTGGCCAACTCCGGCCTGACCACCGCCGATGTGGACACCGTGGAGGCCCACGGCACCGGTACGAAGCTGGGCGACCCCATCGAGGCCCAGGCTCTGCTGGCCACGTACGGCCGGGAACGCACGGAGGACCGGCCGCTCTGGCTCGGCTCGATCAAGTCGAACATCGGCCACGCAGCTGCCGCTTCGGGCGTCGGTGGCGTGATCAAGATGGTCATGGCCATGCGCCACGGCGTACTGCCGCAGACCCTGCACGTCGATGCGCCTTCGTCGAAGGTGGACTGGTCGGCGGGTGCGGTGGAGTTGCTGGCGGAGGCGCGGGAGTGGCCGGAGGTGGGCGATCGCCCGCGTCGGGCGGGTGTGTCGTCGTTCGGGATCAGTGGGACGAACGCGCACGTGATTTTGGAGCAGGCGCAGGAGGAGGCGGCGGTCGAGCCTTCGGTTGTCGGGTCTGTGTTGCCGGTGGTGCCGTGGGTGCTGTCGGCGAAGTCTGAGGAGGCGTTGGCGGGTCAGGCGGAGCGGTTGCTCGGCCTGGTGGGTGCGGCGTCGGCGCTGGATGTGGGTTACTCGCTGGCCGTGACGCGTACGGCGTTCGAGCACCGTGCGGTGGTGGTCGGTGAGGACCGTGAGGCACTGCTGCGGGCGGTGTCCGAGGGCCGGTCGGTGCCGGGTGTGGTGCGTGGCGCTGTACGGGGTGGTCGTTCGGCGTTCCTGTTCTCGGGTCAGGGTTCGCAGCGGGCCGGGATGGGCCGTGAGCTGTACGAGGCGTACCCGGTGTTCGCCGACGCGTTCGACGCTGTGTGCGCGGAGTTGGACCGGCATCTCGACCAGCCGGTCAGGGATGTGGTGTTCGGTGGGTCGGAGCTGATCGACCAGACCGTCTACACGCAGGCCGGACTGTTCGCGGTCGAGGTCGCGCTGTTCCGGCTGCTGGAACACTGGGCTGTCACGCCCGACTACCTGCTCGGCCACTCGATCGGTGAGCTGGCCGCCGCGCACGTGGCGGGTGTGTGGTCGTTGGAGGACGCGGCGGCGCTGGTCGCCGCCCGGGGCCGCCTCATGCAGGCACTACCCACCGGCGGAGCCATGGTTGCCATCCAGGCCACCGAAGCGGAAGTCCTGCCGCTGCTCACCGACGGCGTCTCGATCGCCGCCCTGAACGGTCCGGACTCCGTCGTCATCTCCGGCGACGAGGACGCCGTACTCGCCATCGCATCCGGCTTCGGGAAGACAAAGCGCCTCCGCGTCAGCCATGCCTTCCACTCGCCGCGCATGGAACCCATGCTCGCCGAGTTCAAGACCATCGCCGAGGGCCTGACCTTCCACGCCCCGAAGCTCCCGATCGTCTCCAACCTCACGGGTGAGGTTGCGGGTGAAGAGCTGCTGAGCGCCGAGTACTGGGTGGACCACGTCCGCCAGGCCGTCCGCTTCCTCGACGGAATGCGCCAGTTGGAGTCCCATGGCGTCACGACCTACGTGGAGCTCGGCCCCGGCGGTGTGCTCTCCGCCATGGGCCAGTCCTGCGCCACCGACGACGAGGCCGGCTTCGTACCGGCCCTGCGCAAGAACCGCACCGAGACCGAAGCGCTCACCACCGCCGTGGCGGAGCTGTACGCGCACGGTGCTTCCATCGACTGGGCCGCGTACTACGCCAACACCGGCGCCCGGCGCACCGACCTGCCCACCTACGCCTTCCAGCACCAGCACTACTGGCCGGAGGTCTTGCCGGGGCTGAACGGTGATGTCACCGGATTCGGTCTGCACAGTGCCGAACACCCGCTGCTGGGTGCCGAGGTGCTCCTCGCCGACGGCGACGGACTCGTACTGACGAGCCGGCTGTCCCTGGACTCGCACCCGTGGCTCGCCGACCACGCGATCTTCGGCTCCGTCCTGCTGCCCGGCACCGCGTTCGTCGAGCTCGCACTCCACGCAGGGGAGCGCATCGGCTGCGGGGCCCTGGAAGAGCTCACCCTGCAGGCGCCGCTGGTCCTGCCCGAGCGCGGCGCCATGGTGCTTCAGGTCGTCGTGGGCACGGCGGACGCGGACGGCCGGCGCCACGTCACCGTCCATTCGGCCCCCGCGGGTGCCGAGGACGGGACGTGGACGCTGCACGCCTCCGGTGTCGTCTCTGCCGAGACCCTCGTCCCGGGCGCGGAGCTGGCCGAATGGCCGCCGCGTGACGCCGAGGCCGTTCCGGTCGACGGCATGTACGACTCCATGACCGAGATCGGCTACGGCTACGGCCCCGTCTTCCAGGGCCTGCGAGCCGTGTGGCGGCGCGGTGGAGAGCTGTTCGCCGAGGTCGCCCTGCCCGAGGACGCCGTCGAGCAGGCGGGCCGGTTCGGTCTGCACCCGGCGCTTCTCGACTCCGCCCTGCACGCCATCGGCGTGGGTGGCGGCCTGGCCGGTCTTGAGGGCCCGGGGCTGCCGTTCGCCTGGACCGGTGTGAGCCTGTTCGCGGTGGGATCCCCCGTCCTGCGGGCCCGGATCACCGCCTCCGACGGCACGGTCTCGCTCGATCTGGCCGATGGAACCGGTTCGCCGGTGGGCCGGATCGGATCCCTGGTCCTGCGCCCGGTCACCGCGCAGCAGCTGGACGGCGCCGCGCAGAGCGGCAGTTCCGACTCCCTCTTCCGGCTGGAGTGGACCCCGGTACCGAGCGGCTCCGCTCCGGCCGCGCAGGACACGGCGGAGTTCGATGTCCTGGTCGTGCCGACCGCCGAGGCGGACGCCGATGTCGTATCGGGCGTGCACGCGACCGTCGTCGACGTACTGGCACAGGTGCAGGAGTGGCTGGCCACCGACCGGGACGCGTCCGCCCGTCTGGTGGTGGTGACGTGTGGTGCGGTGGGTGAGGTTTCGGATCTTGGTGCGGCTGCGGTGTGGGGGCTGGTGCGTTCGGCGCAGTCGGAGCATCCGGAGCGGATTGTTCTTGTTGATGTGGAGGGTGATCCCGCGGGGTTTGATGGGGTTGCGGGTCTGGTTGGTCTGGGTGAGCCGCAGGTGGCGGTTCGTGGGAGTGAGGTGCTGGTGCCCCGGTTGGGGCGGGTTGCTGAGCCTGCCGGCGCGGACGTTGCGGGGGCTGTGGGTGCGGGTGTTGCGGGTGCGGTTCTGGTCACGGGTGCGGGTGGTGCGCTGGGTGGGTTGGTGGCGCGTCATCTGGTGACGGTGCGGGGTGTGCGGGATCTGGTGCTGGTGTCGCGGCGTGCGGGGACCGGGCTGGTCGCGGAGCTGGAGGAGTTGGGGGCGTCGGTCCGGTGGGTGGAGTGTGATGTCACGGACCGGGATGCGCTGGAGGGTGTGGTTTCCGGGATCGTCCGGGAGGGCGGTCTGGCGGGTGTGGTGCATGCCGCGGGTGTCGTGGACGACGGTGTGCTGGAGTCGTTGACCCCGGAGCGGGTCACGGGTGTTCTGCGTCCCAAGGCCGACGCGGCCTGGTATCTCCACGAGCTCACGGCCGGTCTCGATCTGTCGTTCTTCGTGCTGTTCTCCTCGGCCGCCGGGGTCCTGGGCTCCGCGGGCCAGGCCAACTACGCCGCCGCGAACGCCTTCCTCGACGCCCTGGCCTCCATACGCCACGCCCAGGGACTGCCCGCCACCTCCCTCGCCTGGGGCCCCTGGGCCGACAGCGGCATGCTCCGGCTCGACGCGGCCGACATCGAGAAGATGAGCCGCAGCGGCATCGCGCCGTTCACGCACTCGCAGGGCCTGGAGCTCTTCGACGCGTCGTTCCGCGTGGACGAGGCGGTCCTCGCCCCGGTCCGCCTGAATCTGGCGGCCTTCCGCAAGGCCCCTGTCGTCCCGTCCCTGCTGCGTGGTCTGATCCGTACGACGCATCGTCGTGCGGCGCGGGCCGGCAGCGGTCAGTCCTCCGCGCTCGTGCAACGCCTGCTGACCCTCGGCACCGACGAGCGCACCCAGCTGATCCTGGACACCGTGCGAGGCGAGGTCGCGGCCGTCCTCGGCCACACGTCCGGCGACGCGGTCCCGGCCGAACGCGCCTTCACCGAGCTGGGCTTCGACTCCCTCACCGCCGTCGAACTCCGCAACCGCCTCAACACCGTCACCGGCCTGCGCCTCCCGGCCACCCTCGTCTTCGACTACCCCTCCGCCGGACAACTCGCCGACCACCTCACCGACGAACTCTCCGGCGAAACCACCACCACGAACACGACGGCCACGACCACTGCCGGCGACGACGAACCCATCGCCATCGTCGGCATGGCCTGCCGCTACCCCGGCAACATCACCTCCCCCGAAGACCTCTGGAACCTCGTCGCCACCGGCACCGACGGCATCTCAGCCTTCCCCACCGACCGCGGCTGGGACCTGGAACGGCTCCTCGATACGGACGGCGACCAGCAGGAACTCGCCCTGGAGGGCGGTTTCCTGCACGACGCGGGCCTGTTCGACCCGGCGTTCTTCGGGATCTCGCCACGCGAGGCCCTGGCGATGGACCCGCAGCAGCGGCTGCTGCTGGAGACCTCCTGGGAGGCCATGGAACAGGCCGGGATCGACCCGGCGACCGTACGCGGCAGCCGCACCGGCGTCTTCGCCGGCCTGATGTACCACGACTACGCGATGTCGCCGAACTCCGTGCCCGAGGGCGTGGAGGCGTTCCTCGGCATCGGGAACACCGGCAGCGTCGTGACCGGCCGCATCGCCTACACCCTCGGGCTGGAGGGCCCGGCGGTCACCGTCGACACGGCCTGCTCGTCCTCACTGGTCGCCCTGCACCTCGCGACCCAGGCACTGCGCTCGGGCGAGTGCGAGATGGCGCTGGCCGGCGGTGTGACCGTGATGGCCACGCCCACCGCATTCCTCGACTTCCAGCGCCAGGGCGGCCTCGCCGCCGACGGCCGCTGCAAGTCCTTCTCGGACGACGCGGACGGCACCGGCTGGTCCGAGGGCGTCGGCATGCTCCTCGTCGAGCGTCTCTCCGACGCCCGCCGCAAGGGCCACCAGGTCCTGGCGGTCGTGCGGGGAGTGGCAGTCAACCAGGACGGTGCGTCCAACGGCCTGACCGCCCCGAACGGTCCGTCGCAGCAGCGCGTCATCCGCCAGGCCCTGGCCAACGCACGCGTCTCGGCCGACCAGGTCGACATCGTCGAGGCCCACGGCACCGGCACGACGCTGGGCGACCCCATCGAGGCCCAGGCCCTGCTGGCCACCTACGGCCAGGACCGGCCCGAGGACCGGCCGCTCTGGCTCGGCTCACTGAAGTCCAACCTCGGCCACACCCAGGCCGCCGCCGGTGTCGCAGGCATCATCAAGATGATCATGGCCATGCGCCACGGCGTCATGCCGCAGACACTGAATGTCGGCCGCCCGTCCACGAAGGTGGACTGGGAGTCAGGTGCGATCGAGCTGCTCACCGAGGCCCGCGAGTGGCCGCAGCAGGGCAACCGTCCGCGCCGGGCCGCTGTCTCTTCCTTCGGCGTGAGCGGCACCAACGCGCATGTGATCATCGAGCAGCCGCAGGCCGGGCCCGAGCGGGCCGAGAACCTCGTTGCCGCGCTGCCGGCAGTGCCGTGGGTGCTGTCGGCCAAGTCGGAGGGGGCTCTGGCCGGTCAGGCGGAGCGCCTGCTGGACCGGATCGGCGAGGACACCGACACGTCCCCGCTCGATGTGGCCTGGTCCCTGGCCACAACACGTGCACGCTTCGAGCACCGGGCCGCGGTGGTGGCCGATGACCGCGAGGGGCTCCTGCGGGGGCTCACGGTGCTGGCCTCCGGCGGTACGGCGGCAGGTGTCGTCCGTGGTGCCGTGCAGGGTGGTCGTTCGGCGTTCCTGTTCTCGGGTCAGGGTTCGCAGCGGGCCGGGATGGGCCGTGAGCTGTACGAGGCGTACCCGGTGTTCGCCGACGCGTTCGACGCGGTGTGCGCCGAACTCGACCGGCATCTCGACCAGTCGGTCAGGGATGTGGTGTTCGGTGGGTCGGAGCTGATCGACCAGACCGTCTACACGCAGGCGGGCCTGTTCGCTGTTGAGGTCGCGCTGTTCCGGCTGCTGGAGCACTGGGCTGTCACCCCGGACTACCTCCTCGGCCACTCCATCGGTGAGCTGGCCGCCGCCCACGTCGCGGGCGTGTGGTCCCTGGAGGACGCGGCGGCGCTGGTCGCCGCCCGGGGCCGCCTCATGCAGGCACTACCCACCGGCGGAGCCATGGTCGCCGTCCAGGCCACCGAGGCAGAGGTCCTGCCTCTGCTCACAGACGGCGTCTCCATCGCCGCTCTGAACGGTCCGGACTCCGTCGTCATCTCGGGTGACGAGGACGCCGTACTCGCCATCGCGTCGGGTTTCGCGAAGACGAAGCGGCTCCGCGTCAGCCATGCCTTCCACTCGCCGCGCATGGAACCCATGCTCGCCGAGTTCAAGACGGTCGCGGACAACCTGACCTTCCATGCACCGCAGATCCCGATCGTCTCCAACCTGACCGGCGAACTCGCGGGTGAGGAGCTTCTGACCGCCGACTACTGGGTGGACCACGTCCGCCAGGCCGTCCGCTTCCTCGACGGGGTACGGCAGTTGCAGACCCGGGGCGTCACCACGTACCTGGAACTCGGCCCCGGCGGTGTCCTCTCCGCCATGGGCCAGTCCTGCGTCACTGAAAACGCCGCATTCCTCCCCGCCCTGCGCAAGGACCGTACCGAGACCGCAGCGCTCGTCGCGGCTGTGGCCGAACTCCACGTCCGGGGCCGGGCCGTCGACTGGACGGCGTACTACTCCAACACCGGCGCCCGGCGCACCGACCTGCCCACCTACGCCTTCGACCACCAGCACTACTGGCTCCTCTCGGGCACCAGGGCCGAGGACCCGACAGGGTTCGGCATGAGTGCTGCGGAGCACCCGCTGCTGGGTGCCGAGGTTCTCCTCGCGGACGGCGACGGACTCGTACTGACGAGCCGGTTGTCGCTGGACTCGCACCCGTGGCTCGCCGACCACGCCGTGTTCGGTTCGGTCCTGCTGCCCGGCACCGCGTTCGTCGAACTCGCACTCCACGCAGGCGAGCGCATCGGCTGCGGCGTGCTGGACGAGCTGACCATCCAGGCCCCGCTGGTCTTCCCGGAACACGGCGCGGTCGTTCTCCAGGTCGTCGTCGGCGCCGCCGAAGCCGACAACCACCGCTCGGTCACCATCCACTCCAGCACCGAGACCAACGCCTGGACCCTGCACGCCACAGGCTCCCTCTCCACCGAACCCGCCACCCCCGCCACCCCCCTCACCGAATGGCCGCCGCGCGACGCGGTCCTCGTCGAGACCGACGGCCTGTACGAGAACATGGCCGCCGCCGGATTCGGCTACGGCCCCGTCTTCCAGGGCCTGCGCACCGTCTGGCAACGCGACAACGAGATCTACGCCGAGGTCGCCCTCGACCAGGACCTCTGGGACGAAGCAAACCGCTTCGGCCTCCACCCCGCACTCCTCGACGCCACCCTCCACGCCATCGCAGCCACCGGCGGACCCACCGGACTCGACGGCCCCGGACTCCCCTTCGCCTGGACCGGCGTAACCCTCACCGCCATCGGCTCCCCCGTCCTGCGCGTCCGCATCACCCACCACCAGAACGCCACCATCACCCTCGACCTCGCCGACGGCACCGGAACCCCCGTCGGACACATCGACGCACTCACCCTCCGCCCCGTCACCGCCGAACAAATCGACGGAGCAACCCCCCACACCCACACCGACTCGCTCTTCCACCTCGAATGGGTCCCGGCCCCGGCAGTGCCGGACACCGCACCGGCCGGGGAGTTCGAAGTCCTGGAGATCCCCGGCCCCGACGCCGACATCGACCAGATCACCGACGTCCACACCCGGGTCACCGACACCCTCACCCACCTGCAGACCTGGCTCGACGAGGACCACCCCGACACCACCCACCTCATCGTCCTCACCCACGGCGCCACCCCCATCACCGACCTCACCGACCTCACCGCAGCCACCACCTGGGGCCTCATCCGCTCCGCCCAAGCCGAACACCCCGACCGCATCACCCTCATCGACACCCCCACCAACACACCCACCCCCGACCACCACACCCTCACCACCCTCACCACCCTCAACGAACCCCAAATCGCCCTCACCACCAACAACACCCCCCACATCCCCCGCCTCACCCAAACCCCCACACCCACACCCACCGAACCCACACCACTCAACACAAACGGCACCATCCTCATCACCGGAGCAAACGGCGCCCTCGGCACCCTCATCGCCCGCCACCTCGTCCAAACACACGGCGCACACAACCTCGTACTCGCCGCCCGCCGCCCCAACGGCGGCCCCAACGGCCCCCAACTCATCACCGAACTCCACAACCTCGGCGCCACCGCCCGCTGGGTCACCTGCGACACCACCGACCGCAACGCCCTCACCACCCTCATCAACGAAATCACCCAAAACGACCACCTCACCGGCATCATCCACACCGCCGGCACCCTCGACGACGCCACCCTCCAAACCCTCACCCCCCAACGACTCACCACCGTCCTACGCCCCAAAGTCGACGCCGCCTGGCACCTCCACCAACTCACCGCCCACCTCGACCTCTCCTTCTTCGTCCTGTTCTCCTCCGCCGCCGGTGTCCTGGGCTCCGCAGGTCAGGCCAACTACGCCGCCGGAAACGCCTTCCTCGACGCCCTGGCCTCCGTACGCCACGCCCAGGGACTGCCCGCCACCTCCCTCGCCTGGGGCCCCTGGGCCGAAGGCGGCATGGCAGGACGCCTCGACGCGGCCGACATCGCACGCATGCGGCGCGCGGGTGTGCCACCGCTGTCGAACGAGGAGGGCCTGGAGCTCTTCGACGCAGGCATGGCGGCCGATGCCGCCGCGCTGGTTCCGGTCCGTATCGACCTGTCCGTGGTCCGCAAGTCGGCGGCGCAGGGCGCGGAGGTCCCGCATCTGCTGCGCGGCCTGGTGCGAGTACCGCAGCGGCGCGCTGTGGCACAGGGCGGCTCCGCTGCGGGCGGCCTGGCCGGCCGACTGGCGGGCCGCTCGGCCGAAGAGCGTCTCCAGCTGGTGCTGGATGTCGTACGGAGCGAGGTCGCGGCCGTCCTCGGCCACGCGTCGGGCGACGCGGTTCCCGCCCAGCGTGCCTTCACCGAGCTGGGCTTCGACTCCCTCACCGCCGTCGAACTCCGCAACCGCCTCGGCAAGGTCACCGGCCTCCGCCTGCCCGCCACCCTCGTCTTCGACTACCCCTCCGCCACCGTCCTCGCCGAATTCCTGACCACGGAGCTGGTCGGTGAGGTCGGGGCGCAGGGCGCGGGCACCATCGTGGCCACGGCTGCCGGGGCCGACGATCCGATCGCGATCGTCGGCATGAGCTGCCGCTACCCCGGCGGCGTGACCGGCCCCGAGGACCTGTGGCGCCTGGTCGCCGCAGGTGGCGACGGCATCGCGCCGTTCCCGACCGACCGCGGCTGGGACCTCTCGCGGCTGTACGCGGACGCCGTGGCCGACGACGCGGAGGGCCGTTCGCTCACGCTTGAAGGCGGTTTCCTGCACGACGCGGGGATGTTCGACGCCGGATTCTTCGGGATCTCGCCGCGCGAAGCCCTCGCGATGGACCCCCAGCAGCGGCTGCTGCTCGAAGTCTCCTGGGAAGCGCTGGAGCGGGCCGGGATCGACCCGGACACGCTCCGGGGCAGCCGGACCGGCGTCTTCGCGGGGCTGATGTATCACGACTACGGCTCAGGGGTGGAGTCGATTCCCGCCGGGGTCGACGCCTTCCTGGGGCTGGGCACGTCCGGAAGCGTGCTCTCGGGGCGTGTCGCGTACGCGCTGGGTCTGGAGGGCCCGGCCGTCACCATCGACACGGCCTGCTCCTCGTCCCTCGTCGCGCTGCACTGGGCGATCCAGGCACTGCGCTCGGGTGAATGCGAGATGGCGCTCGCGGGCGGTGTGACGGTCATGTCGACGCCGACGACGTTCGCCGAGTTCAGCCGCCAGCGGGGCCTCGCCTCCGACGGCCGGTGCAAGTCGTTCTCGGACGATGCGGACGGTACGGGCTGGGGCGAGGGTGTCGGGGTTCTGCTGGTCGAGCGGCTCTCCGAGGCCCGCCGCAAGGGCCACCAGGTCCTCGCGGTCGTCGCCGGATCCGCCGTCAACCAGGACGGCGCGTCCAACGGCCTGACCGCCCCGAACGGACCCTCGCAGCAGCGCGTCATCCGCCAGGCCCTGGCCAACGCACGCGTCTCGGCCGACCAGGTCGACATCGTCGAGGCCCACGGCACCGGCACCTCCCTGGGCGACCCCATCGAGGCCCAGGCCCTCATCGCCACCTACGGCCAGGAACGCACGGAGGACCGGCCGCTCTGGCTCGGCTCCGTCAAGTCCAACCTCGGCCACACCCAGGCCGCCGCCGGTGTCGCGGGCATCATCAAGATGGTCATGGCCATGCACCACGGCGTCATGCCCCAGACCCTGCACGTGGACGAGCCTTCCACCCACGTCGACTGGTCGGCCGGTGCGGCGGAGCTCCTCACCGAGAGCCGCGCATGGCCCGAGACCGGCGACCGTCCGCGCCGGGCCGCCGTCTCCTCGTTCGGCATCAGCGGCACCAACGCCCACATCATCCTGGAACAGCCGCAGGAGCAGGAGCCTGCGTCGGCCGAGGAGCCGGAGGTCGTGCTGCCGGCGATCCCGTGGGTACTGTCCGCCAAGTCGGAACAGGCGTTGGCGGGTCAGGCGGAGCGGCTGCTGGCGCAGTTGCGGGCGGACTCCGTTCCGTCGCTCCTCGACATCGGCCATTCCCTTTCACTGACGCGTTCCCGGTTCGAACACCGGGTCGCGATCGTGGCGGCCGAACGCGCGGACTTCCTGACCGCGCTGGAGACGGTCGCGGGGGCGGAACCCTCGGCAGGCCGGGTGTTCGTGTTCCCCGACCGGGACACGCAGGATGCCGAGCTGGTCGCCCTCGCGGAGGCTCATGTCTCGGGTGAGTCCGTGGACTGGTCGGCCGTGTTCGCCGGTACGGGGGCACGTCGGGTGGATCTTCCGACGTACGCGTTCGAGCACGAGCGTTTCTGGCTGGCGTCGGCACTGGGCGGCAGCAGCCGTACGAGCCTGTCCTCGGCCGGTCTTGAGGCTGCCGAGCACCCGCTTCTGGTCGGCTCGGTCGGCGTCGCGGGCGAGGACGTCTCCCTCTTCACCAGCCGGTTGTCGCTGGACTCGCACCCGTGGCTCGCCGACCACGCCGTGTTCGGTTCGGTCCTGCTGCCCGGCACCGCGTTCGTCGAACTCGCACTCCACGCAGGCGAGCGCATCGGCTGCGGCGTGCTGGACGAGCTGACCATCCAGGCCCCGCTGGTCTTCCCGGAACACGGCGCGGTCGTTCTCCAGGTCGTCGTCGGCGCCGCCGAAGCCGACAACCACCGCTCGGTCACCATCCACTCCAGCACCGAGACCAACGCCTGGACCCTGCACGCCACAGGCTCCCTCTCCACCGAACCCGCCACCCCCGCCACCCCCCTCACCGAATGGCCGCCGCGCGACGCGGTCCTCGTCGAGACCGACGGCCTGTACGAGAACATGGCCGCCGCCGGATTCGGCTACGGCCCCGTCTTCCAGGGCCTGCGCACCGTCTGGCAACGCGACAACGAGATCTACGCCGAGGTCGCCCTCGACCAGGACCTCTGGGACGAAGCAAACCGCTTCGGCCTCCACCCCGCACTCCTCGACGCCACCCTCCACGCCATCGCAGCCACCGGCGGACCCACCGGACTCGACGGCCCCGGACTCCCCTTCGCCTGGACCGGCGTAACCCTCACCGCCATCGGCTCCCCCGTCCTGCGCGTCCGCATCACCCACCACCAGAACGCCACCATCACCCTCGACCTCGCCGACGGCACCGGAACCCCCGTCGGACACATCGACGCACTCACCCTCCGCCCCGTCACCGCCGAACAAATCGACGGAGCAACCCCCCACACCCACACCGACTCGCTCTTCCACCTCGAATGGGTCCCGGCCCCGGCAGTGCCGGACACCGCACCGGCCGGGGAGTTCGAAGTCCTGGAGATCCCCGGCCCCGACGCCGACATCGACCAGATCACCGACGTCCACACCCGGGTCACCGACACCCTCACCCACCTGCAGACCTGGCTCGACGAGGACCACCCCGACACCACCCACCTCATCGTCCTCACCCACGGCGCCACCCCCATCACCGACCTCACCGACCTCACCGCAGCCACCACCTGGGGCCTCATCCGCTCCGCCCAAGCCGAACACCCCGACCGCATCACCCTCATCGACACCCCCACCAACACACCCACCCCCGACCACCACACCCTCACCACCCTCACCACCCTCAACGAACCCCAAATCGCCCTCACCACCAACAACACCCCCCACATCCCCCGCCTCACCCAAACCCCCACACCCACACCCACCGAACCCACACCACTCAACACAAACGGCACCATCCTCATCACCGGAGCAAACGGCGCCCTCGGCACCCTCATCGCCCGCCACCTCGTCCAAACACACGGCGCACACAACCTCGTACTCGCCGCCCGCCGCCCCAACGGCGGCCCCAACGGCCCCCAACTCATCACCGAACTCCACAACCTCGGCGCCACCGCCCGCTGGGTCACCTGCGACACCACCGACCGCAACGCCCTCACCACCCTCATCAACGAAATCACCCAAAACGACCACCTCACCGGCATCATCCACACCGCCGGCACCCTCGACGACGCCACCCTCCAAACCCTCACCCCCCAACGACTCACCACCGTCCTACGCCCCAAAGTCGACGCCGCCTGGCACCTCCACCAACTCACCGCCCACCTCGACCTCTCCTTCTTCGTCCTGTTCTCCTCCGCCTCGGGCACATTCGGCGGGCCCGGTCAGGCCAACTACGCCGCCGGAAACGCCTTCCTCGACGCACTCGCCCAGCACCGCCACGCCCAGGGACTGCCCGCCACCTCCCTCGCCTGGGGACCCTGGGCCGAAGGCGGCATGGCAGGACGCCTCGACGCGGCCGATGCGGAGCGGATGAGCCGCAGCGGCATCACGCCCTTCTCGCCCGAGGAGGGGCTGACACTCTTCGACGCCGCGCTGCGCTCCGACTCGGCGACTCTCGTACCGGTCAAGCTGGATCTGGAGGCATTCCGTTCGGCGCCGGTCGTCCCGTATCTGCTGCGCGGCCTGGTCCGCACGACGAACCGGCGGACCGCTCGAGCGGGTGCCGGGCAGTCCGCCGACTTCGCCCAGCGGCTGCTGGCCCTCGGTGAGCAGGACCGGATCCGGCTGGTGCTGGATGTCGTACGGAGCGAGGTCGCGGCCGTCCTCGGCCACGCGTCGGGCGACGCGGTTCCCGCCGACCGTGCCTTCACCGAGCTGGGCTTCGACTCCCTCACCGCCGTCGAACTCCGCAACCGCCTCGGCAAGGTCACCGGCCTCCGCCTGCCCGCCACCCTCGTCTTCGACTACCCCTCCGCCACCGTCCTCGCCGAGCACATCGCCACGGAGAGCACGGGCGGTGTGCGGGCGCAGCAGGACACGGCCTCGGCTCCGGTCGCCGTCGACAGCGACGACCCGGTCGTCATCGTCGGCATGAGCTGCCGCTACCCCGGCGGCGTGACCGGCCCCGAGGACCTGTGGCAGCTGGTGGGTTCCGGCGGCGACGCCATCTCCCCGCTGCCGACGGACCGCGGCTGGGACGTCGGGCGCCTCTTCGAGCAGGGTGACGACCGCACCGGTACGTCGTACGCCACGGAGGGCGGCTTCCTGCACACGGCGGCCGAGTTCGACCCGGTGTTCTTCGGGATCTCGCCGCGCGAAGCCCTCGCGATGGACCCCCAGCAGCGGCTGCTGCTCGAAGCCTCCTGGGAGGCCATCGAGCACGCGGGCATCGACCCGACCGCTCTGCGAGGCAGCCAGACCGGCGTGTACGCAGGTCTCATGTACCACGACTACGTCGCCCAGTTGGTCGAGGTCCCGGAGGGTGTCGAGGGTTTCCTCACCACCGGGTCCGCCGGCAGTGTCGTCTCGGGGCGTGTCTCGTACACCCTGGGCCTGGAGGGGCCGGCGGTCACCGTCGACACGGCCTGCTCGTCCTCGCTGGTCGCCCTGCACCTGGCCGCTCAGGCGCTGCGCTCGGGCGAGTGCTCGATGGCACTTGCCGGTGGCGCGACCGTGATGGCGACGCCCGGCAGCTTCATCGAGTTCAGCAAGCAGCGGGGCCTGGCTCCCAACGGCCGGGTGAAGGCGTTCGCGGACTCCGCCGACGGCACCGCCTGGTCCGAGGGTGTGGGCGTGCTGCTCCTGGAGCGGCTGTCCGACGCCCGCCGCAACGGCCACCGCGTCCTCGCGGTGGTCCGCGGTTCGGCCGTGAACCAGGACGGTGCGTCGAACGGTCTTACCGCCCCGAGCGGCCCCTCGCAGCAGCGCGTCATCCGCCGGGCGCTGGCCAGTGCGGGCCTGTCCGCCGGCCAGATCGACGTGGTCGAGGCACACGGAACGGGTACGAAGCTGGGCGACCCGATCGAGGCGCAGGCCCTACTGGCCACGTACGGCCAGGAGCGTCCGGCCGACAAGCCGCTGCTTCTGGGGTCGGTCAAGTCGAACATCGGTCACACGCAGGCTGCCGCCGGTGTCGCGGGCATCATCAAGATGGTCATGGCCATGCGCCACGGCATGCTCCCGCAGACGCTCAACGTCGACGAGCCGTCCACACAGGTGGACTGGTCGGCGGGCGCGGTGGAACTCCTCACCGAGCCGGTCGCCTGGCCTGCGGGGGACGAGCCGCGCCGTGCCGGTGTGTCGTCGTTCGGCATCAGCGGCACGAACGCACACGTCATCGTGGAGGAGTCGCCCGACGGCTACGACCAGGGCGGCCTGCTGCCCCTGTCAGCGCCGACAGAACCGGAAGATGCCGCTGGACGGACCGCGTTCCTGTTCTCCGGCCAGGGTTCGCAGCGCGTCGGCATGGGGCGTGAACTGTACGAGGCGTTCCCGGTGTTCGCCGAGGCGTTCGACGCGGTCTGCGCGGAGCTCGACAGACACCTGAACCGCCCGGTGAAGGAGGTCGTCTTCGGCGACTCCGAGCTGCTGGACCGGACGGTGTTCACACAGGCGGGCCTGTTCGCCGTCGAGGTGGCACTGTTCCGCCTGGTCGAGCACTGGGGCATCACCCCCGACTACCTCCTCGGCCACTCCATCGGCGAACTGACCGCCGCGCACGTCGCGGGCGTCTGGTCCCTGGAGGACGCCGCCGCACTTGTCGCCGCCCGGGGCCGCCTCATGCAGGCCCTCCCCGCCGGCGGCGCCATGGTCGCGCTCAAGGCGGCCGAGGCGGACGTCCTGCCGCTGCTGACCGAGGGTGTCTCGATCGCGGCCGTCAACGGCCCGTCGTCGGTCGTCGTCTCGGGCGACGAGGACGCGGTACTGGCGGTGGCCGCCCGGTTCGACCGGTCGGCGCGACTGCGGGTCAGCCATGCCTTCCACTCGCCACGCATGGAGCCGATGCTCGCCGAGTTCAAGGCAGTCGCGGAGAACCTGACCTTCCACGCACCGCAGATCCCGATCGTCTCCAACCTCACCGGCGAACTCGCCGGCGAGGAACTGCTGACGGCCGGCTACTGGGTGGACCACGTCCGCCAGGCCGTCCGCTTCCTCGACGGCATGCACGCGCTCCGCGAGCTGGGCACAGAGCAGTTCGTGGAACTCGGCCCGGACAGTGTGCTCACCGCTCTCGGCCGGGCATGCCTCGGCGAGAGCACGGCACTGACCGTGTCGGTACTCCGCAAGAACGGCCCTGCCCTGGAACAGCTGACCACCGCCGTGGCGGCGCTGCGCAAGCGCGCGGTCGGCTGCGGGACGGACCTCGCGATCCGGGAGCTGAACGAGGCGGCTGCCTCGGCGCTGCCGGTGGTGCCGTGGGTGCTGTCGGCCCGGTCGGAGGAGGCACTGGCGGGTCAGGCGGAGCGGCTGCTCGGCCTGGTGGGCACTGCCTCGGCGCTGGATGTGGGTTACTCGCTGGCCGTGACGCGTACGGCGTTCGAGCACCGTGCGGTGGTGGTCGGTGAGGACCGTGAGGCGTTGCTGCGGGCGGTGGCTGCTGGAACGACGGCCGCGGGCGTTGTGAAGGGCCAGACGGTCACGGGTCGTTCGGCGTTCCTGTTCTCGGGTCAGGGTTCGCAGCGGGCCGGGATGGGCCGTGAGCTGTACGAGGCGTACCCAGTGTTTGCCGATGCGTTCGACGCGGTGTGTGCGGAGCTCGACCGGCACCTGGACCAGCCGGTCAAGGACATCGTGTTCGGTGGGTCGGAGCTGATCGACCAGACCGTCTACACCCAGGCCGGACTGTTCGCTGTTGAGGTTGCGCTGTTCCGGCTGCTGGAGCACTGGGGCGTCACCCCGGACTACCTCCTCGGCCACTCCATCGGTGAGCTGGCCGCCGCGCACGTCGCGGGCGTGTGGTCGTTGGAGGACGCGGCGGCGCTCGTTGCCGCCCGTGGTCGTCTGATGCAGGCGCTGCCGACCGGTGGCGCGATGGTCGCCGTCCAGGCCACGGAGGCGGAAGTCCTGCCGCTGCTGGTCGACGGCGTCTCGATCGCCGCTGTGAACGGTCCGGATGCTGTCGTCATCTCGGGTGACGAGGACGCCGTACTCGCCATCGCGTCGGGCTTCGCGAAGACGAAGCGGCTGCGGGTCAGCCACGCGTTCCACTCGCCGCGCATGGAGCCCATGCTCGCCGAGTTCAAGGCGGTCGCCGAGGGCCTGACCTTCCACGCTCCGAAGCTGCCGATCGTCTCCAATCTGACCGGTGAGGTTGCGGGTGAGGAGCTGCTGAGCGCCGAGTACTGGGTGGACCACGTCCGCCAGGCCGTCCGCTTCCTCGACGGCATCCGTCACCTCGAAACCCAGGGCGTGACCACGTACCTGGAGCTCGGGCCCGGCGGAGTCCTCTCCGCGATGGGCCAGGCGTGCGTGACGGAGGACGCCGGTTTCGTACCGGCGCTGCGCAAGGACCGCGCCGAGGCCGAAGCGCTCATGGCTGCTGTGGCCGAGCTCCACGTGCGGGGCACCGCTGTCGACTGGGCCGCGTACTACGCGAACACCGGCGCCCAGCGCGTCGATCTGCCCACCTACGCCTTCCAGCACGAGCGGTACTGGCCGGCGCCGCCCAAGGCGGCCCCCGAAACCTCCGCCGACCCGGTCGACGCGGAGTTCTGGGAGGCTGTTGAGCGGGCGGATCTGTCCGGGCTGGCCGGTGATCTGGAGCTGTCGGCCGATGCTCCGCTGGGCGAGGTTCTGCCCGCGTTGTCGTCCTGGCGGCGCCGGCAGCAGCAGCGTTCCGAGGTCGACGGATGGCGATACCGCGTCACCTGGAAACCCATACAGCCGCAGGCAGGCATGCTGTCGGGCCGGTGGCTGCTCGTCGTACCGCAATCGGGTCCTGCGGACGTCATGGATGTCGTGGACTGGTGCGAGTCCGGTCTGCGTGCGGCCGGTGCGCAGGTCGTCCGCGCGGACGGCACCGGCCTGCCCTCCGACCTCGACGTTGCCGGTGTCGTCTCCCTCCTGGGCATCGACGACAGTGCTCCCGACCGAGGTGTTTCCCCGGGTCTGTCCTCCACGCTGCACCTGGTCCAGAACCTGGTCTC
The DNA here is from genome assembly GCF_036077095.1 of Streptomyces sp. NBC_00376. Taxonomy (NCBI): domain Bacteria; kingdom Bacillati; phylum Actinomycetota; class Actinomycetes; order Kitasatosporales; family Streptomycetaceae; genus Streptomyces; species Streptomyces sp. NBC_00376. The sequence continues at coordinate 74,455 of NZ_CP107961.1, read as the reverse complement.
GGCCGGAGTGGAGGCGCCGTTGTGGTGCCTGACCCGGGGCGCCGTCTCGACCGGTCCCGCCGACCCGCTGCGCAGCCCCGCCCAGGCCCAGGTCTGGGGTCTGGGCCGGGTCGTGGCGCTGGAGCACCCGAAGAGCTGGGGCGGTCTGATCGACCTGCCCGAGACCCTGGACGCCCGCGCGTTCGACCGCACCGCCACCATCCTGGCCAACGCCAGTGACCACGGCGACGGCGGGAGCGAGGACCAGGTCGCCGTCCGGTCCTCAGGTGCCTTCGTGCGGCGTGTCGTGCGGGCCGCCGCAGGCCCGCACAGCGACTGGAAGGTACGGGGCACGGTCCTGATCACCGGCGGCACCGGAGGCCTCGGTGCCCGGGTCGCCCGCTGGGCCGCCACCAACGGCGCCCAGCACCTCGTCCTCACCAGCCGCAGAGGACCCGACACCCCCGGCACAAACGAACTCGTCGCAGAAATACAGGAGCTGGGAGCCGGAGCAACCGTCGTCGCCTGCGACGCGACCGACCTGACCGCCCTCACCACCCTCGCCCGTTCCCTCGAAACCGACGGAACCCCGGTCCGTACCGTCGTCCATGCCGCAGGTATCGCCTCGGCCGGGTCGATCAGCGAGCTCGACGCTGAGGCACTGGCCGGACAGATGCTTGCGAAGGTCACCGGCGCGGCCAACCTGGACGCCGTCTTCGCAGACTCCGAACTGGACGCGTTCGTCCTCTTCTCCTCCATCGCGGGAGTCTGGGGCAGCGGTGGACAGGCGGGCTACGCCGCGGCCAACGCCTACCTCGACGCCCTGGCCCAGGAACGCCGGACCCGTGGCCAGGCCGCCACCTCGATCGCCTGGGGCCCCTGGGCCGAAGGCGGCATGGCGGACGACGAGATGGCTGCGGAGCTGAGCCGACGCGGTCTGCCGGCCATGGCTCCGGATGCGGCCGTGACGGCGATCGGCCAGGCGCTGGCGCTGGACGAGCCGTGCGTGACGGTCGCGGACGTGGACTGGGCGCGCTTCGTACCGCCCTTCACCGCGCTGCGACCGAGCCCGCTGCTCGGCGACCTGCCCGAGAACCAGCAGCCCGCCGAGACGGCGGCCGCTACGAAGTCGGCGGGCGCCGAATCGGCGCTGCGCGGTCGGCTGGCCGTCCTGACCGGGGCCGAGCAGCTACGACTGCTGCTGGGAATCGTCCGGGCGCAGGCCGCTGTGGTGCTGGGGCACAACGGTGCCGGTGCCATCGGAGAGACGGCGACCTTCCGGGAGCTGGGCTTCGACTCGCTCACGGCGGTGGAGTTCCGCAACGCGCTGGCGGGCGAGACGGGGCTCTCGCTGCCCGCGACCCTCGTCTTCGACTACCCGAGCCCGGCTGTGCTGGCCGAGCACGTACGTGACGAACTGCTGGGCTCCGATGCACAGACCACGAACGTCCCCGCAGTCGCAGGCGGGCCCGTCGACGGGGACGACCCCATCGCGATCGTCGGCATGAGCTGCCGATACCCGGGTGGCGTGCGGTCGCCGGAGGATCTGTGGGAGCTGCTGGCGTCCGGAGCCGACGCGGTCTCCGGGTTCCCGGTGGACCGTGGCTGGGACCTGGAGCGGCTTTACGACCCGTCCCGCGAGCGGGAAGCGGCGTCGTACGTCGACCAGGGCGGATTCCTGCACGACGCCGGGGAGTTCGACCCGGTCTTCTTCGGGATCTCGCCGCGCGAGGCCCTGGCGATGGACCCGCAGCAGCGACTGCTGCTGGAGACCTCGTGGGAGGCGTTCGAGCGGTCCGGGATCGATCCGGCGTCGGTTCGTGGCAGCCGTACCGGTGTGTTCACCGGCACGAACGGCCAGGACTACACCGGTCTGCTGCTCGCGTCCCCGGACAGCGCCGAGGGACATGTCGGCACCGGCAATGCGGCGAGTGTGGTGTCGGGTCGTATCTCGTACACGTTCGGTCTGGAAGGACCGGCCGTGACGGTGGACACGGCCTGCTCGGCCTCGCTGGTCGCCCTGCACCTCGCGGTGCAGGCACTGCGGTCGGGTGAGTGCGAGATGGCACTCGCGGGCGGTGTGACGGTCATGTCGACACCGGGTGCGTTCATCGAGTTCTCCCGCCAGGGCGGACTCGCCACCGACGGCCGGGTCAAGGCGTTCGCGGAAGCGGCGGACGGCACGGGCTGGGGCGAGGGCGTGGGCATGCTCCTGGTCGAGCGCCTGTCCGACGCCCGCGCCAAGGGACACCCGGTCCTGGCCGTCGTCCGGGGCTCCGCGATCAACCAGGACGGCGCCTCCAACGGCCTGACCGCTCCCAACGGACCGGCCCAGCAACGCGTCATCCGCCAGGCCCTGACCAGCGCCGGCCTGACCGGCAGCGACGTCGACGTCGTCGAGGCCCACGGCACCGGCACCACCCTCGGCGACCCGATCGAGGCCCAGGCCCTCCTCGCCACCTACGGCCAGAACCGGCCCAAGGACCGGCCGCTCTGGCTCGGCTCGGTCAAGTCGAACATCGGCCACACCCAGGCCGCCGCCGGAGTCGCCGGCATCATCAAAATGATCATGTCGATGCGGCACGGCATCATGCCCCGCACCCTCCACGTCGACCAGCCCTCCACCCACGTCGACTGGACCACCGGAGCCGTCGAACTCCTCACCCAACCCCGCACCTGGGACCACGACCAACACCCCCGCCGCGCCGCCGTCTCCTCCTTCGGCATCAGCGGCACCAACGCCCACGTCATCATCGAAGAAGCACCGACCCAAGACCCCACACCGACCGACGTCCGCACGGACACGCCTGCGCCAGTCGTTCCTTGGGTGCTGTCCGCGAAGACGCGGTCGGCAATGGCCGCTCAGGCACGGGAGTTGCACGCAAGGCTGCTGAGCCGGCCGGACCTGGACACGCAGGACGTGGCCTACTCGCTGGCCACAAGCCGCAGCGCCCTCGAATACCGGACCGCCGTCGTCGGCAGCGACCGGGCCGAACTGCTCGACGGCGTCAAGGCGCTGGCGGAGAGGGGCATGGAGGCGGACGCCATCGGCGGCCGGGCACACCCCGGCAGCCAGGTCGGCTTCCTGTTCTCGGGTCAGGGCTCGCAGCGGGCCGGGATGGGCCGTGAGCTGTACGAGGCGTACCCGGTGTTCGCGGACGCGTTCGACGCGGTCTGCGCCGAGCTGGACAGGCATCTCGACCAGCCGGTCAAGAACATCGTGTTCGGCGGGTCGGAGCTGATCGACCAGACCGTCTACACCCAGGCCGGACTGTTCGCTGTTGAGGTCGCGCTGTTCCGCCTGCTGGAGCACTGGGGCGTCACCCCGGACTACCTCCTCGGCCACTCCATCGGTGAGCTGGCCGCCGCGCACGTCGCGGGCGTCTGGTCCCTGGAGGACGCGGCGGCGCTGGTCGCGGCGCGGGGCCGCCTCATGCAGGCACTGCCCACCGGCGGAGCCATGGTCGCCGTCCAGGCCACCGAGGCAGAGGTCCTGCCGCTCCTCACAGACGGCGTTTCGATCGCCGCCCTGAACGGTCCGGACTCCGTCGTCATCTCCGGCGACGAGGACGCCGTACTCGCCATCGCATCCGGCTTCGCGAAGACGAAGCGGCTGCGGGTCAGCCACGCGTTCCACTCGCCGCGCATGGAGCCCATGCTCGCCGAGTTCAAGACCATCGCCGAGAACCTGACCTTCCACGCCCCGAAGCTCCCCATCGTCTCCAACCTGACCGGCGAACTCGCCGGCGCGGAGCTGCTGAGCGCCGATTACTGGGTGGACCACGTCCGCCAGGCGGTCCGCTTCCTCGACGGCGTACGGCAGTTGCAGACCCAGGGCGTCACCACCTACCTGGAACTCGGCCCCGGTGGCGTTCTCTCCGCCATGGGCCAGTCCTGCGTCACCGACGACGAGGCCGACTTCGTACCCGCCCTGCGCAAGAACCGCACCGAAACCGAAGCGCTCACCACCGCCCTCGCCGAACTCCACGTCCGAGGCACCCGCATCGACTGGACGACGTACTACGCCAACACCGGCGCCCAGCGCGTCGACCTGCCCACCTACGCCTTCCAACGGCAGCGCTTCTGGCCCAAGGCTCCGGTGGCGGGCGGGCACCCCGGTGGCGTCGGTGAGGCTCCGGTCGCGGACTCGGCCTTCTGGGAGGCCGTGGCGCGCGAGGACCTTTCGGCGCTGGTGGGCGGTCGGGAACTGACGGCCGACAGTCCGCTCAGCGAAGTGCTCCCGGTGCTGTCGTCCTGGCACAGCCGACAGCAGCAGCGTTCGGTGGCCGACGGGTGGCGCTATCGCGTCACCTGGAAGCCCGTGCAGCCCCAGGCAGGCACGCTGTCGGGCCGCTGGCTGCTGGCCCTGCCGGAGGCACTGTCCGGCACCACCGTCGTCGAGTGGTGCGAGCACGGGCTGAAGGCAGCGGGTGCCGAAGTCGTACGCGTCACCGGCACCACCGACCTGTCCCCGTACGCCGACGCGGCCGGGGTGCTGTCCCTGCTGGGGCTGGCGAAGGACGAGACCCTCGACGAGGGGGTCGCGCCCGGCTTGGCGGCCACGCTCGGACTCGTCCAGAAGCTGGGCGAGGCCGGAGTGGAGGCCCCGCTGTGGTGCCTGACGCAGGGTGCCGTCTCGACCGGGACCTCCGATCCGCTGCGCAACGCCGCCCAGACGCAGGTCTGGGGCCTGGGCCGGGTCGTGGCCCTGGAGCACCCGAAGCGCTGGGGCGGCCTGATCGACCTGCCCGAGAGCCTCGACACCCGGACCTGGGAGCAGGCCGTGGCGGTGCTTTCGGGCACGCCGGGCACGCCGGGCGAGGACCAGGTCGCGCTCCGCTCTTCCGGCGTCTTCGCGAGCCGGCTGCTGGCGGCGTCGGTTCCGGCCGGCGACCGCGAGTGGATCCCGCGCGGCACGGTACTGATCGGCGACGGCACCACGCCGCTCGCCGGGCACCTCGCGGGCTGGCTGGCGGGTACTGCGGTGGAGCGGGTCGTCCTGCTGACTCCGGCCGGCGGCACGCCCGACCCGGACGTCCTCGTGAAGTTGGGCGAGCGGGCCGTGGTGCGGACCGTCGACGTGACCGACCGTACGCAACTGAGCGCTCTGGCCTCCGAGCTGGCGGCCGAAGGCACTCCGGTCCGGGCCGTGGTCCACACCTCGGGCACGAGCCACTTCGCACCGGTCACCGACACGGACCCGGCGCAGCTGACCGAGGCACTGCGGGCCCGCGTCGCAGGAGCGGCAGCTCTGGACGCCGTGTTCGCGGAAACCGCGCTCGATGCGTTCGTCCTCTTCTCCTCCATCGCCGGTGTCTGGGGCGGTGGCGGGCAGGGGGCCTACGCGGCGGGTACTGCCTATCTGGACGGGCTGGCCCAGCTCCGGCGCGCCCGGGGCCTGGTCGCCACGTCCGTGGCATGGGGCCCGTGGGCCGGCGTCGACACGGCCGTACTGTCCGAACCGACCGACTCGGTCGACTCGGTCGAAGCGGTCGGCTCGGTCGGCTCCGGTGACGGGAACGGTGAGGAGCAGATGCGGCGGCGCGGGCTGCTGGCCCTGGAGCCGGCACAGGCGCTCACCGCGCTGGCGCGGGCGGTGGCCGAGGAGTCTCCGGTCCTGACCCTCGCCCACGTGGACTGGGGATCCTTCGCCCGCGCGTTCACCGCGCTGCGACCGAGCCCGCTGCTGGCGGACCTGCCGGACGTCGCCCGGATCGCGGCGGCCTCGGCCGAGAGCGAGGCGGAGAACACCGATGTCTCCGACGAGCTGCGGCAACGCCTCGCCGTTCTGCCGGAGTCGGAGCAGGAGGCCGAGCTGGTCGAGCTCATCCGCCAGCAGGCGGCCTCGGTGCTCGGGTACGCCTCGGTGGGCGACATCGAGGCGGGCCGGGCCTTCCGCGAAATGGGCTTCGACTCGCTGATGGCCGTCGAGCTGCGCAATCGGCTCACCCGGGCCACGGGACTGCGCCTGGCGGCGGGCTTCGTATTCGACTACCCGAACGCGATCGCGGCCGCCCGTCTGCTGCGGCAGGACATCTTCCGCGACGGCGCGGCGAGCGGGGACTCCCTGCTCACCGAGTTGGACAAGCTGGAGGCCTCGCTGGTCACCTCGGAGCCCGATGCCCTCACCCGTACGCGGGTGGCGGTGCGGCTCCAGGCGTTCCTCGCGAAGTGGCAGGGCGAGGAGACGGAGTCGTCGTCGGCTGCGGCGGAGGGCGGCGTGCTGGGGCAGCTGGAGTCCGCTTCCGACGACGAGCTGCTCAACTTCATCAACCGGGAGATGGGGCGGTAGCCCCCGTCCCACCGGGTCTTCCGATCGGGTCGTCCAACCAGGTACTGCAGTCGGGGCGGCGGACCACGAGTTTCGGCCAGAAGCTCGTGGTCCGCCGCCCCGACCGTTCTCGAACGGGTGTCCCGCGTGGTGTTCCGCCCCGGCTCGACCCGCCCTGTAGGCGTCGGCAGCAGCCTTTGTGCCTTAGGGGTTACGCGTCGGCTAGATGCTCAGGGGGGCGCAGTGGAGCGGGACTGCCGTGAAGCGTTGGACGGTCTTGCCCGGCAACTCGGCGAGTGCGCCGACGGCGCCGGCCAGCTCGCGCTGATCTCAGGGGGCCTGGCCAGCGGAAAGACACGTCTGCTCCACGAGTTCTCGCGGTATGCGAGGGAGTCGGGTGCGCTGTATCTGACGGCCACCGGATCGCGCGCGGAGGACGATTTCCCGGTAGGGGGCGTGGATCAGCTGTTCCGCAACCCGGACATCCCGCCGGAGGTCGCCGAGTGCGCCGCCCGGCTGCTGCCGGACGCGACGGGGGCCGCCGGGGCGGCCGGTGCCGTCCATGAACTCACCGTACGGCTGCTGGAACTGGCCAGACACCGCCCGCTGGTCGTCAGCATCGACGACATCCAGTTCGCCGACGAGTTCACCCTGCGGCTGGTCCGGCATCTGCGGCAGCGGATCGCCTCGGCGCGGGTCCTGATCGTGCTGACCGAGTGGAGCTGGGCCCACCCGGCGATGACGCGCTTCCACGCCGAGATCACACAGCATCCGCATCTGCGGCTGCGGCTGGCGCCGATGGACGAACCAGCCCTGCGGCAACTGATCGCAGAACAGACCACCGACCGTGCCGAATCCCCCACCCCAGCGCAGCCCGCGCCCGAGCACGAATGCGAGTACGAGCACGAGCACGAGTACGAGTACGACGCATCCTCGTTACTGCGGTTGACTGGCGGCAATCCGCTGTTGGCGGGGGCGCTGCTGGAGGACCACCGGGCCTGGCAGCTGGCGCATCCCGGTGCGACGGCCGAACACCCGGTGGTCGGTTCGTCGTACGCGCAAGGAGTACTGAACTGCCTCTACCGCTGGGACACGGGTCTGCTGACCGTGGCGCAGGGGCTGGCCGTCCTGGGCCCGGAGCGGGCCTCGGCCCCGCTGGTGGCGCAGTTGGTCGCGCTGCCGGTGGACGTGGTCGAGCAGGTGCTGAACGTCCTGTCGGCCGCGGGAGTGCTGGACGGTGTGCGGTTCCACCCCGTGGCCGCGCAGGCCGTTCTGGGCACGCTCGCACCCGGGGAGCGGGCACGGCTGCACGCCACCGCCGCCGAACTGCTGCAGCTCCGGGGCACGGATCCGGTGACGGTCGCGGAACAGTTGATCGCCTCCGCAACCGCGACCACAGCTGCGCCCTCGACTGCGACCACGACCACGGCTGCGCCCTGGCCTGCATGGGCGGCCGATGTGCTGCGCCGCGCGGCGGCCGAGGCGGCCACGGGTGACGATGTCGAGCTGGTGACCCGCTGTCTGGAGCTGGCGCTGGAGGCGACCGCGGACCCGGCGGAGCAGGAGGTGCTGCGGCGCGGACTGTCCCGGGCAGTGTGGCAGGTCGATCCGGCGGCGTCCGACCGCTGGCAGGCCGCCCCGCGCAGCGCGCTCGCGCAGGGCGCACTCGCCGGGCGGGAAGCGCTGCCTCTGCTGAAGCAGGCCTTGTGGAAGGGCGACACCGGAACCGCGCGCACGGCCCGTGAGGCGTACGAGCAGCGCGGGGCCGGCCGGGACGGTGACCGGTACGCGGAGGCCGAACTCCACCTGGCGTACCGCTGGTTCTACGGCCCCGGAACCGACGCAGGCACAAACACAAGCCCCAGCACACTCACGGGCACAGGCACAGGCACAGGCACAGACACAGGTACAGGTACAGGCACACGCACAGGCGCAGGCGCAGGTGGGGACCCGCACCGGGAGGATCCGTGGATCCGGGCGGTGCACGCCGTCGCGGAGGGCGCGGCGGGGGCGAACGCGCGGGGCGCACTGCCCAGCGCGGAACACATCCTGGAAAGCTGCCGACCGGGCGATTCCCTGCTGGAGGTCGTGCTGGCCGCGCTGTTCACCCTGATCGGCGGCAACCAGCTCCAACAGGCCGGGGAGCAGACGGAACGGCTGTACGCGGAGGCGAGGCGGCGCGGCGCGCTCACCTGGCAGGCCGCCCTGGGCACCGTACGGGCCGAGATCGCACTGGGCAGGGGTGAGCCGGCGGCGGCCGCCAACCGGGCGCGGGCCGCACTCGACGTGCTGTCGCCCCAGGGCTGGGGTGTGATGCGGGGGTACCCGCTGAGCGTGCTGATCTCCGCGCAGACGGCGATGGGCCGGCACACAGAGGCCGAGGAACCGATTCGCCAGATGGCTCCGGAGGCCATGCCGACCACGGTGTGGGGCCTGCGCTTCCTGTGCGCCCGCGGTCACCATCACCTGGCGGCCGACCGGCTGCTCGCGGCCGTCCGGGACTTCCAGACCTGCGGCAGTCTGGCCCAGGAAGCTCATCTGGACCTTCCCTTCGTGCCGTGGCGCATCGGCCTGGCGGAGGCGCATCTACGGCTCGGCCGTACGGTCGTCGCCCGGGACCTGGTCAAGCAGCAGTTGGACCGGGCGCAGGCGATCGGCCCGCGTACCCGGGGGATCTCGTTGCGGCTGCTCGCGGCGTGCGGCGAGCTGATGCAGCGGCCGGCTCTGCTGCGCAAGTCCGTCGAGGTGCTTCAGGCGGCGGGCGACCGGATGGAGCTGGCACGTTCGCTGGCGGATCTCTCCGTGGCCTGCCGCAATGTCGGCGAGCTGGACGAGGCCCGGGCGGCCTCCTGGCGCGCGGCCCAGGAGGCGAAGATCTGCCAGTCCGGGTTCAGGGCAGCGGCTGCGGCCGATGCCGTGACGCATGCGCCGCGTATGTCACGTACGCCGCACACAGGGCACGGGGCCACGGCCCATGCGGCCGAGTGGGGCGAACAGGCCTCGGGCACCGCAAAGATCGGTGGTGCCGGTGGGATCGGTGGGATCGGTGACGCCAGAGGCATTGGTGACACCAGGGGCGTTGGCGGTCTCAGAAATGTCGGTGATGCCGGTGATTCGGAGGCGTCGCTGCTCAGCGATGCGGAGAACCGGGTGGCCCTGCTGGCCGCCCGTGGCTTCAGCAACCGGGACATCAGCCAGCAGTTGTTCATCACGGTGAGCACGGTCGAGCAGCACCTGACGCGCGTCTACCGGAAGTTGGGGGTCAGCAGCCGCCGGGCCCTGCCCACCCGTCTTCTGACACCTCCCCTGCAGGCTCTGTGACCAGTGACCTGCGTCCCCCGTGAGGGCTTCCTCAAGAACTCCCTCAAGAACTCTCTCAAGAACGCTCTCATGTCCGCTCGAACACCGATCGGGCATTACGCCCGAGGCGCGGGTGACGGACTAGCGTCGCCATGACAGGCTCCTCGCCCGTGGAACGGAGATCACGATGCGATTCGGCGGCACCCTGCGGCTGTTCGTGTTCCCGCACGCGGGCGGCTCCCGGCTGATGTTCAACGAGTGGGCCCGGCTCTTCCCGGCGGGCTGGCGGCTGCTGCCGCAGGACTATCCGGGGCACGGGCTGCTGGCCGGCGAACCGCCGATCGGTGACGCGGACACGCTCGTGGACTGGTTCCTGGACCGGCTGTCCGCCGAACTCGACGACGCGGACGTGCCCTTCGCCTGCTTCGGGCACAGCATGGGCTCCCTGATCGCGTTCGAACTGACCCGCAGGCTCGTCGACGAGGGCCGCCGGCCACCCGTGTGGCTGGGCCTGTCGGGCTGCGGGGCGCCGCGTCCCGGCCGGCCGGCCGAGGAGCCCGGCGAGCTGACCGACGCGGAACTGCGCCGCAAGTTGATCCGGCTGGGCGGCACCCCGCCACGCATCCTGGACAACCCGGAGCTGTGGAGCGTCTTCGCCCCCGTCATCCGGGCGGACATCTCCCTCGTACGGAACTGGCGTCCGCCGCAGAACGTGACGCCGCTGCCCGTGCCGCTCACCGTGTTCCACGGCGAGCAGGACACCACCGCGCCCGCGGGACCGCTGGAGCAGTGGGCGGAGTCCACCGACCACTTCCTCGGTGTCCGGCGCTTCGAGGGCGGCCACTTCTACTTCCAGGACGATCCGGCGGCGCTGGCCGACGCGGTCACCGCCGATGTGCGGGCCGGACTGGAGGCCCTGGCAGGCACCCCGTGACCGAGTTCCGCATCCTGGGGCCGGTCGAGGTCCACGACGGCCGGACGGGGCGGCGCGTCGTCCCGTCCGGCACCAAGCAGCGCACGCTGCTCGCCGCCCTCGTCGTCGAGGCAGGACGGACGCTGACGGTCGACCGGCTGGCCGACGAGCTGTGGGGCGACGAACCGCCGCAGCGGGCGGCCAACGCGGTACAGGCCCATGTGGCCCGGCTGCGCCGGATGCTGAGCGATTCCGGCGACGGGGACTGGATCAGCACCGAGCCCATGGGTTATCTGCTCCGGCTGGGCAGCGCCACCACGGACGCCCAGCGCTTCCAGCGGCTCTCCGCCGAGGGCCGCGCCGCGGCCTCCACCGACCCGGCGCACGCCACCGAACTGCTGGAGCGCGCGCTGGCGGTGTGGCGCGGACCGGCGCTGCAGGACTGTCTGCGCGGGCCGCTGTGCGCGGCCGAGGCCGAGCGGTTCGAGGAACACCGGCTGGCGACCCTGGAGAAGCTGTACGAGACACGTCTGCACGAGACACGGCTGCGCTCGGCGCCGCTCGATGACGTCACGGGTGAGCTGGAGCGGCTGACGTACGAGCATCCGCTGCGGGAGCGGTTCTACGACCTGTCGATGGTCGCGCTGTGCCTGGCGGGCCGGCCCGCCGAGGCGCTCGGTGTGTACGAACGGGCGCGCAAGGTCCTGCTCCACATGCTCGGCGTGGAACCGGGCCCGGCGCTGCGTGCCCGGATGGAAGCGACGATCCGGCACTCGCCGTTCGCGGACCTCGGGACGACACCTCCGCCGCGCACCCTGGCACACGACGCGTCGGGCGGTACGCCCAGCGGCACTCCCGGCGGCATGCCTGGCAGCCCCTCTGGCAGTACTCCCAGCAGTACCCCCGGCGGCATTTCGGATGTGGCGGCCCTGCTCGATCTCGGCGGTACGGTCGCCCGGCTGCGGGAGCGCGTCGATGAGCTCTCCCGTGAGCAGGGCACCCTGCTGCGCAGGATCGACGAGCTCGCGGCCGCCGCGGGCGGCGGCGCGCAGAGCCGGGAGTACGGCGGAGCCGCCCGACGGACACGGACGGCCCGGAACTCCCTCGCCGGGCAGGAGTCCGGGCCCGTGATCACGAGGCCCATGCCCCCGGCGGCGTGAACGGGGCGGGCCCGCGGTGACGGAGCGCCCGGACCGGCGCGACGGAGGAGGTCCGTTCCTGCCCCCGTGCCCCGTTCTCCCGTGCCTCGTTCGCCAGCCGGATCCGGGCCGTGAGCAGCACGGCCAGGGCGGCGACCTCCTCGGCCGTCGGGTTCCCCTTGGAGACCCGGACGGACGCCGAGGTGAGCGCGACGACGGGGTTCCCGTTCCCGGTGATGGCCGGCGTCCTGCTCCCGGCGGCGGTCACAGCGGCAGGTTCCCGTGCTTGCGGCTGGGCTGCTCGGCGTACTTCGTACGGAGCATGTCCAGGGTGGAGATCAGCCGGGCGCGGGTGTCGGCCGGGTCGATGACGTCGTCGACGAGGCCGCGTTCGGCCGCGTAGTACGGGTGCATCAGCTCGGTCTGGTACTCCTTGATCTTCTGCCGGCGGGTCTCCTCCGGGTTGTCCGAGGCGTTGATCTCCCGGCGGAAGATGACGTTCGCGGCGCCTTCGGCTCCCATGACGGCGATCTCGTTCGAGGGCCAGGCCAGGGCGATGTCGGCGCCGATGGAACGGGAGTCCATGACGATGTACGCGCCGCCGTAGGCCTTGCGCACCACCAGCGAGATGCGCGGCACCGTCGCGTTGCAGTAGGCGTACAGGAGCTTGGCGCCGTGCCGGATGATGCCGTTGTGTTCCTGGTCGACGCCGGGCAGGAAGCCCGGGACGTCGATCAGGGTGACCAGCGGGATGCTGAACGAGTCGCAGAACTGCACGAACCGCGCGGCCTTCTCGGAGGCGTGGATGTCCAGTACGCCCGCGAGGCAGGCCGGCTGGTTGGCCACGATGCCGACCACCTGGCCGCCGAGCCGGGCCAGGGCGCACACGATGTTCTGCGCCCACTGACTGTGCACCTCGAAGTAGTCGCCGTGGTCGGCGATCTCCTCGATCAGGTCGCGCATGTCGTACGAGCGGTTCGGCTGGGCCGGTACCAGGTCCAGCAGGCTCTCGTTGCGGCGGTCGACCGGGTCGTCGAGGTCGCCGGCGGGGGCGAGTTCGCGGTTGTTCTGCGGCAGGAGCGAGAGCAGGTGCCGTACGTCCTCCAAGCAGCTCTCCTCGTCGTCGTAGGCGAAGGCCGCGACGCCCGAGGACTCGGCGTGGCTGTCGGCGCCGCCTAGGTGCTCCATGCTGACGGCCTCGCCGGTGACCGCCTGGACGACGTCCGGGCCGGTGATGAACATCTGCGAGGTGCCGCGCACCATGAAGACGAAGTCCGTGAGCGCCGGGGAGTACGCGGCGCCGCCGGCGCACGGGCCGAGGATCACGGAGATCTGCGGTATGACACCGGAGTTGCGGACGTTGCGCTGGAAGATGCCGCCGTATCCGGCGAGCGCGGTCACGCCCTCCTGGATGCGGGCGCCCGCGCCGTCGCAGAGGCCCACGACGGGGGCGCCGGCGGCCTCGGCGAGGTCCATCAGTTTGTGGATCTTCTCGGCGTGGGCCTCGCCCAGTGCCCCGCCGAAAATGCGGAAGTCGTGGGCGTAGGTGAAGACGGTGCGGCCGTGGACCTTGCCCCAGCCGATGACGACGCCGTCGGTGTGGGGCTTCTTGTCCTCCAGGCCGAAGCCGGTTGCGCGGTGTCTGCGCAACCCTTCGACCTCGTTGAACGTGCCCTCGTCGAAGAAGAGGGCGATGCGTTCCCGGGCGGTCAGTTTGCCCTTGGCGTGCTGTGCGGCGGTGGCCCGCTCTCCGGGTCCGGATTCGGCAAGCGCCTGTATGGCGTGGAGTTCGGCCGTGCGCTCGCGCATGGTCGCGACACGGTTCTCGTCGCGGCCCGCGGCGGCCGGGCGCATGCTCCCGGGTTCCGGGGCCGGCGCGGTCTTCAGCGGTTTTTCCTCGACGATGCTCATGGAGGCCCTTTCGACACAGAGGCACCGGGTTCCGGCCGGTGTCGCGTCGTCCAGCATCGGCGCAGGCGCTACAGCCGGACTCGAATAACGCACGGGAACGCCTACGGCTCCGGTACAGGGTTTTCCGCCCGGCTCCCCGTCCTGTCTTCCGTCTGGTGTTCCGTCCGGTCCTCCGCCCCGATCAGTCCGGAGACCGTCGCCATGAACCCCTCGTCGAGCATGGTGGCGGCGGCGGTGTCCCGGGAGGTGTCCAGGCCGGTGTCGTGGCAGGCGATGCTGACGAGGTAGCGGCCGAGCACCGGGTAGGTGCCGAACGCCCACTCTCCATGGGCGGCGGGGGTGCCGTCGGGGGCGAGCAGGCCGGTGTCACCGGAGGATCCGGAGGCGCCGGAGGATCCGGAGGCGAAGCCGAACGAGGAGAAGTCGAGCCGCAGGCCCTGGCCGAGCGCCTTGGTGTAGGCCTCCTTCAGGGTCCACAGCCGCAGCATCCCCGCGGTCTGTTCCGCCTCCGGGAGAGCGGCGAGCGTGTCCCGTTCCGCCGGGGTGCAGACCTGGTCCTGGAGCAGTTCGAACGACAGCTTGCGGTCCACGGGTTCGGTGTCGATCCCGATGCGCCCGGTGCGGCTGATGCCGACGGCGATCAGGTCGTCGGTGTGGGTGAGGCTCAGGTCGATCTGGTCGAAGCCCCGCAGGTAGGGCCGGCCGCCGACCTTGTACGCCAGGTCGAGCTGGGCGGGCGAGGTGCCGAGCGCGGCGGCGGCCGTGTACTTGACGGCCAGCCGGGATGCCACGAAGCGGTACCGCAGGACGGGGTCGGCGGTCTGCCGGTAGCGCGGCCAGTCCCGCCCCAGCAGCGGGCGCAGCACCGGGTCGGCGAGGGCGGCGGGCAGCCATTCGCCCCAGGTGGTGAACACGGATGCGTTGCCGCGCCGGGCCAGCCCCTCACGGACCTCGTACCAGGGCCCCGCGGGGCCGGTGGCGTGCACGGGTGGCGTGATGCGACGTGCGGCTTCCGCGTCCATGGGCGGCCTCCTCGGGCCGGTCACAGGGCCAGTTCGGTGGAGTCGAGGTCGTAGCTGAGGCCGGTGCGGTAGCGGCGTACGAGTTCGTCGAGGACCTGGGTGCGGCAGTCCTCGGGCAGCTCCGGCATCGGGATGCCGAGGCGCCCGCCGATCCGGGTGAGGGCGAGTACGGCCCAGGCGGGCGCGGCGAGGAAGGGGTCGCTGCCGTCCTGACCTTCCCAGGTGGCCAGGATCGCGGCGGCCGCGAGGACGAGGGAGTAGCGATCGCTGAGCACGCACCAGGCGGGGTCGGCGAGGGCGGCGGCGCCCGGCGGGATGGCCCGGCAGCGCTCGCGCAGGGCCCGCAGTTCGTCGGTGAACGCCTCGGCGAGATCGGCGAGTACGGCGAGCTGGCCGCCCAGGCTCCGTACGTCGGCCAGGCGGGCGGCGGCGCCGTTGAGGGAGGCGGCGAGGAAGTCGCCGCCTCCGGCGATGCCGAGGAGCCGGTAGTCGAGCAGGGGAAGCGAGGTGCCGGAACGGTACAGCTCGGGCGGCGGTTCCTCGTCCCGGAACCAGGCGTGTTCGGCGAGGCTGCGCAGCTGGGGCACGATCACGGCCTGGCAGGCGGCGGTTCCGGCGTGGCCGAGGCCGGCCACGGGCAGGTCGCGGGAGAGCTTGTCCAGCGCACCGTACTCGGGGGTGCCGTGCTCGTAACCGTGGGAGCCGAGGACGCTCGCGAGCTCCTCCAGGCTCTCCCGCAGCAGGTCGGGTACGACGTATTTGACGGCGGCGGCGAGGATGTGGGTGCGGTCGGGCAGCAGGCTCAGGGCGCGCAGCGCGATGGTGGCCATGCTGTCGCAGGCGAGCAGGTCGGCGAAGACCCCGGCGAGGGGCTTGTGCCGGCGGCGGGCGATGGGGCGGCTGCGGCCGGCGGTGGCGGCGCGGACGGCGGAGTGCAGGACGGTACCGGCGGCGGCGACGGCCGTTCCGGCGATGACGCAGCGGTTGACCTGGTAGGTGCGCAGCGCCAGGGCCACGCCTTCGCCCGGCCGGCCGACCAGGGCGTCGGCCGGTATGTCGCAGTCGGTGAACGACAGCCCGGAGAACAGGTTTCCCCGCATGCCGGCCGTGCGGATCCGGGGCAGCGCGCTGACCCCGGCGCCGAGGCCGTCGGGGTCGAGGAGCAGCACGGAGTGGCTGAGGGGAGTGCGGGCCGGGTCGGTCCGGGCATAGACGACGTAGGCCCCGGAGACGGCCGCGTTGATGATGACGTCCTTGCGGCCGGCGAGTGTGAAGCCGCCGCCGGGGCGTGTCCGGGCGGTGAACTCGTCGCGCAGGATGGCGTTGGAGTGGGCCAGTTCGTGGTGGACGATCGAGGCACGGCCGCCCGCGAGCAGCAGGTCGGCCGTCGCGCGCCGCTGGCCGGGGTTACCGGCCGCCCATACGGCGGAGGTGGCGAACAGCGAGGTGATACCGGCGCCGAAGCCGAGCGCGAGGTCGCGGCGGAAGACCGGGCGCAGCACCTTGACGAGCAGGTCGGCGCGGGTGAGCCGGCCGCCGAACTCGGCGGGTACGAACTCGGAGCCCAGCCCTGCTTCGACGAGGAGCCGTTCGGTGGCGGCGGGCGGTTCGTGGCGCTCGTCGGCGGCGAAGAGGGCGCCGAGACCGTGCGGGTTGGCGGGATCGTAGGGGTCGCCGAGGAGAGCTTCGAGCCGGGCGGCCCGGCGCAGGGCGTCGGTCTCCTCGGCGGCACGCCCGGCGGTCCGTTCCGCGTGGATCTGGGTGGTGGCCATGGTGGCGTGGATCAGCTCCTTCGTCACGGGACAGTCCTGGGGAGGGGGCTGAACATGTCCGCGAAGCGGCCGGGCGACACTGCGCCGGCACACCCGGTGGCCGCGGGGGGCGGGCCCGCCCCTGTGCGCGGAAGCTACGCGGGAGTTGCGCGGGGGTGTGCGGCAGTGCGTGGGCGTTGCACGGGAGTGTGGCGGCAGTGCGTGGGCATTGCGCGGCAGTACGCGGCAGCCGCGCGCGGGAGTATCAGCGTCGCCAGAGTCGCTCGACATCCGCTTGAGGCGGCCTAAAGCCGGGCCGGGGACGGGCCGGGGACGGGCCGGGGACGGGCCGGGGACGGGCCGGGGACCGCTGGTGGGAAGCCGTACCTCCGGCCCGGCTTCCGGCCTGCCCGGCATCCGGTCAGCCCGGTTCCCGGCCGAGTGCGTGTATCCGGCCGGCGACGCCGAGTACGGCGCGCAGTTCGCGGCCCGGACGGGTGTCCGCGGGGTCGGGCCCGCAGGGGTACGGACGGGGGAAGCCCGCCCGGACCAGGGTCCGTACCGCGTCGGTGGTGTGGGACATCCGGCGGGCCTCACTCAGCAGGTAGCCGGGCGAAAGCGGCTGCCGGTCCGGTCCGGGTCCCATGCTCCGGCCGGTCGTCGCGCACACCAGCGGAATCCGGGGCGGTGCGACGGCGCTGTCCGCCGCGGCCCGTGCGAACGCCGCCTCGGAGTCGAGGGCGGCGGCGAAGTCCCCGGCGAGCACGGCCGGGTGCACGGGGGCGAGCCTGCTGCGCGCGGCCACGAGCCGGGCCGCGTCGGCCAGGTTCAGCGCGTCCGCCACATGGGCCGCTGCGATCTCTCCGGCACCGTGGCCGGACACAGCGCCGACCCGGAGCCCCCACGACTGCCAGAGCCGGAAGACCGCCACGTGAAAGGCGAACAGGGCCGGCTGCCCGAATTCGGACCGGCGGATCAGAGCCGCGTCGACTCCGCCCTCGGGCGCGAACACCACGGCGGCCAGGGGCAGCCGCAGCCAGTGGTCGAGAGCGCCGCGCACGGTGTCGTACGCGGCGCGGAAGGCGGGAAAGGCGCCGTACAGCTCGCGGCCGAGGCCGGGCCGGATCCCGGCGCCACCGGTGAAGAGCACGGTCACGGCCGGGCCGGTCGGCGGCCGGCACCGGCGGGCGACCGGCGCCGGGGTCTCATCGGTCACGGGGAGCCGCCTCCACCGTCTCGTACAGACCGGGCTCGGGGGTGGCCAGCGGGCCGAGGTCCTTGACCAGGGCCTGGAACTCCTCGCTGCGCACGGCCCGCTGGTGGGCGGCGGGGTCCTCCCAGACGGCGAGTTCGAGGAAGACCCGCTCGTCGCCGAGGCTGCGCAGGCCCTCGTGGCCGAGGTAACCGGGCTGGCTGCTCATGTAGGCGGTCAGCCGGTCCTTGACGGCCAGGAACTCGTCGATGTCGCCGTGGACGGTCAGCTTGTTGACGAAGGTCACCATGTGAGGCTCCTCGGGTCGGCCACGGCAGCAGTGCCGTTTACGGGTACGGGGCGGGGCCGCCCCTGCGGATGCCACGCTCGGCGAGAAGGCTCAAGGAACCCCGGAAGAGCGCTCGACTCCCGCTTGAGGAAGCGCGGTGATCCGGCGGAGGGCGAAGGCCGCTTCCGGCGGGGCCCGGAGGGCGGGTCGTGACGGTTCCTCCGGGTTTTCCGGGGCGTGTCGCGGACGGTTCCTCCAGGTTCCCTCCGCGCTTTCCTGAGCATGACGCGGACGGTTCCTCCGGGCTTTCCGGGGCATGGCGCGGCGGCCCCGTATTACGCCGCCGGGCGCCTCGGATTCCGGCCGGACGGAAAACCGGCAGGGCCCCTGGTTTTCCGTACCCACGGAACCGGAGGTATTCGGTCCGGTGAAGTGATCCGGATTTCCGGACCGCTCATTCCTTTCATTCCATACGGATGGACGAAATCCGGCCGCTATCCCGGCGAGGATTCGCACTCGGCCGACGGCCGCCCGGGACGGGTGGCCCGGGGCGTGACGCGGGCGCCGGAAGCGCGGCGGTCCAGCCCGGGGCTCGCCCCCACGCCCCCCTATCCCGTGCACGCCGGGGTCCGCCGGCATAGGGGTGCGGGTACCGCGAACCCCAGAGTGCGGCCGTCGTCATGGATCTGGCGGGCGTTCCGAAATAACTTGAGGCTTCCTCGATCGGTTGAAGAGAACCGACGCTCAGGAAAGTGTCTCCGGGGGACCCCGGCACTGGAGGTGTCCGTGCTTGTTCGACCGATGCCCGGGGTGAGTGTCGCCTCGGTGGACGCCGCCGGTCGCCTGGAACTCCTGGCGGAATCAGCGGTGGGAACAATGCGCTACTGGTGCGGTCCGGTGGGCGCCGCGATGTGGATCGCGCTCCGCCAGCACGAGGGCGACGCGGGCGCCGCCGCACGTCTGCTCGCCGATTTGTGGAATACCGCGCCCGAGAATGCGCGCGCCGATCTCGACATATGGGTCGAGGAAATGCGCGACGCGGGTCTCATGTGCGCCGAGCCCTGCCCCTGACCCGACCCCTACCCGCCCTCAGCGGTGGCTCGACCACCCCTGTAGGCGCAGACTTCACCCTGTCCCGGATAGGGGTGGACCTTCATCAACAGGGGCGAGTATGCGGTTGGTCGGCAGGACATCGGTGATCGGAGCCTTGGACGAGGCGCTCGCGGACTGCGCTGCGGGCGGCTCTCAGGCCGTCCTGATCGAAGGCGCCGCCGGGTGCGGCCGGAGCGCCCTGGCCGACACCGTCGCCGAGCGGGCCGCTGCGGCCGGCGCCCTGGTCCTGTCCGCCGTCGCCACGGTGGCCGAGCGGCAGATCCCGTGGGGCGTTCTGCGGCAACTCGTCCACCGGACGCCAGGGTTCCGGCTGCCCGACGGCGGCACCGGAGGCAGCTCCTCCGGGAACACTGCCGGAAACCCCGCCGGGAACTCCGGCGTGAACTCCGGCGTGAACTCCGGCGGTGAGCCCTCGCGGGTCGAGGACCTGCGCGAGTTCTGCGACCGGGTGTGCGAACTGGGCCTCGACCGGCCGGTGCTGCTCTGCGTGGACGATGTGCAGCACGCGGACGCCGAGTCCTTGCGCCACCTCCAGTACCTCGTACGTCATGCCCGTGGGTCCCGGGTCCTCGTCGTCCTCACCGGTTCGCAGCACCCGCCGTCGCAGGACCCCTTGTTCACCACCGAGTTGATGCGCCAGCCCCACTTCCGCCGGATCCGGCTCAGTCCGCTGTCCCCGACGGAGACGGCCCGGTTCCTGGAACTGGACGGCTGTGACGGCCTCACCTCGGACGAGGCGTATCGCATCAGCGGAGGCAACCCCCTGCTGCTGCGTGCCCTGACCGCCGAGTACGCGGACACAGCCGGGGACACAGCCGGGGACGCGCACGGCGAGGCGGCGTTCCCCGCCCCCGGCGGCCCGTTCGCGCAGGCGGTCGTCGCCTGCGTTCACCGGGCCGGGCCGGTCACCACCGCCGTGGCCCGTGCCATCGCGCTGCTCGGCGACCACGCCTCCCCCACCCGCGCCGCCCGGACGGCGGAGCTGACCGGTGCCGCCGCGAACCGGGGTCTTGCCGCGCTGCGGGCGGCCGGCCTTCTCGACGGCGTACGGTTCCGGCACCCGGCCGTGCGGGACGCGGTGCTGGAGGAAGCCGGTCCGGCCGCCCGGGGCAGGCTGCTCCGGCAGGCCGCACGGGTGCTGCACGAGGACGGCGTCCCGGCCCCGGCGGTCGCGAAGCTGCTGCTCGCCGCCGCCTCCGAGGACGTGGTGCCGGCGGAAGATGCGGCGACGGCGGGCGAACCGTGGGACGTGGATGTGGACGTGGACGTACTGCGCGAGGCTGCGGAGGAGTCCCTCGCACGGGGCGAGGCCCGTCCGGCGACGCGGCTGCTCGAACTCGCCCTCGAAACCGGCACCGACGACCAGGTGCGGGCCGCGCTGCGCATCCGGCTGGCCCAGATCGCGTCCCGCTTCGACCCGGCCGCGGCCGAACGCCGCGTGGACGCACTGCTGGAGACGGTGCGCTCCGGCCGGCCGGCCGCCGAGCACGAACAGCCGCTGGCCGGACTGCTACTGGCCCAGGGACGGATCTCCGACGCGGCGGAGCTGATCCTCGGCACCGGTGCCGACCAGGCGGGCGCCTCGCCCCTGGACACCATGGTCGACACCGCTCCCGGCGCCGCGGAGCGGCTGCTGCGGTCGGCCCGGCTGACGGATGCCACGCTCGCGCCGCTCGCCCAGGCCGTGACGTCGCTGCTCTGCTCCGAGCAGCCGGACCTGGCGGTGCGGTGGAGCCGCAAGCTGCTCGACGAGGCGGACCGCAGCCGGGCCCCGGGCTGGAGCGCCGTGTTCGGGACGCTGCACGCCGAGTCACTGCTGCGCCTCGGCGACCTGCGCGGCGCCCACACCCGTGCGACGGCAGCCCTCGCGGCGCTCCCCGCGCAGGGCCACGGAACCTTCGTCTGCGCGCCGACGGCGGTGGTCGTACGTGCGTGCACGGAGATGGGCCAGTACACCGAGGCGTCCCGCCTGACCGGTCGGCAGCTGCCCCGGCGGCAGCTGATGAGCCTGCACGGACTGGCGTATCTGCGCGCCCGCGGACTGCATCACCTGGCTCTCCATCAGCCGCACGCGGCACTGGCCGACTTCCTGGAGGTAGGCCGGCTGATGGAGAGCTGGGGGGTGGACCGGCCCGCGTTCCTGCCCTGGCGTACGGATGCGACGCGGGCGCTGCTGTGCCTCGGGGAAGACCACCGGGCGGAGCAGTTGGCCCTGCGCCAGCTCGCGATGGCCGACGCGCGGCGCCCGCACGTGCGCGGTCTCGCGCTGCGCATGCGGGCGCTGGCCGGGGATGCCCAGCAGCGGCCGACGGTCCTTGCCCAGGCGATCGACGAGCTGCACCGCTCCGGCGACCGGGTGGAGACGGCCCGTGCGATGGCGGATCTGGGCCGGACGCTCCAGGCGGACGGCTCCTCGTCGAAGGGCTGCGTGATGATCCGTTCGGCCTGGCAGCTCGCGAAGGACACCGGCGCGGCGCCGCTGTGCCAGGAGATCCTTCCCGACGCACCGCTGGTGACGGCGCCGGGCACCGCCCCGGCCAGGGCGGAGAGCCGTCCGGGCCGGGCCGGGAAGGCGGGCGCGGACAAGGACCGGCCCGGCACCTCGGCGGCCAGGCTGAGCGGTTCCGAGCAGCGGGTGGCCACCCTGGCCGCGCAGGGCCTGACCAACCGGGAGATCTCGGCCCGGCTCTTCCTGACGGTGAGCACGGTCGAGCAGCACCTGACCCGGGTCTACCGCAAGCTCCGGATCACCTCCCGGGGCGACCTCCCGCTCGACCTGGAACGAGCCGACGGCGCCCCGGTCCGCGCCTGAGCGGCGGACCGCCGCCCGCTGAAGCCGTCGCGGTTCACCGTCGCCACCGGCCTGTGCGCACGGTCAGCCGGCGCCGGCCACCTCGGCGAGGGTGCGGGAGAGGGCGGCCGCGCCGGCTTCGGCAGCGGCGGCGGTGCCTGCGATGGCAACCGGCGGCGGCAGCCATCCGTGCCCGGCGATCTGCTGGGCGACCTCGTAGGCGAGGGCGCCGCCGCCCGAGTAGCAGCCGAACGTGACGGGTTCGGCCGCCGCGAGGGCCGGGCGCAGCGCGGCCAGGCAGCCCGCCGCGTCCACCGCCCCGTTCACGGTGAGCAGGGTCTGCGGACCGGGGTAGATCCGGGCCAGCTCGTCGTAGCAGCCGGCCGGGGCGTCCGGCGGCGGTACGAGCAGCACGGTGCCCGCGCCGGGCCGGGTGGCCGGTCGCAGCACGGTGGGGCCCGGCGCCGGTCCGGGGTGGTGCGTCCGGGCGGGTGCGGCGGGACCGAGCAGGGCCAGGGCCTCGGCGACCGGTGTGCCCGCCGCGATGAACCGGGGGAACTCCCGTAGCAGCAGAGCGGTCTGGGCGAGGGCCGTCGCCGCGTCGGGGTCGGCGAGATGCGTTCGGTCGTTCACCGCTGTCAGCGCGAGGCCGCCGTCGGCGTCGTGGTGGGCGGTCAGGGAGAGCGGCACCCCGGTGTCCGCAGGCACCGTCTCGGGTGGGGTCAGCCGGATGTCCTGGGCGTCGAACTCGTTGCGCAGCGGGTCTCCGGTGGCCGGTGGTGCCAAGGAGGCGGGCGGTTCGAAGGCGATCACCGTCCCGGTTAGCCGGTCCTCGGCGGGCCGGCCGCTCCAGGCGTGCACCTGGCCCTCGGAGACCCATTCGTACGCGGCCATGTCCATGGCCCGTTCGCCGAGTTCGGTCAGCAGCCGGACCAGCGGCATCGCCGGGTCGACCTCGGTGCTCAGGGGCAGCGGATTGCGCAGTGGTCCGGGCAGCAGGGCGGCACCGTCGAGCAGGATGCCCCGGCCGGAGACGGTCATGCCGAAGGCGACGGGGGCGGGGCCGGTGCGGCCGGACGCCCGATGCAGCAGCAGCGCCCAGGCGGCGTGCAGCGCGGTGCACTCGGTGACGCCGATGTCACCGGCCCAGTGGCGCAGCCGGACCGCCTCGTGGGGAGTGAGCCGCTGACCGGTACGCCCGTGGCCCGGCCGGGACGGGGTGCTGGACGGCCGGGGCGGCAGGATGGCGGCACCGGCCGGCGGAGCGGCCCGGGTCCAGAACTCGCGGGCCGGGGCGGTGTCCTGACGGTCCAGCCAGTCGAGGTGGTCGCACAGGTCGGGGCGGCGCTGCCCGCCGGGGGGCGGGCCGTCGGCGAGGTAGGCGCGGTGCACGGCGCGCAGCAGCATGCGCACGCTGGGGCCGTCGATGAAGGCGAGGTGGTACGTGACGACTACCCGTACCGGTCCCATCGTGCCTGGCTGTTCGTCGATGAGCAGGACCCGGAGCGGTCCGGGCCTCAGCGGGTCGAAGGCGCTCAGCCGCTCGCTGCCGAGCAGCGCCTGCCGGTCGACGGAGCCGCAGGGGTGCCGGACCACTCGCGGGGTGGCTTTCGGGTGCACCGCGACCCTGGGGCCGTCGGGCGCGTCCGCCCGCGCGAAGGACCCGCGCAGCACCGCCTCGCGGTCGGCGACTGATGCCCAGGCGGCCCGGTAGCGCCGGGTGTCGAGCGGGCCGTACCAGCGCCAGTGCTGCTGCTCGACGTACGGGACGGTCCCGGGGGCGGCGGTCATCAGGTCGAGGAGGATCTCCCGCTGCCGGGGGGACGCCGGGAAGAGAGCAGCGGCGGAGTGGTGCGGCTCCCCCTGCACCGGGGAGACCGAAGACTCTTCGGGGCCAGGCAGCGGTACGAGCAACGGTGCGCCCGCCGCGTCGGTGCTCACGTCAGTGCTCACCTCAGTGCTCGCGTCGGCGCTCGCGCCGCTGCCCAGAGGGCCCGTGAACGCGGTGAGCAGGTCCCCGAGGGCGCCCGCGGGCAGGTGGCGCGGGGAGAGGTACAGGGTGTGGTGGGTCGCGGTGTGCCTGCGCAGGGTGGGCGTGCACCCGGGAAGCTCGGCGAGCGCCCGCGCCAGTGCCGCCGGGTCGAGCGGGCCGCGCAGTTCGAGCTCGGGAGGCATGCCGGAGGAGATGACGACGGTCATGCTGCCGGTCATCCGGTCCCCCTGTCTCCGATGGCGCCCGCGCCCCGGCGCGCCGGACCCGGCTCCGGAGGGCACGAAGGGACGGCCCGAGTGTGCACGCACCGGCCACGTAGCGCTGACACGGCGCTGACGTGGTACTCGGATCCTGTCGGTCGACCGCTGACCACCTCTGATCGGGCGGCCATGCCCGATCAGAGATCGTAAGTGGTCGTCAGAGGTCGGCAGGCCCTCAGAGAGTCCGGACGGCCGTCTCGGCGTGCTGCCCGGCGAACTCCAGGGTGGCGAGGCTGAACCGGCTCGCCGTCTCACGGACGTGGGCCCGTGCCCGCGCGAGGTCCGCCCCGGCTCCGAGGACCTCCTCGATGCCTTCCTCGCGCAGCAGCACGCTGTGCCGGGCGATCACCTGGACGCCCCGTTCGTCGGGGATCACCGACCATTCGCCGGTGTGGGCATCCGCGAGCGGGGAGGGCCGCGTGTGCTTCCACAGAATCCGGCCCGAGTGCGGGAAGCACACCCGGACCGCCTCCACGGTGTGGGTCGCGCCGTCGG
This sequence comes from Streptomyces sp. NBC_00376, assembly GCF_036077095.1. Classification (NCBI taxonomy): domain Bacteria; kingdom Bacillati; phylum Actinomycetota; class Actinomycetes; order Kitasatosporales; family Streptomycetaceae; genus Streptomyces; species Streptomyces sp. NBC_00376. The sequence goes on along the minus strand of NZ_CP107961.1, from coordinate 50,036 downwards.
CCGAGAGGATGTCCGCTCCGGTGAGCTGGACGCCGGGCCGCGGCTCGGCCACGTCGGTCCGGGCCACGTGCGGCATGAGGTCCGGCCAGTCGGCGATCCGGTACAGGAAGTCGTAGACCAGCTCGGCCGGGCCGTTGATGCGTACGGAGTCCTCGAAGGTCAGCAGGAGGTCGTCCAGGCGGTTCCAGCGCTCCGCGGTCTCCCGCAGCCGCTCCAGTTCGGCCCTGCTGTTGGTGTCGGTGGCGCGCCGGACCCAGGCGACGTCCTCAGGGCGGTTCCCGGCGACGGTGAAGTCGTGTTCCAGGTTCAGCCGGCAGCGGTCGGGGCCGAGCGGCTCCACGGTCCAGCCGCCGCCCATCGAACTGACCGGCTCGGCGGGCGTCTCCTGCCGGAACTCGATGCGGCGGCGGGCCGCGTCCAGTGTGCGGTGCGAGAGCCAGGAACGTACCTGGCCGTTGGCGAGCACCCACATGTGGAAGCGGTCCTGGGAGCCGTCGAAGTCCAGCCGCTCCACATGGATGCTCGCCGGCACGAACAACGGCCACTGTGTCGTGTCCGCGATCAGCCCGTAGACAACGCCGGCCGGCGCTGCCACATCGACCGCGTACTGCGTGCGGTGCACTCGCTCGACGGCCATCGTCCATACCCTCTCTGGATCCTGTACAGATGCTGTCCGCAGTCGCTAGAGGACCACTGGAGATTCCGCGTACCGCTTGGCGTGGGTCAGGGTCGCGGTGCTGTTGCGGCCGAGCGCCTCGCGTACGTACCGCCGCGCCCTCGCGAGGTCCGCGCCCGCGCCCAGTACCCGTTCCACCGCCTCCTCCCGGAGGACGACGCTGTGCCGGGAGGTGGCGACGGTGGTCCCTGCGGGGCCGGGTGCCACCGTCCAGACGCCGGTGTGGGCCGACATGAGAGCCGGGGTGACGGTCTGCTTGTAGACGATCCGGGCGGCGTCGGGGAAGCAGACCCGCACCGACTCGGTGGTGTGCGAGGAACCGTCGGCGGCGAGCGTCTGCATCGACATGACCTGGACGCCGCCCGGCTCCTCGGTGAGGTCGAGGCGCGAGACGTGGGGCAGCCGGTCGGGCCACCGCCCGGCCTGCTCCAGGAACGCGTACACGGGCTCCGGCGGGGCGTCGACCGCCACCGAGTCCTCGAAGGACAGCACGAGCGAGTCCAGCCGCGCCCACTGCGCGGCCAGCGCCGCGATCCCGGCGAGTTCGGCCCGGCTGTTGGTGTCGGTGGCCCGCTCGACCCACTCGACGTCCTCGGGACGGTCGCCGGCCACCGAGAAGTCGTGGAGCAGGGTCAGCCGCGAGGTCTCGGCCCCGATCGGCTCGACGATCCAGGTGCCGGTCATCACCGACAACGGGGCCGCCGGGGTCTCCTGGCGGAACTCGATCCGCCGGGCCGCCGCGTCCAGTACGCGGTGCGAGGTCCAGGACTTCACCCGGCCGTTCGCCGTCGCCCACATGCGCAGGCGCTCGTGCGTGCCGTCGAACTCCAGCCGGTCCACGTGCACGTTGGGCGGGAAGTACAGCGGCCACTGGGTCGCGTCCGCGATCAGCCCGTAGACCACCCCGGCGGGTGCCGCCACCTCGGTCCCGTGGACCGTGCGGTGGTTCCGCCCGTCATGCGTCGTACGTCCGTCCGCCATCATCGGCCGTCCGGTCGTCATCACCGGCCTCCCGCTCGTCATCAGAAGTTGCCCAGCCCGCCGCAGACGTTGAGCGCCTGGGCCGTGATCGAAGCGGCGAGGTCCGTCGTCAGATAGCCGACCAGCCCCGCCACCTCCTCGGGTGTCGAATAGCGCCCGAGGGGGATCTTCGCCTCGAAACGCTCCAGCACGTCCTCGTCAGTGGTGTCCCAGGCGGCCGCGTAACCGGCCCGCACCCGCTCGGCCATCGGCGTCTCGACGTACCCGGGGCAGACCGCGTTGACGGTGATCCCGGACGGGGCGAGCTCCTTGCCCAGCGCCTTGGTGAAGCCGACGACGGCGTGCTTGGAGGCCGAGTAGGGGGCGCCCAGCAGCACACCCTGCTTGCCGGCCGTGGAGGCGATGCTGATGATCCGTCCGTGGCGGCCCGCCGCCGCTGCCTCGGTCAACCCGCCGTGCTTGAGCACCTCACGGGTGAGCAGGAAGACGCTGTTGAGGTTGGTGTCGATGACGTCGTACCAGAGCTCGTCGCTGATGTCGGCGGTCGGACCGCCGCCGCTGCGACCGGCGTTGTTGACCAGGACCGTGATCGGCCCGTAGGCCGCGACGGCCGCCGCGACCAGGGACCGCACCTGCTCCTTGGAGCGCACGTCGGCGACGGTGCCGGACACCTCCAGTCCGTCGGCGCGCAGCTTTCCGACGGTCTCCTCGACCGCCTCGGCGGTGCGGGCGCACAGGAACACCCGGTGTCCGCGGGTGGCCAGGTCCCTGGCCACCGCCAGGCCGATGCCGCTCGTGGCGCCGGTGACCAGCGCCACCGGGCTCTCGGGTGCCGCCGTCGATGCCGTCATCGGGGTGCCTCCAGTTCTTGGGTCGTGGCCTCGACCGTGTCCGGAACCGCTTGAGGAACGCCGGACGAGTGCTGGAGACCGCGCTGCGTACGGACCCGGTCCGGGATCTCATGCCCGGACCGGGCCGGAGAGCCGAGCGGGGTCTCACGCCCGGACCGGACGGGGGAGCCGAGCGGGGACAGGGCCCGCTCCAGTTCGTGCCGCGTCAGCCGGGCGCCGCCGCTCGCGACATAGCCGTCGGGGCGGATCAGCAGCCAGCCGCCCGCGTCCAGGCCCATCGCCCTGCGCAGCCGCCCGCGCGGGTCGTCCAGCGGATCGGGGCCGGTGGCTTCGCCGACGGCGCGCATCGTCCGCACGGACAGCCAGGACGCGTGGGCGTGGGCCGTGTCCGCCACGACCAGGTCCGCTTCCGCTCCCCCGCCCGCCGCGTACAGCAGGGTCCACCGGGTGTCGCGCAGTTCGGCCCGCAGCTCCTGCGCCCCGGGGTCACCGGGCTGCCGTGCGGCGACGGCGGCCGCGGCCCGGCTGCCCGGGGCGATTCCCCGGCCGGACCCAGCGGTGGTCAGCGAGCTGTGCGCGTAGCCGATCCGCAGCCCGGACAGCCCGCCGAGCACCTTGCGCTGGATGGCCCGGCGCAGCGGCGGCACCCGGCGCACGACGCCGAAGACGACCGGCAGCATGACACCGGCCAGGGTGTTCTTGAACTGGACCAGGAACGTCGCCGTGCGGGTGGAGCCGAGCAGCGCCCTGCCGATGGGGACGCGCTCCTCGTCGTAGGTGGTGAGCAGTTCGCGGCCGGCCTGGCCCTGCGCCACCATGGCGAGTTTCCAGGCCAGGTTGTACGCCTCCTGGATGCCGGTGTTCATGCCCTGCCCGGAGGCGGGGCTGTGTACGTGGGCGGCGTCCCCGGCGACGAAGCAGCGGCCGTCGTGCATGCGCGGCACCATGCGCTGCTGGAAGGTGAAGACGGAAGACCAGTCGGGTGCGCCGACGGTCACCCGGTGGCCGAGGCCGACGCTGAGTTTGGCGCCGAAGCGGGCGGCTGCCTGCGCGGGGTCGGCACCGGGGCGGGGCGCGGTGTCGAGCAGCCGCCAGCGTCCCTCGTCCTGGTAGGGGACCATCATCAGGGCCTGCCCGCCGGTGTGCACCCAGTAGATGCTGTCCTGCGGGAGTCCGGTGGTGACCGTCGCGTCGGCGAGTTCCCAGGTCTCGCTGGACTCGCCGATCAGGGGCAGCCGCAGTTCCTTGCGTACGGTGCTGTGGCCGCCGTCGCAGCCGACCAGCCACGGGACGTCGTACTCCTCGGTGGTGCCGTCGGCGTGCTCCAGACCGGCCCGGACGCCGTGCCGGTCCTGGGCGATGCCGGTGAGCCGGACGCCCCATTCGACGGTGACGCCGAGCCGGGCCACCGCCGCGCGCAGCACCTCCTCGGTGCGGGTCTGCTCGATGATGACGGTGTACGGGTAGCGGGTCGGCATGGTCCGGTAGTCGGCGTTCAGCCGGACCAGGCGGCTTCCCCCGGCGTACATCGTGAACGCCCGGTTGTGGCGCCCGCGTTCGAGTACCGGCTCCACCACTCCCATCTGGTCGAAGGTCTCCAGTGTGCGCGGGTGCACCGCCACCGCCCTGCTGGTGGTCACCGGCCCGGGAGCCGCGTCGACCAGCCGTACACGCAGGCCCCGGCGGGCCAGTTCGTGGGCGGCGGTCAGCCCCACCGGGCCGGCGCCCACGACGAGTACACGGTCCATGTGCTTCATACGGCGGCCTCCTCGGCTGCACGGGTACTCAACTGCTGGCGCAACACGCGCCGTTCCGGCTTGCCGACCGGGGTGCGCGGGACCGCGTCGAGCACTTCGGCGCGGCGGATCCGTTCGTACGGTGCGAGGCGTTCGTTGGCCCGCTCGACGATGGAGTCGAGCACCGCGGTCAGGCCGGGGGCGGCCGGGTCGCGCAGCACGATGCCCGTCCAGACCACCGCTCCGTGGATGTCGTCGGGCCAGCCGGCAGCAATGCAGTCGGTGACCCGGGGGTCCTCTCCGAGGACCGCTTCGACGGCGCTGGGCGAGACGAGTTCGTTGTCGTGCTTGAAGACGTCGCCGAGCCGGTCGACGAGGAACAGCTGCCCGTCCTCGTTCAGGTGGCCGACGTCCCCGGTGGAGAACCACCCGTCGGCGTCCACGGGCGACGGCCCCGGGTCGTCCAGGTACCCGGCCATCACCTGCGGCCCGCGGATCTGCACCTCTCCGGTGGCGTGGGCGCCCAGCACCTGGCGGGTGTCGAGCTGCACGATCCGGCACTCGGTCCCAGGCACCACCGCACCAACCCCACCCGCCGCCCCCGGCCCGTGCGGGCTCTGGCAGTGGGAGAGCGGTGAGAGCTCGGCCATCCCGTACCCCTGCACGACGGGTACATCGATGTGCTCGCTCAGCACCCGGGCGGCCGGGGGCGCGAGCGCGGTGCCGCCGGACAGTACGACCGCCAGCCGCGCCCCGCCGGGCGCCCCTCCCCCGTCCGTGAGGAGCCGCTCGTCCCTGGCCAGGCGGTGCAGGCGCGCGGGCAGCCCGTAGTAGTGAGTGGCCCCGACTTCCGCCGCGTGCCGCAGCGAGGCCCACGGGTCGGGGTCGACGCACAGCACCTGCTCGGCGCCCGCGTACATCGCCGAGTTGAGGTGCATGACGTGGTAGAGCGGCAGGTGGTTGAGGGTGACGGAGTCGCTGCCGAGGTGGTGGGCGGCGGCGGTCTGGGCGGCGTTGGCGACCAGATTGCGGTGGCTGAGCCGGACGCCCTTGGGCCGGCCGGTGGTTCCGGTCGTGAACTGGACGCAGACGTCCGCGTCGAGATCGGTGGCGAGGGCGGGCAGCGGCCGCCGGCCGGGTACGGAGTCCAGCGCGGCCCGGAGCGGCACGGCATCGGAAGGCACGATCCCCTCGGACGCGTCGGTGACGACGACGGTGCGCAGGGTGGGCAGCCGGTCGGCCAGTTTCACCAGCAGTTCGGCGGTGGCCGTGGGCACGAACGCCACCTCGACGGCCGCCGAGGCCAGGACGTGTTCCAGGCCCTCCGCCCTGAGCAGCGGATTGACCAGCACGACCGTGTTCCCGCTGCGCGCCGTCCCGTAGTACGCGGCGGGAAAGACCGCGTCGAGGGTGTTGGCCACGCCGACGCGCGCGCCGCGGCGGCCAAGGGCGTGTTCGAGGTAGGCGGCGATCCGGTCGGCCCGGTCGTCGAGTTCCGCGAAGGTGACCGGGCCGGCTGCCGTGCGCAGGGCGCAGCCCGCCGGGTCGCGTACCGCGGCCTGCCGAAGCAGGCCGTCGAGCCGGATTCTCGGGTACACGAACGTCGGCATGGTGCTGCCCTCCTGGCTCCCGAAGCGAGTGAACGCTTCGAAAGCCTTGGCGGGGGCGCTTGAGGAATCTTCGAAGGCCGCTCGATCTTCGGGGCAGAAGCTGTCAGGAACCGACGGAACGGAGTCAGTCCATGACCGTGCTCGCCGCCGAGCGGCACCATGTGAGCCCGCTGGATCAGCAGCCCGGCCAGTTCGGCCTGCTGTATGCGGAGGTCCAGCAGTTCTACGCCCACCAGATGCAGCTGTTCGACTCCTTCGCCGCCCAGGAGTGGGCGGGCACGTTCACCCCGGACGCCGTTTTCGACGTACCGACGCTGCCGCAGCCGGTACGGGGCCGGGAGGAGCTCGCCGCGAACGTGCGGCGCAACAAGGAGGCGCAGGCGCGCAGCGGCGAGCAGTTGCGCCATTGGCTGGGCATGGTCGATGTCCAGCCACAGCCCAACGGGACGCTGCGCACCCGTGCGTACGCCCTGGTGTACCTGACCCCGAAGGGCGGGGAGGCCCGGGTGCACCGGGTGTGCGTCATGGAGGACACCCTCGCGCGCTCGCGCGGCGACTGGCGGGTCGTCCAGCGGCTCGTGACACGCGACGACCTGGCGTGACAGGGGCGGCCGGGCGCAGATCGACCGTGGCCCGATCGGGCCCACCGGCCCCGGCAGCATCACCGAACCCGGCTGTGTTCAGTCTGCCGCCGGACCACCGCCGCTCATGACCCGCTACGCCCCTGCCCGACCACAGCCGGGCAGGGGCGGCTGCGCCTCGTCTCCCCGTTTCCGGTCCTGCCCGCGAAGGGGAACGGGGCATCGAGCCGGGTGACCTCCCCCGACAGAGCGGTTGCCTGCTCGACGTACCGGACACTGCGGTCCTCCGGCAGCGCGAGGACGTCGGCGACGGTCCACGGCCCGGTGTGATCGGTTGCAACGCTCATTCCCTCCACCTCCTCATCCGCACGGCGCTGCCAGTGTGGCCCGGACCGGTGCCGGGTGTCTCCTGGCAGGCCGTACGACTGTGGCCGTCGGTCCCGTAGAAGCAGGCCGGTATCGCCGCCGCGGGGCCCCGGCCCCAGCGCTCCTGAGGCGCTTCTTCTGGATCACCCTGCCGACCAGATGGGGACGGCGGAGACGTGGAGGGCGGCGAGGTAGTTGGTTCCGGCCTTGTCGTAGGTGGTGGATAGCCTGCGGGAATGAGTAACGCGATGTGGGATGCCCTGGCAGCGACCCCCCTCCCGGAAGCGCGGCGCCGCGCGACCATCATGGACGACCTCGCCGGGGTCGAACCGGTGACGGTGACCGGCGCACGCCGTCTGGCCTGGAACGACGGCGGCGGCCAGTCCGCGGTCTGGTACTTCGCGGAGGACGGCCGCGTGCTGCTGCTGACGTTCGACCACGAGTCGGCGCTGAATCTGTACGCCGAGGAGGATTTCGCCCTTCAGGAGTCCTTCTACGAGGGCGTCCCCGAGCCCCTCGTCGCCCTGGTTCGCGACCGTCCCGAGAACTACGAGTCGCTGAACCTCACGGACTCCGCGACGGGCCGGACGATTCACTACGCAGGTGGTGTCTTCTGGTACGACGGCACGCGCTGGCACGTGTCCGACGGCCTGGCGGAGTACTGCCGCCGCGAGGACGCGGACCTCTTCGGCGAGTCCGGCTTCGACTACTGCCTGGACGTCTACCGCTTCGGCCAGGACTTCACCCCGGAGACCGTCGTGGCGATCCGGGACGAGGACGGTTCGTACGAGGACGAGAAGGAGAAGGAAGCGGACCTGCCCGACGTCCGCGAAGTCTTCACCCGGCACGGGTAGGGCCGGTTGCGAATGGATCGTCTGTCAGACCTGCCTGGGATGCTCCGGGCATGGAGATGACAGTGCAGCTGACGATCGACTGCTCCGATCCGCAGAGAATGGTGGCTTTCTGGGCCAAGGCCCTGGGCTACGTGCCTGAGCCTCCGCCTGCCGGGCACGCCACATGGCGTGCCTACTGGGCGGCGATGGGGGTGCCCGAGGCAGAGTTGCCGGCCGGTGCCGGGGATATCCCGGAGTCCATCATCGATCCCGCGGGACTCGGACCGAGGGTGTGGTTCCAGCAGGTTCCGGAGCCGAAGGTCGCCAAGAACCGGTGGCACTTCGACCTGAAGGTCGGTGGGGGCCGCGACGTCCCGCTGGACGTCCGCACACAGCGGGTCGAGGCTACGGTGGAACGGCTGGTCAAAGCCGGTGCCACCGTGCTGCGGACCAAGGATGAGCCGGACATGGGGCTCTACGCCGCCGCCATGCGGGACCCCGAGGGCAACGAATTCGACGTCGTCTGAGGACCATTGCCACGATGCTGGTCACAGGGGCGAAGCTCTCGTGCCGGATGCAAGCGGATGAACCGCAAGGAGCTGAGTACCGTCGCGAGACACGCCGACGGACCGGCTGGTCGGCCGAGCCCACGCCCGAATGGGAGGCACTCCTCGAACAGCGCCCGGGATGATCTGAAGTAAGAGCGTCCGGCTGGGACGGGCATCCAGACCGGGAGCGGTGCCCGACGCTCCGGGCCGAGGCGAGGAACGCCGAGCTGGGCCTGCCGTGGGCTGGCTCGACGACCTCGCGGAACCCTGAATGGCACGTTCCTGAACGGGGTCCCGGGATTCCGGGTGATCTGGATCAGCGGCGGGGGCGGCGGCACGCAGCGCCGCTTCGACCCGGCGGTTCCTGGTCATGGTCGCGGTGACGGTGGTCATGGCGCGGAGGAGGCCGGCGGCGGTGCAGAGCGGGGTGCGTACGTCGTAGGTGGTGGCCAGCCGGCCGCCGAGGAAGGCGCCGAACGGGGCGGCGCACATGGCGAGATGCGGGAGGTGGAGGCGACCCGGCCCATCAGGTGGGCGGGGACGATCGCCTGCCGGAGGGAGGGGCCGAGCACCATCGTGGCGCCCATGCCCGCTCCGCAGACGGCGAGCACGAGGCCGGCGACGTACGGGTTCGGGGCGGCGGCAAGGCCCAGGATGGCGAGTCCCTCGACTGCGGCCGTGCAGGTCAGCGCGGTGCCGGTGCCGAGTCGTCGGCCGGGGAAGGAGGCGATGCCCGCGCCGAGCAGACCGCCGCTGGCCTCCGCCGTGAGGAGCAGACCGAAGCCGAAGGTGCCGATGCCGAGACGATCGTGCGCGAAGAGGGCGAGTACGGTCTCCACGGCGAGGAAGGCGATGTTCCCGACCGCCGGACGCAGCGCGAGCCCGAGCAGCAGCTGATCCCGGAATACGTACGAGGCGCTGGCCCGCGCCTGCCGCAGCAGCAACTCACGGGCCTGCGGTACGGGCCGGGGTGCGGCGGGCAGCGACCGTACGAGCAGTGCGGAGAGCGCGAACGAGACCGCGTCGGCGAGCAGCGGAACCGCCCGCCCTAGCGCGAGCAGTGCACTGCCCGCAGGCGGCCCGGCGAAGCCGGACGCGGCGGTCTGGGTGCCGCACAGGCGGGAGTTGGCGCGCTCCAGGAGCACGGGGTCACGGCCGAGCAGATCCGGCAGATAGGCCGTGGCGGCCGTGTCGAAGAAGAGTCCGCCGAGGCCGAGGAGGAAGGCGACGGCCGCGAGCAGTGGAATGCCGCTCGCCATCCGCGGGCGCTGCCTCCAGGTCCGCCACCGCGTGCCGCAGTCCCGTCCGGCTGCTCTGGCCCTTGGGTTCACGGGAACCGACGGCCGGTCTTGCTCTGCGGCTGTGCCCGGGATCCCCCGGCAGCGGGATGCCTCGGTGCAGCGGATGCGGTCGACGATCAGCTCGCTGTTCGGGGAGAATCGGCTGCCATGCGGAAGAACAGAGCCATGATGCTCACCCTGCTGATGTCAAATGTCGTGCTGCTGACGCTCCTGGTCGCTACGTACATGCCGTCCGAGGGTGATGTTGCGATAGGCAAGGCCGCCCCCCGAGATGCGACTGTCAACCTTCCTGAACTCAAGGGTGGGGCGATCCTGGCCGCGAATCAGTGGCCGGACGCGTGCTCGTTCGTGGACCAGGAGGAGATCAAGGCGATCCTCCCTGATGCCAAGGACATCAAACAGGAGAGCCGTCCGATCAGCGCTTTGTCGATCAAGGACTTCGCTGCCGACTCCTCGTGGAGGGAGAGTGACAGGTCCAAGTCCGGCCAGTGCCTCTACAGCATGCGCCTTCCGGGCGAGACCTACGCCGCTACCCAGTTCTGGTTCCGCATCGAGGCCGTGGCCGACCCCAAGCTGATTGTCGGCTACGAAGATCGCCTCGTGTCAGGATCCAGTACCAACCAGGGTGCACAGGGCGCGGATCACTGCGTCATCACCGGTACCTACGAGGGAAGTTGGAACTGCCGCAAAGGTCCGCTGCTGTTCACCGTGGGCGGGCAGAGCAGCGTGGCCTTCAAGGGCGAGTTGGCCCCAGCACCTTTCGTCTGGCGGGACGATGTGCTCCCTGAGTTCGTCCGGACCATCGCCGCGAAAATCAAATAGCTTCCCCAGAAGCGGCAGGAACTACGTCATCTGCGCGGGCCCGATGTCGCCGAGCACAGGACCAGTCACCTCTGTGCGGCGATCAGCGGTCGGCCCCCGGACGAGGTCGACGGCTGTGAAGCTCGCCGGTGCGGGCTACGGTTCCAGGATGGCCGGCCCAATATCCTGCGCGAAGTATGGACTGGAGGATCCGGTCGACGGCGGAGGCCCAACACTAATGATCACCGGATTCACCAGGGAGCTCGCAGCATGACCGGCGCCACGGAGGCCCTTGGCGGGTCGGCTGCGGTAGACAATGCAGCACGAAGTGTCACGCGCCCGTTCTACGTATACGCCGTGCTCGCCAACTCACTGTTCCAGCGCGGCGTATTCGTCCTCTTCCTTCAGCAGCGAGGCTTCTCCGCCGGGCAAGTGGCCCTACTGCAGACACTGCTCTACCTGGTCAGCGGACTTGCGGAGTTGCCGACGGGAGTCATCGCCGACCGAATCGGCAGGCGTGCCAGCATCGTGATCGGCCAGATGCTGGTAGCTGGATGTCTGCTCGGTCAGGTGGCGTTCTCCAACTACTGGGTTTTCCTGGCGCTGTTCATCGGGCAGGGCGTGGGCATGGCATGTGTGTCCGGTTCGGACACCGCCCTGCTGTACGACCTGCTCGTGCGTCGTGGTGCAACGGCCAGCTACGTCAAGATCAAGTCCCGGTTCACCATGCTCGGGACGGTCACCTCGGGAGCCGCCATCGTCCTCGGCGGCCAACTGCAGCAGATTTCCTGGGGAGTCGTCTACGTCGGTTCGGCAGCGTGCCTCGTCCTGGCCGTGGTGGTGCTGATGTCACGGGTGCCCGAGATCCGCGGCGCGGACGCGGTGGACGAGCAGGACGGAGCCGAGGAGGAGCACAGCGACGCCACAGCATGGCGGGCGATGCTTCGGGTCGCCACGCCGGCGCTCGTGACGCTTGTCGTGGTGTCCGGATTGATGCATGCGACTTTGACGCCGTACATCATTTTTACGCAGAAGACCCTCTCTGATCAGGGAGCGGGCACCGCATTGGTCAGCGTGGTCATATCGGCGGGATTCTTCGCCGGCGGGCTCACTTCGCTGCTGTCGGACCGCACGGACCGGCGCATCGGGTATCGGGTCACAGTCCCGGTGTCTCTCCTGACGCTCGCCGCGGCACTCGGTCTGAGCGGCCTCGGCCTTGTCTGGGTCACCATCGCCGCGTTCCTGGCCCTGGTCGGGATTCCCGAGATCACCGCCGTGATCGTGGACAACGTGTTCAACGAGGCCGTGCCGTCGCGCCACCGGGCGAGCCTGCTGTCGATGATCGCATTCGTGGAGTCGGCGCTCATCGGCATCGGCTATCTCGTCCTCGGCGCGCTCATGGACTGGCTGGGCTCCAGTGCGGGCATGGCCGCCTACGCCGCGGTCCCCCTGCTGGCATGTCTCCTGTGGCTCCCGGTGCTCTTCCGAGGAGCACGGGTGACCACCGAGATCGAGAAGCCCGCCGACCAAAAGGCATCCTGAAACAGACCATCTTGAGCAACGCCCCTGCCCGATGGCAGGGGCGTTGCTCGTTGACATGTCGCTCCCAGTCGGCGACGGAGCTGTCATCGCGACGATCAGCGCCAAACGGGATGGGAAGAATCGCGCCACTGCGGCAGCTGTTCAGCCTGGAGCCACCGCGTAACGGTCGGCCTGCGGACGGCGAAACGAGAAGAGGTGCCCGCTGACCTGCGAAAATTGGAGTTCCTACGCTTCCATCCACCGCTCGCAGCAAGGCACCTCATAAGTGAAAATCTCCCACAGGTCCGCGGAGCTGTTCGCCGCGTTCGACGCCCCGGCCTGATCGCGCATGCCGGGCCTATCCCCACGATCCGGCCGGCCGAGCGGTGCGGCCTGCCTGCCCTGATGGTTGAGAAGGTGAAACTCACCGGCGCGAAGAACGGTGCCGGGACGGCCGCCGACGCGAAGGCTCTGTCGATCGTGGACGGGACGGTGGCCGGTGCGGACAGCATCGACGATCTGGACGTGCTGCGCCACGGCGGGCTGCCCCGCCTGTTCGACGGCGAGCGTGCCCGTCCACACTCGGCACCTTCCTGCGTGTGTTCACCTGGGGGCATGTGCGTCAACTGGAGTCCGCCATGCGGGCATCCACCTGTCGACTGGCCGCGCACACCGGCCTGGTCCCCACCGGTGACGAGGTGGTGTTCGTCGACATCGACTCCAAGGTCAAGCCCGTGTACGGGCCGGCCAAGCAGAACGCCCCCTTCGGCTACACCAAACAGCGCGGCCTGCATCCAGATCGTCACCGTCAAGACGTCCACGTGCGCGCCGGTGATCGTGGCAACGAGGCTGCGCAAGGGCTCGGCCAACTCCGGCAAGGGCGCCGCGTCACTGCTGCGCGAGGCCCTGGCCACGGTCCGCGCGATGGGCATTACCGCGCAGATCATCGTGCGGGCCGACTCGGCGTACTTCTCTCACAAAACGGTCGCCGCCTGCCGCGCCCACGGCGCCCGGTTCCCCCTCACCGTCGCGGTGAAGAAGGGGAAGTTCACCGCGAACGCCGCCTGGCTGCCCCTGCCCGAGCGGCCTACCTCGCGGTGTGGCACGACACCCAGAAGAGCCGCACCGGAGATATGAACCACCTCGGGAAGAAATACGCACCCACCGGCGATCCGCAGGAAGTCACCGCCGATCAGACAGCAGGCATGCCCGAGGTCCTGGCCTCAGCGGTCCGCGGCCTGGTCGCGGAGTACGAGGCCAAGGAATCACCGGAAGCCATCTGTGCCCGCGACGCGGACAAGCTGGAGTGCCTCCTCCAGGGCATCGAGTACAAGGCACAGGGTTACGAGAACGCCCAGCGATGGATCGACAACAGCCGCAGGCAGCTCGTCACCGAAACCGCGAACCGGCCGGCCGATGAACTGCTGTCACAAGGAACCCTCGACTGGCTGCGCACCGCCCTGAGCGAGGGAAAAAGTAACCCCACCGCCCCCGGTACCTGAACGGAAGAGCGGGACGCAATGCCAATTTCGACCTCGCCCGCTCGACCGTCATGTACGTGAGGTCAATGAGTACCGATCCCGGGATCGGTACTCATTGACCTCACGTACATGAGCTCTGCTCCTCGGAGCCGCTCAGGTTGCGCGGCGCAGGGGGATGACGACGTCCTCGCCTGTGCTCTTCACGCTGAGCCGGTAGTAGCTGATGTGCGCGAGCCGGTCGGATTCCTCCAGCCAGCCGGCCTCGATGACCTGGCGCCGGGTCCGGGAGAAGACAGTCGGAGACATGCCGACGAGCTTGGCGAGGTTGGCGCCGGTCTCGATGACGGCACCGGCACGGTCGGTGGGGTGCATCGCGTAGAGCATGACGACCAGACGCTGGTTGGCGGTCATGCCGACGGTGCGATGGAGGACGTCCAGGAGCCTCTGCTTGTCGTCGTTGTTCACTGGGCCTCCCAGAGCGAAGGGATGGTGTTGTCGAAGCCGGGGATGTCCGGCGGGTTGCACGTCCTGATCGCTTCCCGCTGCTCGATCCCGGGTCCGTGAAAGGCGATGTACGGGCTGATGCGGTACAGCCTGTAGTTGCCGATGCGCCCGCGCTCGATCAGGATGCGCCGCTTGAGGAGTTTCCGGTTGATCTTGCCCACGGCATCGGCGGTCATGCCGACCTTCTTGGCGATGTCCGCACCGGTAGCTCTTAGCGGTGCCATGCCCTGCGGGGAGACCCCGATCCACCACAGCACCATGAACTTCTGGCTCGGGGTGAATTCCTTGCTCTCGGTGATCGCTTCGACCCTGGCCTTGTCGACCTGGATGTGTTCGCCGGAGAAGGCGTAGGGCGCATAGGGGATGGCCTCGCCCGTGTCGGCATCGACCAGTCTTCGTACCGCTCCCAACGGGCCCTCCCCTGAATGGGCATTGCTGTGATGTGCATGAGCAGCGACCCTGCGGGCCGACCAGATGAACTTAACGTACATGAGCACCAAGTGGATGGACCCCGCCTCCAGGGCGTGCCGATCGACCTGCCGTCCATCCGTCGCCGCGGTCGTCGCCCGCCCGGTCATGGCATCTACTCATGTACGTGACGTCAATCCACTCAGATCCTGCAGCAGTGGTCACGGTTCTCAGGACATGGGCACCACGATCTTTGAAACTGCCTGCCCTGATCTCAGGAACTGGGTGCACGACGCTGAGAACTGGGTGCCAGATCGTCAGAACCTGGTGAAAAATGCGTTTCCACAGGCCAAGACGCCTTTGACGTCTGCGCGCTCTCTAACAGGTAGGACAGGCCGTCGATCCGACAGCTTCACAGCGCCTCGGGCGGCGAAAAGCAGTCGGGAAGCGCGGGGCCCGGCGCTTCCCGACAAGGCCTTCAGCGCGAGCCCCGCTCGCTCCAGTCGGTGAAAACCTCGCCCGCATCCCCCGGCCTCAGCCCGCGAAAGCACGCCACGACGCGGCCGCTGCCGACGGAACACCCGCCACGTATGTCTCGATCAGCCCCGCCCGGCCTCAGCCACTCCGTTCCCCACCGCCCCCGCCGGTCTGCAGCCGCCCGACCACCTGCGGACCCCGTCGGTGCACCGGAGGCCCGCCAGGGCCGAGGATGCACCGACCGATGGGCGTGAAGAGCCGCTCTCCCCCGACGCCTGGTACTGCTGGTGCTACGCAGGGTCAAGGAGATCCGGTGCCGTAGGCCACCTTGTGGGTGATCAGGGCGCCAAGCCGGGTGTGGGTCACCAGGGTCGCGGCGCGGGCGCGCAGGAAGCCGGCGACGGGGTTCCCGCCGCCGAACATGGCCTTTGCCTGCATGCGCTGCATCCGGTGGACCGATGCCGCGGCCGGGGCTCGCAGCCGGGCATAGGGAGCCAGGCGTTCGCGGGTCGGCTGCCCGGCGGCGAGCACGTCGAGCAGCACGGGGTGCAGGGCGGCCGCGTCCTGGAGGGCCAGGTTGATGCCCTGGGCGCCGATGGGGCCGTGGGTGTGGGCGGCGTCCCCGATGAGGACGAGCCCGTCGCGCACCCATTCGCGGGCGTGTGCGGCAAACACGTCAAGCAGGGTGAGGTCGCTCATCGACCTGATCTGATCGTGCAGCAGGTCCTCGAACTGCGGCAGTGCACGGGCCAGTTCCGCCCGGATGTCGTCGATCCCGCGCCGTGCGACCTGGCGCCAGCCGCCGTGCGGCAGGGTCCAGCCGACGCGCAGCCGGTCGGGGTGGGTGTCGTGGACGAGCACGGCGCTGCCGGCCGCGCGGTGCACCCGTACCCGTCCGGTCTCCCGGCCGGGCGCGCGCAGCGAGAACCACGCCACGTCGTGCGCGAAGGACTCGGAGCGCCCCGCGTCGATCCCGGCCAGCGCGCGCGTCTTCGAGAACCGCCCGTCGGCGCCGACGACGACCCGGGCCTCGATGCTGACCTGGGTACGGTCCGGGCCGTTCGCGAAGATGCCGGTGCAGGGGCTACCCGGACGGCGTTCACGCAGGGCGGCGATCCGGTG
Organism: Streptomyces sp. NBC_00376; assembly: GCF_036077095.1. NCBI lineage: Bacteria > Bacillati > Actinomycetota > Actinomycetes > Kitasatosporales > Streptomycetaceae > Streptomyces > Streptomyces sp. NBC_00376. The sequence continues at coordinate 34,239 of NZ_CP107961.1, read as the reverse complement.
GCCCTCCAACAGGGTGAACCCGGGCAGCCGACGGCAGGCCGCGAGCAGTTCGTCCAGCAGGTGCGGCTGGGGCAGGGCCAGCAGGCAGTCATACGGGGCGGGCAGCCGGGAGTAGTCGATGTCCAGGAGCACCCGCTCCCGTTCCAGCACCTGGAAGCCGCCCAGCGGCGCGGCCCCGCGGGCCCGCGCCGCGTCGAGCACCCCGAGCTCGCCGAGCACCCGCTGACCGCCGGGTTGCAGGATCTCGCCGTGGAACGTGCGGCGCAGCGCGGTGGAGCGCTCGACGAGCGTCACCCGGACCCCGGAGCGCAGCAGCATGAGGGCCAGGGCGAGGCCCGCGGGCCCCGCCCCGACGATGCAGACGTCGGTCTCGGCCTCTTCCATGCGGACGTCGGTCCCGGGCGCTTCCATCGGTTCGCCGGCCGTCCGCTCAGACCGTGGCACTGGCGGCGAGCGCCTCGTTGACCATCGTCAGGAACAGCCGCGGGGTGTCGGCCTCGTCCAGCGCCTCCTCGTCGAGGAGCACCCCGTACTCCCGCTCGATCTGGCCGACGGTCTGCAGGAAGGCGAGGGAGTCGTAGCCGAGCTCCATCCAGTTCAGGTCGAGGACGTCGCCGTCGAGGTCGACGCCCTCCTCCTCGCCCGCGCACTCGCGCAGGATGCGGGTCAGGTCACTGAGTCCGAGCCGGTCCATGGGTGCCTCTTCTCCTCGGTCGTGCGGTTCTTCGGTGGTTCCTGGGTGCGCGTCGCTCAGGCGGTGGTTTCGGGGGCCCGGACCACGACGGCGGAGTTGAAGCCGCCGCGTCCTCGGGCCAGTACCAGCGCGGTGCGCAGCGGCAGCCCCAGGCGGGGGCTGGGGACTCCGGTCACCAGGTTCAGCAGGCAGTCGTCCGCCGGGAGTTCGGTGCCGGTGGTCGGCGGGATGATCTGGTCGCGCAGGGTGAGCAGGGCGGCGGCCACATCGAGGGCCGCGCCGCCCGCAGCCAGCCGCCCGGTCATCGACTTGGGCGCGGTGACGGGCACCCCGTACGGCCCGAAGAGCGCGGTGATCGCCTCCGCCTCGGCACGGTCGGCCATGCGGTCCCCCGCGGCGTCGGCAAAGACGACATCCACCTCGTCGGGGTGCAGGTCCGCGTCGGCGAGGGCGAGTTCCGCGGCCGCGCCGAGCCGGCAGCCCCCGTCCGCGTCGAAGGTGGCGGCGTGCCCGGCGAGCGTTCCGTACACCTGGGCCCCGCGACGGCGTGCCTCCTCGGCGTTCTCAAGGATCAGGTGCGCACCGCCCTCGCCCACGACATGGCCGCTCGCGTCCTGGGAGAAGGGCAGATAGGCGCGTGCCGGGTCCGCGCGGCCGGAGAGCCCGCCACCGGCGACATAGGCCGCCCAGCCCCATGGACACAGTGCGGAGTCGATGCCTCCGGTGACCACGAGCCGGGCACCCTTGCGGATCTGACGGCGGGCGTGCGCCATGGCGTCGAGGCCGCCGGCCTGCTCGGAGACGATCACCCCGCAGGCTCCGCGCAGCCCGTGCCGGATGGAGATCTGGCCGCTGTTCACCGCGTAGAACCACGCGAAGGACTGGTACGCCGAGACATGCCGGCCGCCCTTGCTCCACAGCGCCTCAAGCTCTCGCTGGCCGAACTCGAAGCCGCCGAAGGAGTTGGCGGTGACCACACCCGCGGCGTGGTCGGGCAGTTGAGCCGGGTCGGCTCCGGCGTCGTCGAGCGCCTCCTTGGCAGCGGCGAGCGAGAGCCGGGTGACCCGGTCGGTCTGCGGGAGCAGTCGGCTGGAGACATGGTCGGCGTCGACGAATCCGGGCACCTCACCGGCCAGCTTCACCGGATAGCCGCCCGCGTCGAACCGGGTCAGCGGACGGATGCCGCTCTCGCCGCGCAGGGTGGCCGCCCACCACGCCTCGGTGCCGAGGCCGTTGGGGGCGGCGACGCCGATCCCGGTGACGACGGCCTCGGCGGTGCGCGCGGGCCCGCCAGTGGCGGATTCGGCGCGGTCGCGAGGGGCTTCGGCGCGGCCGTGGGCAGCTTCGACGTGATCGGGAGAAACTTTGGTGCGGTCGCGGGGAACTTCTGTGCGGTCGTGGGGAGCGATGACGGTCGTCATGCGGCTGCGCCCTCCAGGCTCGGGCTGGTCAGGATCATCGCGCTCTGGAAGCCGCCGAAGCCGCTGCCGACGGTCAGTACCGCGTCGGTACGCAGATGGCGTGCGGTGAGCGGGGTGTAGTCGAGGTCGCAGGCCGGGTCGGGCTCGTGCAGATTCGCCGTCGGCGGGACCGTGTCGTGCTCGATGGCCAGGGCGCAGGCGGCTACTTCGAGGGCGCCGATCGCGCCGAGCGAGTGCCCGATCATCGACTTGATGGAGCTGACGGGGACCTCGTGGGCCCGCTGCCCCAGGCTGCGCTTGAACGCCTCGGTCTCGTGCTTGTCGTTCTGCTTCGTGCCGGAGCCGTGCGCGTTGATGTAGTCGATGTCCGCGGGCAGCAGCCGCGCTTCGTCGAGCGCGGCGGTGATCGCGGCGGCCATCTCCACCCCGTCGGGTCGCAGCCCGGTCATGTGGTACGCGTTGCTGCGCGAGGCGAAGCCGGAGATCTCGGCGTAGATGTGCGCGCCGCGGCTGCGGGCGTGCTCGTACTCCTCGACGACGAGGACGGCGGCCCCCTCCCCCAGGACGAACCCGTTACGGGTGTGGTCGAAGGGCCTGGAGGCGGTTTCCGGTTCGTCGTTGCGGGTGGAGGTGGCGCGGATGGCGTCGAAGCAGGCAGCCGTGATCGGGGTGATGGGTGCCTCGGCCGCACCGGTGACCATCACGTCGGCGCTTCCCTCGCGGATCAGGTCCACGGCATGGCCGATCGCGTCGAGGCCGGAGGTGCAGCCGGTGGACACCAGCGCCACGGGCCCCTGGGCACCGGCCGTGCGGGCCACCTCGGCCGCCATGGAGCTGGGCACGAAGTAGTCGTACAGGTGGGGCACGGCCCTGGTGTGGTCGACGAGGGTACGGGTGCCCTGCTCGCTGACGACCCCGTACTCGGCGTCGAGCCCGGTGGTGCAGCCGAGCGCGCTGCCCAGGGTGACGCCGGTGCGCGTGGCGTCGTAGGTACCGGCCAGGCCGCTGTCGGCCAGCGCCTCCCGGGCGCTGACGACGGCGAACTGGGCGGCGCGGTCCAGGCGCCCGGACTGCTCGGCGGTGAGGCCGGACTCCTGCGGGTCGAAGTCGGCCTCGGCGGCGATCCGGGAGCGGAAGCCGGAGGCGTCGAAGAGTGTGATGGCGCGGGTGGCCGTACGGCCCTCGGTCAGCAGCGCCCAGAATTCCTTGGTGCCCGGACGGCCCGGGGCCACGACCCCGATGCCCGTGATGACGACTCGTCTCATCGCCCTTACCCCTGTCCTGTCTGGTCGCGGTGGCCGCGCAGCACGATGCGGGCGGCCCGGCCGAGCATCCGGGGCAGTTCGCGGCCCCGTACGAAGAAGTGGCCGCCGGGCACGGTTCGCCGGACGAACCTCCCGGTGGTGCAGCGTTCCCAGCCCGCGACGGCCTCGGCATCGGCGAGGGGGTCCTCGCGCCCGGCAATCGCGAGCAGCGGTACTGGCACGGGGCCGGGTGCCGCCGGCCCGGTGGCGGCGGCGCGGAGGTTGCGGACGAGCCGCAGATCGGCGCGGAGCACCGGGAACACCGACCGGAACCACACGTCTCCCTGTCGCACTCCGGGCGGCAGCGCGCCGAACCCGTCCAGTACGCACAGCAGTTCCTCGTCGGGCAGCTCGGCGGCGTCCATGAGTGCGGCCGGTGCGTGGGGCGGCGGGCAGGCCCCGACGGCGAGCAGCGCGGGCATCGGCAGCCCGGTCCTCCGCAGTTCCTGGGTGACCGTGAGGGCGACCATCGCTCCGAGGCTGTGCCCGTAGAGCATGTACGGCTGCGCCGGCTCCTCGGCTATCCGCTCGAACAGGGGCCCCAGGTCTGCGAGCAGCTCTTCGCGTCGGGTCAGCCGGGGTTCACGGCGCCGCTTGTCCCTTCCCGGCAACGGCCGGGCCGAGGTCCGCACCGCACCGCCGGCGGCCTTGTCCCACAGGTGGAACGAGGACACTCCGGCCCCCGCGTGTGCGAAGCAGTGCAGCCGCAGGGTCTGACTGTCACCCATCGCCACCTCCCCGAGAACCACCACGTCGGCCTCCACCCTCACCGACCTCGCTCGAGAAGGGCTCGAACGGGTCTGCAGGGTGCGAGGCCGCGCTGCGGCGGGACGGCGGGCGGTGAATGCCGGGGCGCGGCGGGCAGCGGATGGGGACGCGGCGGGGCGGCGGGGGCGCCCCGGCTGCGGCCGGAGTTACGCCGCGTAGAGGTCGAACGTCGATCCGCGGCGCGGCCCCGCCATCACGTCCAGCGCGGGATCGACCGTCAGCATCGCCTGGTGCAGGCGCTGCAGCTGCGGGGACGGCTCCACACCGAGCTCGTCCGTCAGGCGGCCGCGCAGCCTGCGGTAGACGTCCAGGGCGGTGGCCTGACGACCGGAGCGGTACAGCGCGACCATGGCCTGCGAGTGCAGCCCCTCGTGCTGCGGGTGCCGGGCGATCAGTTCGGTCAGCTCGGCAATGACCTCGGCGTGCCTGCCGAGCCGGAGGTCCGCGTCGATGCGCCGCTCGATCGTCACGAGCCGGCTCTCCTCCAGCCGCATGACCTCGATCTCCAGGATCGGCCCGACCCGGACGTCGACCAGCGCCTGACCGTTCCACAGCCCGAGGGCCTTGCGCAGCAGTTCGGCCGCGCGCTCGTCGTCCCCCGTCTCGAACGCGCCCTGCCCTTCGGCCACGAGACTGTCGTACGCGTGGACGTCCACGGAGTCCGACGGTATCTGGAGCAGGTAGCCGCCGTGCCGCGTCGCGAGCACGTCCTTGGCGTTGCCCGGAGCGCCCGGCCCCATGGCCGTGCCGAGTCTTCTGCGCAGTTGCAGGATGTACGTCTGCAGGGTGGTGAGCGCGCTCTGCGGAAGTTCGGTGCCCCAGATCTCCTCCATGAGGGTCTGTACGGGCATCACCCGCCCCGGGTACAGCGCGAGCAACGCCAGAATCTGGCGCGGCTTGCCGGCCGTCGGAACAATCGAGCCCCCGTTGACCTCGGCACTCAACGGACCCAGAACCTGAATCTTCACGGTCTCCTCCGTAATTCGTCGAGTTCCCATCGATTTTCAGCCTTCGACTTCCCGAACAGTAGCGGGGCACAGGGCAATGTCCCGAAATTCTCAAGCCGGTGTCGAGCGGCCCTCCGCCACACCGACCGCGCGCCGGAAAAACGCTGGTGAATTCCGTTCGAGGGGCGAGAAACGAAGAGAAACGACCGGCCGGCGAGGGGCCGCGGAACCGGCTTCCGGGTGCCCGGGGCGGTTCAGGCGAGGCACTCCGGAGGGCGGCCGTGGTACTCGGCCATCTCCGCGAAGAGGGCCGGGACGTCCAGCGGCGAGCCCTCGGGCAGGCCCTGCTCCTCGGCGTACCCGCGGTGCAGGTTGGGGAGCAGGCGCTCGCTGTCGAGCAGGTGCGCGTACGGGCCGGGGCCGGCGGTCCGGGCCAGTTCGAGCGGGGTCGCCCCGGCCTCGGTACCCTCCTTGGCCAGCTGCCGGATCCGGCGCAGGTACGCCTCGTTGACGTCGAGGATCTCCGGGCCGCCGACCGGCCCGTGCCCGGGGACGACGGTCGTGGCGCCCAGGGCGCGCAACTGCTCCAGGGCGCGTAGGGATCCGGTGACCGAGCCCATGACGCAGAACGGCGTGACGCCGTTCATCACGAGGTCACCGGTGAACAGAACGCCCTGGTCGGGCAGCCAGACGATGGTGTCGTCGGTGGTGTGCGCGGCCGGGCCGATGTGGATGAGCTCGGCCCTGATCGTGCCCACGTGGAGCGTCGTACGGTCCCGGAAGGTCAGCTCGGGCGGGGTGATCTCGATGTCGCCCCAGCAGACGTCCGGCCACAGGCCGGCCATGTGCAGCCCGGCCGCCCGGACCATGGTGCGGGTCCGCTCGTGGCCGATGGTCAGGGCTTCGGGGAAGACGAAGTTGCCGTAGGTGTGGTCGCCGTGGAAGTGCGTGTTGACCACGGCGCGCGGCGGGCGGGGCGCCAGTGCGAGGGCGGCCCGGCGCAGCCGGCGGGCCCGGCTCTCGGTGGCGGCGGTGTCGATGAGCGCGCTGTGGCCGCCGTCGGTGAGGATGCCCGCGTTGTTCAGGCACCAGCCGCCCGCGCCCTGGACGTACGCGTGAACACCCTCGGCCACCTCGATGACATCGGTGACGTCGGCGGAATCGATGGCACCGGCGGCATCGGTGGCGGCATGCACGGAGCACCTCTTTCTTCGTCATCGACGGGCCACGGCGAGGCCCCGCCGGTGATCCGGAATCCGAATTCACGCTATCCGGATCCCGGTCCGTCTCTTCCGCCGTCTCGACCGCCCTTCAAGCGCTTTCCCGGCGATTGTTCGGAATTACTCCAGCGGAATTCTCCGCCTCGTTCATCGCCGCTACAGGGGTGTGGTTCCGGCCACGGCGCGAAGGCCGGGACGTCACACACCGGCTGTCTCCTGCAACACCAGACGGCGCGGAGCGGCGCGGCCCCAGGGGAACCCGTGGTGCAGTTGCACGGCCGGTACCTGCCCGGAGTCGACCTCCACCGCCACCGCGGCCAGCGCCTCGGGCACCGGTTCGATCTCCAGGAACCGCCAGCAGGTGGCCGAGTCGTCGGCGGGCGGCCGGAAGGCGAGCACGCCCCGGTCCTCGGCCAGGGTGAACGCGAAGGAGTCGAAGGGCAGTCCGAGCCCCAGCCCGCGCGCCTTGGAGTACGCCTCCTTCAGCGTCCACAGGCGCAGCGCGCGCCGGTCCCTCGACCGCCCGGGGGCCGCCCCGGCGATCCAGGCCTGCTCCTCGGCGGCGAAGGTGGCGATGATGTTCTCCAGGCCGCGTTCACCGCGGTCCAGCCGCTCGACATCGACGCCGATGCGCAGCCCGCGCGAAACGCCCAGCAGGTTGTACGCGTTGGCGTGCGAGAGGTTGAAGTCCAGGGTGTCGGCGCCACGCGGCAGCCCCCCGGCGGGCGTCTGGAGGAACGGCCGCCCGCGCGAGGAACGCCAGATGATCGCCTCGGCCTCCGGGATACCGGTCTCCAGCGCCAGCACCCGGCGCACCAGGGCGTGGGCGACGAGGTACTGGCGGCGGTCGCGTTCGAAGAGGAAGCGGCCCGCCACCTCCTGTTCGTTCTCGTCCAGCCAGTGCGAGGCCAGAGTGGCGGCGATCTGGGGCGTGAGCTCGTCGTTGGGGCAGAACCACAGATTGACGGGTTCCGGCTCGGACTTGCCCGGCTCGGCGGGGCGGGCGGAGGTCAGCGCGGTCATGCCGGGCCCTCCTCGCCGCCCAGCCACAGCGGGACGCGCAGGAACGCGGACGCGGGCAGCGGTACGGACACGGCACCCGCTCCGTGGGCCCGCTCCAGGACGGCCCAGTCGACGTCTAGCCCGGACAGCCACAGGCCGCACAGCTGGTGCAGCCGCCCGGCCTGCCACAGCGCGGCGAGATACCCGTCCGTCTCGGGTGCGTCGGCCAGCCCCAGCGGGTCGGCGCTGCCGTCCCTCAGGTCGGCGCAGGGCGCACCGTCCCGTACGAACTGCTCCAGGGCGTCACCCAGTTCGCCGGTGTCGCCGACGACGGCCGCGAACCGGCAGTCCATGGCGGACCGGCCGGTACGCAGGGCCCGTGCGAGCACCCCGAGCGGTGGCACCGGCCCCGGCCCGGTGCCACCGAGCAGCTCCGCGAACCGCTGTGCGGTGGCGGCCAGATGGGCGGGGGTGGGAGCGGACAGGACGAACAGCTCGCCGGCCCCGGACAGCTCCGGAGCCGGGCCCCGGTCCACCACCACCGGCCCCGCTCCTGTTACCGGTCCCGCTGCCGGTCCCGGTCCCGGCTCCGCTGCCGCCACCGCGCCCGCGCCGGCCGGGAGGTACTCCTCCAGGACCACGTGCGCGTCCGCGCCGCCCGCCCCGCGCACCCCGACGCGGATCCGGCGGGGTGCCGCGTCCTCGCGCTCCCAGGCCTCGGCCTCGGCACGCCTCGGACCGGGCGCCAGCACCTGGTGGCGCAGCTGGAGAACCGCCCGGGTGAGCGAGGCCGCCCCGGTCGCCGCCCCGGCCTCGCCCACGAGTGCGCGTACGGATCCGGCATCCTCCCGGACGACGGTGGCCGACGCCTCCACACCGGCCGCGCGCAGCGCCGCGTGCGGCACCCGCAGCACGGCGGCGTGCGCCGGGGCCGCGTCGGTGGTCCGGGAGCGGCGGCCGGGGCCCTGGGCCGCGGAGTCCGGTGCGAGGTGGCCCACGGCGCTGCCGCGGACCAGGCAGTGGATGCTGTCGCCGTCGGCCAGGGCCCGCGCCAGGGGCTTGAGGAGCAGTACACCGACGCCTTCGCCCGCTCCGGGCCGCCGGCTGGACGGGTGCAGGAGCAGCTGGACGCCGCCCACGAGCGCGGCAGCGCATTCGCCCCGGTTCAGGGCTGCCAGCGCAAGATGGAGAGCGACGAGCACGGAGGACTGTTCGGTGTCCACCGACTGGCTGGGGCCGGTGAGGCCGAGCAGGGAAGAGAACCGGTTGGGCAGGCTCCACCGTCCGCCGCCGGGCATCGGCCGGGGCCGCTCGGACGTCCACGTACCGGCCGCGAGCAGCGCGTAGTCACCGCTGCCCGCTCCGGTGAACACGCCGACACTGCGCGCCGTGCCGTCCGCGGCGGTCAGGGCGTCCAGCCGGCCGCCGGTGCATCCGGCGTCCTCCAGGGCCTCCCACGCGGTCTCCAGGAACAGCCGCTCCTGGGGGTCCATCAGGGCCGCTTCACGCACATCGATCCCGAAGAACCCGGGGTCGAAGTCCTGTACGCGGTCCAGGTAGTGGCCGATCTCGTCGCCGGGCCGTCCGGGCGGCGGCGCCGAGACGCTGCCGTGCCCGGCGCGCAACCGCCGCCAGAAGGCGGCGAGATCTGGCGCCCCCGGGTAGCGCCCGGCCATCCCGACCACGGCGACGGGTTCGGCGGATACAGGGGCGACAGGCGCAGGGGCGACGGCACGGCCCGCAACCGGTCCCTCCATGACCTCCAGCTCGGGCCAGGCGTCCGGCAGGCGGAGGACGACGGGCGCCGGTCCGGTGGCGGCGATGCCGACGGCACCGGCCGCGCCGGTCAGCAGCGCGGCCGCCTGGGCCCGGTCCAGATGGCCGTTCTTGAACCGGGTCAGGACTTCCTTCTCGTCCATCGGGACGCGCTCCTTATGGGGTGGAACAGCTTCAGCCACGGCGGGCGAGCAGCACGACTGCCTCGTCCACGGTGAGCCGGTCGTCGCGGATCGCGTCCAGCAGGACGTCGACGTCGCCGCGGAGCGTCGGCCGAAGGGCGGAGGCGGCCACCGGGACCGGCGTCCGGACGGGTTCGGCATCCGGCACGAACGCGCCCGTACGGGTCGCGATGTACGCCGCGACGGCGGCCAGGTTGGGGTGCTCGTACAGCAGGACCGAACGCTCACGGAGTCCGAAGGTGCGGTTGACCGCGGCGATGAACTCCGCGGCCACGATGGAGTCCATGCCGAGCACGTTGAAGGCCGCGGTGGTGTTGATCTCCCACGCGTCGCAGCACAGGATCGCCGCCAGCTGCTCACGCAACACCTCCGCGATCCGCGTCGCCCCCTCGGGAGCCGCAGAGCCTGCAGAGCCGGCAGGAGCAACAGCATCGGCGGGAACGGCGGGACCCGTGGAACCGGCGGGTGCCGCACTTGTGGAGGCTGCCGCCCTGGCCCGCCCGACCTCCTGGGCGAAGGATGCCGGGGTCGGGTAGTCGTACAGGTCCGTGGCGCGCACCTGGAGCCCGTACCGTCCGTTGACGACGGCCACGAACTCCACGATCAGCAGCGAGTCGAGGCCCAGGGACGGAAAGGTCTGGTCGGGGTCGATCTTCTCCGGCTTGACCCGCAGGACGTCGCCGAGGACCCCGATGAGGTCCGTCAGCACATCCGCGGGATGTTCAATCGTCATCGCAGGCTCCTCCAAGCCGTCGGTGGCACACGTTCACCCGGTGCTGCCGGTGACCCCGGCCGGTACCGGTGCCCCAAAGGCGTCCAAGGGGGCGTCCGCAGGATCGTCCACGGGGCGGAACAGCGGGTACGTCCCCGGCGTCCCGGCGCGGTAGTTCGCCTCCGCGCCCTCAAGCACCAGGCTCGGCAACAGCAGCGACCACAGCCCGGTCACCCGGCGCTGGAGCTCGGCGTAAGGCATTCCCGTACCGGCCAGCGTCTCGATTCCGCAGGCCGCCGCGGCCACCAGCGATTCGATGCTCTCCCAGGCGATTTCGGTGCGGAGCTCCCCCGCTTCCCGGGCCTGCCCCAGCAGCTCGCAGACCGCCGCGAGCCAGACGCGGTGGAAGTCGGTGACTCCCTCACGCAGGCCCGCCCACTCCTTGGCGATGCGGATGCCGGCCGGGATCGCCGGTTCCTCCCGCAGGTTCCGTGCCAGCCAATGGGTCGTGTCGATCAGGATCTGCAGCGGACGGAGCCCGGATGCGCCCAGTTCGTGCACCGACTCGTGCAGCAGCGCGCATCCCCGTAGCTGTACGGCTTCCGCCAACTCCTCCTTGGAGGCGAAGTGGAAGTACAGCGCTCCTTTGGTCACTCCGGCGTACGCGGCGATCTCGCCGAGCGTCGCGTTCGTGTAGCCGTTGCGGTGGAACAGCTCGGCCCCCGCCTGCACCAGCTTCCTGCGGGTCCGCTCCGACCTCTCCTGCACCACGGTGCCCGCTCGGCCCATGGACCGGTCACGTGTCCGGGCCTTCGGGCGGACGGCGGTCGCACCCCCGGCGTTCCGCGCGGCCATCTCAGCCCACGCGGACAAGTCGTTCGGCGCCGCTCTCCGCCATCGCCGGGTTCTCGGGGCTGGCCATGAGGATCGAGCGCTGCAGCCTGCGCAGGGCGGCGGACGGTTCGAGCCCGAGCTCACGCACCAGTGTGGTGCGCAGCCGCTGGTAGACGTCGAGGGCCTCGCCCCGGCGGCCGGAGCGGTGCAGGGCGAGCATGAACTGCCCGTGCAGGTTCTCGTGGGTGCGGTACCGGCTGACGAGTACGGTCAGTTCGGCGAGCAGCTCACGGTGGCGGCCGATCCGCAGATCGGCCTCGATGCGCTGGTCGAGCGCGCACAGTCGGGTCTCCTCCAGCCGCTGGGTCTCCATGTCCAGCTGGATACCGCCCTGTACGTCGGCGAAGGCCGGGCCGGACCACAGGGACAGCGCCTCGCGCAGCAGCCGGGCCGCGCCCGGGAAGTCACCCCCGTCCATCGCCCGGTAGCCCATGCCTGCGAGCCGGTCGAACTCGCGTACGTCGCTGGTGCCGCCGCCGCTGTTGAGCAGATAACCGCCCGGCAGCGTGACGAGCACGTCCTTGGCGGTGCCGCGGCCCGTGTCCCCGTCGGCCGGACTCTGCTCCAGCGCGGTCGCGATGAGGGCCCGCAGCTGCAGCACGTAGGTCTGCAGTGTTGTCCTGGCGCTGCGCGGCGGGGCTCCCGCCCACAACTCCTCTATCAGAGCCGACACCGGAACGACCTGGTCGGCATGGAGCGCCAGCAGCGCCAGAACCTGTCTCGGCTTGGCGGCGGTGGGTGTGACCGAGACCCCGTTTTCCCGCACCGCCAATGTGCCCAGTACTTCGATGTCCACGCCATACTCCCCTGTCCGTGGATGAGCCTCGGCCAGTAAAAAACAGGACAGGCGGTTTGTCAACACAAAACCGACCGGGTCGTTCGTTACCCTCAGACCCCCTGTCGGCCCCTCAAATATCCACTCTGAGCTGCGCAGTTGTCATGCGGCGAGAGTACGGAGGCTTCCTAGAGGGCCGACCCATCCTGCATCCACAACAGAAGGAACGCGCCAAAACAAACCAGCAGGTCTTCTCCTTGATCGGCAACCGGGGAACCCGTCACACCACCACCTACGGACGCCGGGTTCCCCCGGCCTCGATTCCGGCGAGATTCGCCGCCGGCACCAGCGTCGGCAGCAGCAATCGCCAGAACCGCGCCACCGTCGACGCCGAGAGCCACGCCGGGTCCCGCACCCCGAGCACCTCGAATCCGACAGTCGCGGCCACCACGGCGGTCACCACGTCCTGGACCCCTGCCCCCCGGCGCAGTTCTCCTGCGGACTCGGCCTGCTTCAGGGTCTCCTCGACCCAGCGCCGCCAGCGCTCGCGCAGATCCATCCGTCGCGGGCGGGACGTCTCGCCGCTCAGCGCGAAGCCGACCCGCAGCACCACATCGCCGCGCAGCGCCTCGGCGAGCGCGTGGGTGACATCGACGAGGAGCTGCACATGGCTCACCCCGAGCGACAACGCGCTGTTCGTGACGGCCAGCAGCCTCGTCAGCGCCTCCTCCTCGACGACGTCCACCAGGACGGCCTTGCTCGCGAAGTGAAAGTGCAGCGCCCCGTTGCTCACCCCTGCACGCGAACTGATCGCGGTGAGCGACGCCGCCGAGAAACCGTCACGGTCGAAGACCTCGGCCGCGGACCGGATCAGGGTGTCACGCGTACGCGCCGCGCGTTCCTGTTTGACCATCAACTGCTCCGTCACTGCCAGAGGTTGCCGTGCCTGCCGAAGGGCAGACGTCGACTATAACAAACCGCCCGTGCGGTTTTTGAAAAGATTCCCTGCTCATCCGTCAAAGCTCAGAAGGAGACATGACCATCCGGCAGAACGCCGCGGGCGCACCTTGAGTCACTCCGCTCAAGAACGACTCGTGTCACGCTCGAGCCACGTCGGACCGGAAACGGACGCCAACTCGGCTACAGCCCGCGCCGGCCTGGCCCCATCCTCAAGAACAGGCAGATCGGAATGAACGGCTCCGCTGTTTTTGGATGACAAGGAGTCAGGAGCACTAGAAATTAAACCGGTTGGTATGTATTTTCAGGCCAGGAACAGCCCGGAACACACCTCTCGCACCAGCCCAGGGGGAGCAATGTCTGCGAGCACGTTTCAGGTCGAACGAACCACGTTCGACAGAGAAATGACGAGAAGCACCAAGGCCTCCACCATCAAGCCCGGCGGCTTCTACCCCGACACTCTGACTATGACCGTGCCCAAAGAACTCGTACACCGCTCCGCAGTCGCAGAGGTCATGCTCACCGACTGGGACCGCGTCGACGACACCCACTTCGTCATGTCCGCCCAATGGCCGCGCGGCCACAGCTTCTTCACCCCGGTCGCGGACGGCTACCACGATCCGCTCATAGGCTGCGAAACGCTCCGGCAGATCGGCATACTCCTGGGGCACGCGGAGTTCGGTGTGCCCTTCGGCCACCAGTTCCTCGTCTGGGACCTCGACCTCGCCGTACGTCCGCAGCACCTGCGGATGGGGTACGAGCCCGCCGCCCTCAGCATCGACGTCCACTGCACGGAGATCAACCAACGCGGCAGGAACCTGTCGGGGCTGCGCTTCGAGGCGGTCTTCCACCGCGACGGGAACATCGTCGCGACCGGTGGCGGATCCTTCTCCTGCATGGCGCCCGCGGTCTACCGGCGGGTGCGCGGCGAGCACATTCCCGGTGGCAACTGGGACCAGCTGCCACTGATCAGTCCAGCAGCCCCGCAGAGCGTCGGGCGCATGTCCCCCATGGACGTGGTGCTCTCCCCCACGAACGAGCAGAACCGCTGGCAGCTGCGGGTGGACACGCGGCACCCCGTGCTCTTCGAGCACGCGGTCGACCATGTGCCGGGCATGGTGCTGGTCGAAGCCGCCCGCCAGGCCACGGCGGCGGTCCTCGGCCGGTCCTCCTATCTCCCGCTCGCCATCGCAAATGAGTTCAAGCGGTACGTCGAGCTGGACTCCCCGTGCATGATCGAGGCGACCCTGCTGCCCGACACCACCACCGAAGGCGAGCAGAGCGTCCTGGTGACCGCCCATCAGGACGGTGCACTGGTCTTCAACTCCACGGTGACCGCAGGATCGCACGGGATCTGACCGTGCCGAACAGCGACTTAGCCATGCCGAACGGCGGCTGCCCACCGGGCAGCCGCCGTCTTCTTCTTTTCACCGGTACGCCCTCAACGACTCGCGTTCCCGAAGGCGCTCAAGTGATCGGCCGCCCAGCCGCGAAAGGTCCCGGCCGGCCGGCCGAGCAGTCCGGCGACCGTGCCGTCCACCTCCGCCTTCGCGCCCTCACGTCCGCGCTCCGCGCTCTCAAGCAGCGCCTCGACGATGTCTGCCGGATAGCGCGCGCCAAGCGCGGTACGCGCCTGTTCCGGGCCCAGTTCCTCGAAACGGAGCGGACGGCGCAGCAGTTCGGCGAGCTGGGCCGTCTGCTCGGCCGCCGAGATCGCCTCCGGCCCGGTCAGGGTGTGGACCCTGCCCGCATGGCCGTCCTCGGTGAGGGCGCGTACCGCCACCTCCGCCACGTCACGCGGATCGACGCAGGCGTTGGCCGACGCCCCGTACAGGGCCCGCACGACGTCGTCCGAGCGGATGGATCCCGCCCAGGAAAGCGCGTTGGACATGAACGCGCGGGGACGCAGCAGCGTCCACTCCATCCCGGAGCCGCGCAACAGGTCCTCGTTGCGGCGCTGCCACCGGGTGATCAGATCCTCGGCCCGGCTGTCCGCGACGGCGGCGGCGGACAGCTTCACCACCTGCCGCACCCCCGCCGACCGGGCGGCCCGGATGAAGCCCTCGTCGTCGTCCCTGCCAGGGTTGGTCACCAGAAAAACGGTGCGAACCCCACGCAGAACACCTGCCAGCGAGGCCGGATCCGAGAAATCTCCGTGGACGATCTCGGCCCCCGCGCCCGCTCCCGTGACCCGCTCCGGATGCCTGGCCATGATGCGAACTGCCAGGTCAGCCGGGATCCTTCGGACCACTTCCCGCCCGATGGTCCCTGTGGCACCGGTGACAAGAATCATGGATTTGCCTCTCTTGCCCGACATTTCCCCGACCGGTACGGACAAGGAAGCGGCCTGTAAGATACGAACTGGACGGTTTCTTTCACCGGCCTCCCGACGTTCACCACCCTGAGGAGGGAGGAGGCAGAGTGGCTGAGCAGCTACGAGCCATCCGTACCCGTCAGACGATTCTTTCGGCTGCGGCCAAGATCTTCGAGGAACACGGGTACCAAGCGGCCACGATCTCCCAGATCCTCACCGAGGCAGGCGTCACCAAGGGCGCCCTGTATTTCCACTTCCACTCCAAGGAAGACCTGGCTCAAGGCGTCCTCGCCGAGCAGGACCGACGGATCATCGTCCCTCCCCGCGCCTCCAAGGTGCAGGAGATCGTGGACGTCGTGATGCTGCATGCCCACCAGTTGCAGACCGACCCCATGGTCCGCGCCGGCGTGCGGCTGACCATGGACCAGCTGGCGCAGAGCCTCGACCGCAGCGGCCCGTTCCTGCGCTGGGCCGAGGTCGGCCACGAGCTGCTCCAAATGGCGCAGGCCCAGGGCGAGTTGCTGCCCCACATCACGCCGTCCGAGACAGCCGATGTCATCGTGGGTTCCTTCGCCGGCATTCAGTCCATGTCGCAGGCCGTCTGCGAGTACAACGACCTGGTCCGCCGGGTCTCCGCCCTGATGCGTCACGTACTGCCCAGCGCGGTGGTGCCTTCCGTCCTCGCCTCGCTCGACCTCTCCGAGGGCCGGGGAGCCGCGGTCTACGACGAGGCACTGAAGGCGGCCGACATAAGGGACCTCGTCGACACGGCGGGCTGAGCACCGCTCGTGTCTGCGGGCCACTGTCAACGGTGCCCCGCAGACACGGCGTCCTCGACGAAGTACGCCGACAACGCCTCCCTCAGATCATGGCCGCCCGGCAGCCAGGCGATGTAGCCGTCGGGCCGCACCAGCAACGCCTCGTACGGCACCTCGGCGGTGGGCCGGGCGTGGACCACGTTCAGAATCCCCTCCCACCCCCGGGCCGCCTCCCGGTGGCCGTCGCCCTCCTCGCCGAGGAGCAGCAGCAGCGGCCTGCCCTCGCGCAGCAGCCCCATCACATCCGTCTCGCCGTCCGCCGAGCTGAGCACCGCATTGCGCAGGAACGTTCCCGTTGCCCCGCCGGAGGGCCCACCGGTCCGGTCCGGAAGCACCGTGTCCTGCGCGCTGATCATGTCGCCGAGATGCCCGTGCGCACGGTCCGCCGACAGAATTCCGGTGAACACGCCCCGCAACGCATCGAGTTCGGGGCCTGACCGCATCAGCGCGAGCTGCGCCTGTGTCTGTTCGATGACCTTCCGGGCGACGGGACGGCGCTCCAGGTCGTAGGTGCCCAGCAGACCCGCGTCCGCCGATCCGTGCACCGCCAGCGCCAGCTTCCAGCCCAGATTCAGGGCGTCGAGCACCCCGGCGCTGAGGCCCTGTCCCCCGATCGGGAAGTGCACATGCGCCGCGTCGCCCACCAGAAAGACCCGCCCCGCACGGTAGCTCCGGGCCAGCCGCGCGAAGTCGCTGAACCTGCTGAGCCAGCGCGGTGCGTCCATCGCGATGTCCCGGCCCGCGATCCAGGACACCTCCTGCTGCAACTCCGCCAGCGTGGGGGGCTGCTGCCGGTCCGCATGGGCGCCGGTGCAGTTCAGCGTCCGGATGTGTGTGCTGCCCTCCGCATCGTGCTTGGCCACGATCCAGCCGCGCGGGGTACGGTGCCAGCCCTTGGCGAGCGCGTCCGGCTGCGCGAGCGTGACGGTACCCATGAGCGCGGACACCGTCGCCGGATGAGTGTCGGAAGCAATGCCCGCCCGGTCCCGGACCGTGCTGCGGGCGCCGTCCGCCCCCACCACGTACTCGGCGAAGCAGACCACGCTCCCCTCCGGCCCTTCGGCCGTGACCCGTACCCCGCCGTCCTCCTGGACGACCTCGGTCACCCGGTGCTCGCGCAGGACCCGCGCCCCGGCCGCCCGCGCCCGCGCCCCGAAGTGCCGCTCCAACTCCGCCTGGGGGGACTTGAGGATCGGCTCGGGTTCACGTGCGGGAGCCGTGATCACCAGTCCGGGCAGACCCGCGAAGTGGAAGGGGCTCTCCGCCGCGCCACCGGTGTACGGGTACCCGTCCCCCGGCAGGTGGCCACGCCGGGCCAGCGTCTGCACCGCACGGGCATGCAGCGTGGTCGCCTTCGGCTGCCCGGACACCTCGGCCCGGGATTCCAGGAGCACGGTGTCGACCCCGTACCCCGCCAGTTCGGCGGCGACGAGCATGCCGACCGGTCCCCCACCGACCACCACGACCTGTGCCCGTACCGGATGTTCCCCCTGCACAGCGACGCCTTCCCCTGGCCGTGATCCACCCTCGCAACGGGAAATATACCGGAGGGACTGTTTCTAATCCATCCACCGAAGAACGGGATCCTGGGAGCCGAAGCTAAAGCTGAGGTCAAGGCTGAGACCGTCGAGGCCGAGGCTAGGGCTGGAGCTCCCGCATCGTGGACGACATCGGTCCGCCCTCCGAACGCTCGGTCTTGTGCCCCTTGCTGCCCGGCGCCAGCGTCCGCACATCCACGGCCTCCGCCGGCGCCCCCCTCGCGTACAGCCCGTCGGGCTCGGTGTCCCGGTCGTGCGGCAGCAGCCAGAACACCCGCCGCCTGAACGTGCCGGAGGAACGGGACGGCTTGGCCTTCGGGCCCAGCAGGGCGTACCCGACCATCCGGCCGTCACGGTGGTACGCGGGTCTGCCACGCCGGGTCGGCAACCGGTCCAGGCTCTGTCGGACATAGTCGAGCCGACTGATGTCCTCAAGCCAGACGAGGTCCATCTCGTCGACGATCTCGTCCTCTGCGATGAGGGCACTCATACTGTCTCCTCGTCCGCGAGCAGGCCGATGCCCGGGTAGTACTTGCGCTGATTGGAAAGGATCATTTCCTTCGGTGACGCCAGTCCCACCACCTCGCGAACACGTGCCGCGAAAGCCCGGGACGATATCGCCGGAGCACCCTCATTCTGGCACCAGCTCCTGTAGGCCGCGTAGAGCTGCGACTGCTCCGCCCGCAGATCGGCCTCAAGCCGACAGGTCTCGTGGACGAAGCGCCCGGTGTGGTCCTCGGTCTCGGCGTACGCCGTGGTCGCGATGCGGACCCGCTCGGGGCCCGCCAGGTCCTTGTCGCCCCCCAGGTAGCGACGGGCGCCCTCGATGAGCCAGTTGAGGATGCCCGGACCCTCCTGAGTGACGAGGATGTCCGCCAGGTTGTCGATCTTGCGGTCGTCGGAGACGACCCGCTCGAACGGGATCAGCCGCATCCGCCGCCAGAACGCGAACCCACCCGTGCCCACCTCGGGGCGGTGGTTGCCGAGCAGCCACATCTTGTGCGTCGGCTCGAAGCTGAAGAAGTCCTGCCGCATCCGGCGCGCCTTGATGCGGTCACCACCGGTCAACAGTTTGACCCGCGCCTCGTCGAAGCGGTCCCCCGGCTTGACCTCACTGCACACGATCACGCGCCGGCCGTGCAGCTCGGCCAAATCGGTGGGATGCCCCTCGTACGGACGTGACATCAGGAACCCCGGAGGCGCCGCGTCCGCGTAGTCCCCGAGCAGCTTCATCAGCACATCCAGCAGTACGGACTTGCCGTTCTTCCCTGAGCCGAACAGGAACGGCATGACCTGGGCGCCGACATCCCCGGTGACGGAGTAGCCGAGCAGCAGCTGGAGAAAGTCGATCATCTCCGCACCGTCCGGCCCCTCGCCGAAGGTGTCGGTCAGGAACCGGTTCCAGCGCGGCGTCGGCATCGGCTCAGGTGCGGCCGAGGTGGACCGGGAATGGAAGTCCTTCGTGGGCTCGGCAGGACGGATGCGCCCGGAACGCAGGTCGACGACGCCCGCGGGCGTGCACAACGCGTACGGATCCGCGTCCAGCCGCGCCGCGTTGAGCACCATCCCCGGGGCGGACTTCGCCTGCGTCAGCATCGCGTTCATCCCGCTGGTGCTCAGCGTGCGGCGGCGGTGCTGCTGCAACGCGGTCGGGGTGTAGACGCCTCGCGGATCGGTGGTGGCGATGGACTCCGCCAGATCGCCCGCCGACCACATCACCGTGTCGTCCTCGTCGATCTGCCACCGGGTGCCGTCCCACCGGTACCAGCCGATCCCGGGGACGTGCCGGTAGTCGTTGGAGTAGAGCTTGACGAACAACTTGGCGTTACCGCGGTCCGTCAGCGTGTCGGGCAACAGCCCGTCCGCCGTCGCCTCGCCGTCCCCCTCCGGGGCGGCCACGGCCTCGTACCGCGCGGATTCCTCGCTCTGCCTGGGCGCCGGGACGGGCTGCGCGAGGATCTGCGCGGCCACCGCCTGGACGTCGAAGGCAGACAGTGCTCTCTCCTCGTCCACACTCACGCCCGCCCCCCGAGGGACAGCGGACGTGCCAGACCTGCGCTCAGCCCACTCCGGATGATCGCCAGGCAACGCCGCTGTTGCCCCGGGCGGGCCTGCTCGGCCGCATCCTGCAACACACGCGTGGCTTCGGCCTCCGTGATGTGCCCCGCCGCGACCAGCCCCCCTGCTGTGTACGCAGCCCGGTTCAACTTCTCGGAGAACGCGGCGCCTTCGGGTACTGCCGCACACGCGGAAACCTCGGCGAGAACACCGGTCAGCACTCGGTCCCCCGCACCGCGGCCACCACCGGCCGCGAGAACCGCCTGCCTGGCCCGGGGCGGCACCGGCCGGGTCCCCGGCACGGACGCGGACGGCAGATGCCCGGTGCGCTCCAGTTCCCTGGCGAGCCAGGCGGGAAGCGGAGCCGGAACCCGTACGGTCCCCACGGGCCGGTAGATCCCTGCAGGGGTCACGGTCCCGGGCGCCACGATGTACCCACCGTGCGCCCGGACATCGACCTGCCAGGCGAGGGCACGGCCACCGCCCGACCCGGAGGAGCACTGCCACCGGTGCCCGCCGTCGTTGCGGTACCACACGTGGAGTCCCCCGGACGGGGTGCGGACCCGGAGCGTCGACTCGTCGTCCGCCGGGCTGGCCGCGCCGCGCAGTGCAGCCAGCACGCCCAGGGTGTGGAAGCCATTGGCCAGCCCGGTCAGGTCGACCCCGGCGGATATCCCGACACCGGGCAGCAGCCGGTCACGGTCGGGGAGTTCGCACGCATGCGCATCGATATCGATGACCACGAGGCCGGCCGGACCGGTGGCGACCCCCACCCCGAGATCGGGCCGGGATCCCCACCACTGCTGGATCCGGTCGAAATCAAGCGTTGCCGCATGAAACCCATGACACCAGCGACCCGCACGAATACAGTCACACCCCCCTCGGGCATGACCTTGAACACGGCACACCTCACAGTTGCCCACAGGCGTTTTACGGCCCGGAGCAAGAGGATGAACCGGCCACCCCTGGCGCGCACACCACGAGGCAGTTGTCAGAGGCTGCGAAGCGACCGATGCAGATCTCACGAACTGCCGTGGGTCGCTGCGCGAAACCTGCAGCTCAGCTGCCATTCACTTCCCCCATCAGCGACTGAAGCGACTCAACTCCCAAAATCAGATTAGCGAAATCTAAGGGAGAGGAGAGGCACATGGGGCAGAACAGGTGTACGCATCTGCAAGATGCCCGAGCGACGGAGCAACCGAGGCCCCAGAGACCGACAGTCGCTTCAGTCGCTGCCGGACAGGCACACAAAACACCAGGTCACAGGCGTATGCAACAGAGAACAGCGACTGAAGCGACTCAAGCTCGCTATATATGACGCACGCACGCGCTCACACGCACACGCACGAATGTCTCCATATACCTGAAACTTGAGTCGCTTCAGTCGCTGTTCCCCCCAGCAAGCCCTTCTGACCTGCGGTTTTACATTTCCGAGCGAAGCGACTCAACACTCATTCAGTCGCTGACATTCAGTCGCTGAGGCCTCTCCCCCACCGTCCGGACCGCTCAAGTCCGTCTGCATCCAGGCTCAAGCGGCTTCCCCATTACGACTGCTCTCACCGGTGCATACCAGCCAATCGCGCCTGCCGGCGGACACGAACCTGCAGGCCGGACAACCGAAGTTCAAACACATCAGGACCAACACGCCTACTGCACCTGACAGTTCCTCGCCTCACCTCCGACAACCGCCCCGGGGCGGGCCGGGTACTGACACCGCCCCGGCCCCGGCCCGCCCTCACCGGGCTATTCACCGAACGGAGTTGGTGCCTTCCGCGAGGATCCTGTCGACGAGGATCTTCCGCTGCGCCTCGTCCATCTTCCTCAGTACGAGGTCGGCGACCTGATGACCGTCGTGCCAGGGCATCTTCGTCACCTTGCCGAGCGCGACGATGCCCGACTCCCCCGGCGCGAGCTGAGCCGGTGCGACCTGGTGCCCGGCATGCTCCGACCGCTGTCCAGGCACCTCATCGTGTGTCGCCGATGCTGGCTCCTGGGCCTCGGAGCTATCACGGCGTGATAGCTCAGCCTGCCGAGCTCCGGGATTATCACGCCGTGATAGGACGGCCTGTTCCTCGCTCGGGCTATCACGCCGTGATAGGGCAGCATGACTCTCCTCCGAGCTATCACGCCGTGATACTTCTTCCGGTCCCTCCCCCGGATTATCACGCCGTGATACTGACGCCCCCTGTTCCCCGGAGCTACCCGAAGCACCGGCACCATCTGACGTCTCAGCCTCTCCCCCGCCCTCCGGGCTATCACGCCGTGATAGCTCCCGCACTGCCGAGCGCCGCTGAACCCCCGCGGCAGCCCGCGCATCCGCCTGCTGGCGCTGCTCATCGGGTGGCAGCTTGGAGAGATTCCGTACGTGCTCGATCTTGCGGCGCCCCTCCACCAGGTCCGCCTGGAGCTGAGGATCGAGGTCGAGAACGGATAGCTTCGAGGAAATGGTCGACTGCGCAATGCCGAGCCGCTTGGCAGCCTTGGTCTGAGAACCGTAGAAGTCGACGAGCGTACGAAGGGCCTGAGCCTGCTCCAACGGGTTCATGTCGTCGCGGTGGACGTTGGCCACGAAGGCTGCCTCGAGCAGCGCCTCATCCGTAGAGACAAGGGCGTTGTCGACGCTGACGCGAATCTTCGCAGCTCCGGCAAGACGTGCTGCGGCAAGACGACGGTGACCGTCGACGATGATGTACCGGGCCCCCTCGTCGAGGTCGGCCGCGCGATGCGGCCGCTCCTCCAAGTAAGCCTCGATGGAGGCCACCGTCACGGCGTTGACGAGGCCGATCTCTGCGATGCTCTCCGCCAGACCCTCAAGATCGCGGAGCTCCTCGCGGGGGTTGTCAGGGTTCTGACTGATGAGATTCAGAGAAAGCTCGGTCGGCTCGGGCACACCCGCCGTCGGCACACCCGTAGCAGCGCCGATCGCGGCCCGACGAGCGCTGATGGGTCGGGCCTGGGCGAAGGAGGCGCCGGCGCCAAGGTTCTTGGCCTTACTCACTTGCTGATCTCCCGGGCGAGGGCGCGGAGGGCAACGGACTGTTCGCAGCGGGGTGCGTAGGCAAGCAGGGGCCGCTTGGCACGGACGGCTTCCTTCTGTTCCTTGAGGTCTCCGATGACGCCCACGACGCGCGGATCCTTTATGGCCATCCAGGACTGGAGGGAGGAAGTGGCGATGTAACCGCGGCGGGCGTCGTAGTGGTTGACGACCAGCCCGAGGTAGTCGACGTCGAGCGCGAGGTCATTGCGCATGTCCTCGATCTGCGACGTGAGCAGCTCGTAGGCGTCGGCACTGCTGTCCTCGGCCTGGACGACGATGAGAACGCCGGAGTTGCCCGGCACTTCCTGCGGGCGACGGCGCCCGTAGTAAGTAGCAGCGTCCATGCTGAGCCCGAGGCTGGGAGGGCAGTCGATCAGGATGACGTCGTAATCGGGCTCGACCGCGGCAAGGGCACGTTCGAGAGCGGCTTCGCGTGCACGGACGGAGGCGAGTCGCACGTCGAGGAGGAAGGCATCGGTGCAGGCGGGCAGAAGGTGCAGACGCCCGCCGAACCGGTCCTCCTCGATCGTCACGATGAGATCGCTCAGCGAACCCTTGCCGTCACCGGCCATGTGATTGGTGAGAGAGTCCCCGTCCATGGCGAGGGGAGCATGGCCGAGCTGCTTGGTGAGGTGTCCCTGGGGGTCGAAGTCGACGAGAAGAACGCGCTGTCCGAGCCCGGGCAGATCCTCCAGAGCGAGCGGATCATTGGCGACCTCCTCGTCCTCTTCGAGAAGTGCGGCGAAGTGCTTGGAGACACGGACCGGCACAAGGGCGGTGGCGTCTTCCGCGAGAGCTTCGCCGGTCCCGGCAGTCACGGCGGTCTTGCCGACGCCGCCCTTCTGATTGCAGATGACGACGCGTCGGACGATATCGGGGCGCCGAACCGCGGGCGCAGGATGACTGTCCAACCAGACCCGCACGGACTGGGCCAGGCCCTGGATGAGCGAAACCCCGCGGCGCTTGCAGTCCGAACGGAATCCGGCCCACAGCTGGGAAGGCAGGAACGTCGCGAAGGATTCCGCCCCAGAAGTATCGATGGGGGAGAGGTTGGAGCCGAGACCGCGCCAGGCAGTGATGCCGGCTTCCACGGCGTCCTGCATGTCGATGCCGTGCTGAACGGCGCGGACCTTGAGTTCCTGGCGAAGCCAGGAGGGCAGCTTCGAGACGACCTTCTCTCGGTCGCCCCGGATGTCGGGTGTCGTCATAGTCCGTCACTCTACTAACGCCGTAGATCAATTGAGCGCACAAAACGTTAGCTGTGTCAGCTTTTTCGCTGTGGGGGGAGCTATCACGGCGTGATAGCTCCCCCCACAGCGCCACACCATGAACCGGAACGCCCGAATGTGCGGGGGAGAGGATCTAAATAAAAAACATCACCTATAATGCCCCACCCTGCGCCTCTCCAACGCTACTCCGCCCGCCCGCAATTACCCCCAAGACAGCAACTGCGCGCGACCCTCAGGGCATCTTGTCCATCGCGGGTGCCGACTCGGCCTCGACTCAACTGCTGAGCCGTCGCGGTCCGCCGGGTTCACTGGACCGCGGGTGGTCAAAGCGGCACAGTGGCTGATCCCAGTGGGTGGCTCGGGTGGGCACTCCCGCCGCAGAGTCCATGAACCTATCGTCGGGGCTGGCTTTCGTGGGCCGAGGTTCAGTCAGGCGAGTAGAGAGCCCAGTCCGTGACACCCCCTCAGGAAGGGTGGCTGACGCCTCCCGTTGCCGATTCACGAGCCCAACGAAGCGCGGCCGCCACAGCACACACTCCGGCTTCGCACGCTGCCATACGTAGCGTGCGGCTCTTCTTTTATAAGAGGCGCCGGACCCTCGCAAGGCTCTGACCTGCATGTACGCGATGTTGATCATGCTCTGGCCGACACATTTGGTGGGCCGAAATGTTAACCTGGCCAGCACATTTGGCCTTGAAAGTAAGGCTCAGCCTAACTTTTCAAACCGACCATGATCGCCAGAGAAACCGCAGGTCAGGGGAGTGGCGGTTCCAGGCGAACCCCCCGGGCCGTGGCACCGATTCGATCAAAATGTGCTGCAGAACGAAACTGGAAGTTAGGCTCACGCTAACTTTCACCGCTTTCGTGCGCCAAAAGTTCAGCTCACGCAAACTTTTGAAGCGCGCCCGTCACCCCTTCAGACTCGAAGCGTGTCGAGCCGTCAAAAGTAAGGCTCAGCCGAACTTTTGGGATAGCCTCGGACCGCCTGAGCAACAAGGAGGGTCCAGTGACATCTGAAACGCCGTCGCGCCAGCCGCGTCGGCCCCGAGCAGTGCCTTCTCCTGCGTCCTCGCCGGAGAGCAACGCCGTGTTCGACGACATCCTGAACCTGTTGGGTGAGCAACTCGGCACGACTGTCCCGGAGACGGAGACAACACAGCCAAGGGCAGGGAAACGCAAGCTCAAAGGCGTCACCTTCGAGTACGAGAACGACCCGCGGTCCGTCCACAGCTTCGCCGGAGGCGCCGGCTACAGCCTCGCCAGCAACTGGTTCACGCAGCTGCTGCCCCAGCTCTTCATCGCCAACGGCATCACGAAGAGCCAGCTGTGCGTGTTCCTGTACGTGGCGGGCGGGCAGCGCCCCGGCACCGGGATCGCGGAGTACACCCAGCAGGAGATCACCGATGGCCTGAACGGCCTCGCAGCCAAGAAGTCAGGCGCCAAGATGATCACCAGGCCCACGGTGAACCGCGCCGTCCGTACCCTCTGCGAGTACAAGTGGCTCGAACCAGCAGGAAACGGACGGATTCGCCTCAATGTCACGCTCTGGTTCCAGGGCAACAGCACCTCCCAGCACGAGGTGCTTGCCCAGATCGCCGCAGACCACGATGACGATCCGACTGCGTTTCCGCACAGAATTGGTCCTGAGCTGGTTCACCACCAGGAAGCGCTGGACCTTAACCTGGATGGCGAAGTGCCCGAGCCTGTCAGAAGGAAGCGCACCGGGTGATGTTCGCTACCAAGACAAGCCGATTCGATATGGAGGAAGGCACCGATGGCCGTTGCAGTCATGTCGCCGCTCGTCGCTGAGCGCATCTGGGCGCTGCCCATCGGAGCTGCCCCGGTGAAGTTCCTTCAGTACCTGATCTTCCGGAGCGAGAACGGCGGCGCATTGCCGAGCCAGCGTGAGATGGCGGTGGAGTACAAGGTGAAGCCGCCCACCGTCAGCGCGCTGATGGAGCCGCTGTTCGAGCTGAACCTCGTGCTGCGCTCCCGCGCCGAAGGCCGCGGGGGCAACCGCTATCGACTCCACCCGCTCGCCGCCAAGTACGAGAGCGTGACGGACATGGAAGCCGCCTTCGCGTACGCCCTCGAAGAGATGAAGAGCGGCAAACTGCCGACCATCCACCTTCCGGAATACCGAGCAGCACCGCCGGCCGAGGGCCGCCCCGACCTTCGCATTGCCTGACCCGACAAAACAGAGGCCCCGCCATCAGTGATGGCGGGGCCTCTGTGCCTGAACAACAAGTTGTGCCCTCACTATACCGGTACGCGCGACGGTCGGCGAGGCGTCGCCGTCGACAGCCCGCCACCCTTGACCGCACTGGTGCAACCGACCCCGAGCCGAAGAGACGGGCCGCCTCCGTCGCCGCCCTGAGCGTCCCCGGCACGGCGGCCGCCCAGGATCCGTCCGGTACCACCACCGTCGCCCCACCCATCCGTTGGGACGCCCGCCTCAAGCTGTACCGCCTCATCCCGACCCCGGCCCGAAGGCGCAGTGCGGAACGGCAGAGGTGCCGCGGTCCTGGGCGAAGCCAAAGGGCCCGAAATCGGCTTGCCGGAGGCGCAGCGCATGGTCAGCTCATTCCCGGAGGCATCAGACGGACCGGCCGCGCGGAAGAACACCAACAACAAAAAAAGCACTTCGAACCCAGGGACACTAGCGAGTCCGGCCCTCGCAGACGAACATGGAACGCATGAATGATCAACCCGCACGATGGACCCAGGCCACCGTCTACCCCGACATGTGGACTGACCCGGACAACGACCCCCGCAACAGCGAAGGAATCGGTCCGGATGGCGAACAAGCCACGCTGGATGGCTACCTGACGGACTATCGGCTGACCCTGCGGATGAAGTGCGAGGGCCTGGGCGCGGAGCAGATGGCCCGTCGCTCGGTGCCGCCGTCGACGATGTCGCTGCTCGGCCTGGTCCGGCACCTCGCTGAGGTGGAACGGGACTGGCGTAACTGGATCAGTGACAATGAGCCGCTGTCGAAGCTGTACGGCAAGCGTGACGCGGACTTCGACGAAGCCGTCGCCGATCAGGCCGTGGTCGATGCCGCGTACGCCGATCTGGAGCGCGAGCAGGCGGCGACCGACGCCGCGCTCGCCGAGCACCCGGACCTGGGCGAGCGTCTAGGAAAGGACAGGATCTCCGTCCGGGAGTTGCTGGTGCACAGGATCGAGGAGTACGCCCGCCACTGCGGGCACGCAGACCTGCTGCGCGAGTGCATCGACGGAAGAGTGGGCCAGTGACCAGAGGCCGCCGTGGAACTCGCCACGGCGGCCTCTGAGCCCTTGTCCGGCAGATCTCGCCGGACAAGGGCCTCAGCGCTTGAGCAGGAAGGCGAAGTCACCGGAGAGCTTGCCGTTCAACCGGGTCGCGGAGACGAGATTCCCCTCCGTGACCAGCCTCTCGACCTCGGTCCGTGAGAGGCCGAAACCCTGAGCGATCAGTTGTACGGGCCGGATAGGGATCCGTGCTGCGAAGCGTACTGAGACGTCATTTACCTCGTGCTCCAGATGATCTGATCTTCCGGTATCGAGGCGCCAGGCGTTGTCCCAGTCGAGAGTGATGCGATTACGACGCCGTATGACCGGATCCTGGAGCAGCTCGGCTGCGAGGCCAGGGTCGTTGCCATGCAGCCGGTCCAGCAGCTCAAGCCGTACGGAGCGCACATTCATCCGCTCCAGGACCGTGAGCTTTGTCGTTTGTCCGCAGACGGTACAGAGCGCGAGGAGCCAGGCATCGATGAGCTTGTGGTTCGCGTTGACACGGAATTTACCGCTTGTCCGGAACCGCTCGGACGCGCACGAGTGGCAGCGACGGCGAACGAGCGGCAGGCAGGTGGGCATGACTACCCAGTTATTGAGCACAGAAGTACACCGTTTCCAGTGAGAAGTCCGCAGCAAAAAGCAGCGCGGCGCACATGCGCGACGCGCGACAGATCAGCGCTCGGGAGGTCTCACAGGGTGTACAACGGCATGTCCTTGCCTGGACGACGTGACTTGGGCAGCACGGTAGCGGCGCTCAGCGCCGCCGTTCCACTGGTTTTCGAGGACCCCGGCCGCCCAGCGTTCTGCCTGTGCACGAGTGAGGAAGGTGATGGGGCGCATACCAACTGCGACCAGACCGTCGGTCTCCCCGACCGCGAGGAGGCCGCACGCCGCCGGGCCCGGCAATACCCCGACGCCGACGGACGCACCCATCCCAGCACCAGCAAGACAATGACCTGGAGCGTCGACGACACCGGTCACACCCCGGACCGTATCCCGCAGACGCCGCGCAGAAAGGTCCGCGCAACCGAGGAGGCAGCACGAGACGTACGCCCGCTCAACCACCCCCACAGATCACTCACTCATTGCCCCGGTCCGGGCACCGACTGACACTCTGCAACAGTCCCTCATGACCAGACCGAACCCCAGCCCGGGCGAGAATGTCCCCTCCCCAACAACAGAATTCCTCTCCCGCTCCCCGGACGAACGGTTCAGCTCCCACACCCCTGGCGGGTCAGGCCTGGAACCAGCCCGGAGTCGGCACGGCGGACCCGTGGTCCATCTCGCGGCCCACCGACCACTTCGGAGCCTCAATGCTCACGGTGCCTGGCGGCGAGAACCAGTGCAGGGCCCCACGCCCGTACAGCCCTCGGGCCGTATCACAGTCCCGCTTGTAGTCGATCCAGCCTTCGATCCCGAGTTCCCGCAGCACGGTCAGGACATGGTGCAGGTCGTCGATGTCGCGGTAGTCCCGGGTATAGATACAGGCCGGGGTGAAGTCCTTCAGGATCTTGGACCAAGTTCCGAGATACCCCTCGATTGTGGCACCCCGGATCCGTTCCCACAGCTCCAGGTCGATGCCCTTGGGCATCCACTTCCCAGCGACTCGGTTACCGAACTCGTCCAGACCCTCATCCAGTCTCTCCGGAGCACGGACCAAGTCGGTCCACCCAGGGCCCCTCGGGGCCGGCAACCCGGCACGCCTCGCGGTCCCGCCAGCAGACGAAAAGCCCGGGGTGGTCATGGCATATGAGCGTAGCCCCGATTCAACCCCCTGCTCAGGGCCCTACAAACACAGAACCACGCAAGGAACGACTCTCCGAGCTGTTTCAACTCTTCCCCGCTTCTACCAGCGCATACCAAGCTGATCGAGGTCTGCGCGGCGTTGTTCGGGGAGTTTGCGGCGCGTTTGCGGGTGTTGTCGAGCCAGGTGCCTAGTTTGACCACCACGCCGCCGTCAGAGCCGCCCTGACGGCCCGACAGTGCATCTGCCGACTCCAGGTGCTCGGCGTGCTTCCGGGACACTCGAAGGTGTTTTGCGGGCGTGGAACTGCCGTGCTGTTGCCAGGTTGGCCGCCCACTTCGCACCCTGCGTCTGCTTCACCGGCCGCTCGTCTTCCTCGACTGGTGTGATCTTGAGGGTGTTCTCCGGGATTCATTGCTGTACGGGCAGGAGCTGTTCCCACCCGAACCGCTGCGCCGTGACCCAGTGTCCGAGGTCTTCGCCCTGGACCACGACGTCACCCGCAGCCTCCGGGAGCGTTCCGCCGGCCTGGACGTGGTTCTGGACCAGCCGGTAGCACCGCTGCCACCCGGTGTCCCAGGCAGGGCACCACCCCGGATCGATCGCGTCCAGCTCATCCCGCCGCGCCTGGGTCATCGCCCCGGCCGCCGAAGGGACGGGGCGGTCGGCCGCGTGCAGCTCCTCGTTCTCCCGCGCCCTCCGTGCTGCCGCACGGGCCTTCTTCGCCCACACCCCGATCGGATGCCCGTCCCATACCGCGGTGGTCGTCGGGAGGAAGTGGCCGTGGACGGCGGCGTCCTGCCTGGCGACGGCGACCCCATCCGCCCAGGCCGCCTCCTGCTCCGACCACACCATCTCGAGCTGCTCCACCTCGGCCACCCGCCCGGCCTCCAGTGTCCCGGCCGCGTGGGCGCGGCGCTGGTCGGCGATCCACTGCCCGAGCGGATACCCGCCGACCCCGCCCCAGTCCTGCGGCGTGACGACCGTTTACGGCACCCGCAGTACACCGTTCCCGGGCCCGGCCGTTTCGACCCCGCGCCGCAAGTAGGCGCGCTCGGGGTCGATGACCCGCAGTCGGACTAGCCGGGTATGAGTCGCCTTGGTCCGATCGTCTGTTGAGAGGCCTGCCCTCACTGCCCGAGCGCGTCGAGGGGACGTCGTTCCCGCATGCGGCCGTGTCGGCATCTGTCGGTCTCTTCGCGGTGGCGGTACCGGAGAATCGCGGGGATCCTGGCAGGGGAACGTGGCTGTCTTCGCACGGGCCGTGTGCGTCGGTGGCCGCACCGAACAGGAAGGCTACGGCCATGACAGCGATGCCGAATAAGACACCGCCAGGGCCCAAGGGGTCCGGCGCGAGGATCGACGGTGCGTCCCAGGTAGCCGGGGCCCTGCTGATGATCAGCGGGCCGCTCAGCATTCTCCTGGGCGCGTCCGGTATCGCAGAGGACAACCTGTTCGCCGCCTCGACCCGTTACGTCTACCGGTTCGATCTCACGGCCTGGGGCGTGATTCACCTCGTGGTCGGTGTGGCGCTCGTCGTTGCCGGGCTGGCGATCCTGACGAACAAGAGCTGGGGTCGCGGGGCCGGTGTGGCGGTGACGGGGATCAGCATGATCACGCAGTTCATGTTCGTTCCGTACTATCCGGCCTGGGCCATCCCTGTCATGGCACTCGACCTCGTGATCCTTTTCGCGCTGACGAGGTTCCATGTGGGAGCCGACGGAGGCCGGTGAACCCAGACAGTCACGATCTCGATCTGGACCGCTCAGTCTCCCGGGATGCGATGACCGTGCGTCCGGGGAGACGACCATGACCCGCCTGTCTTCGTTCACTTCAAGGGGGTTCTGGCACACATGCCGTGAGAACGATCAGCGGAATTCCATGGCGACGTCGCGTCATCTGGGACCGTGGTGCGGTGTGATGACCTCATAGCGGTGCTGTTTCCGCACTTCAGCGCAGTTCTCGGGAGCGGGTGTTCACAGAGTGCGGTGTGGTGCACATTGTTGCGAGAACCCTCGATGGCACTGAGCCGTGCCCCGACTGTGAGTGTCCGTCGAATCGTGTGCATAGCTGCTACCAGCATCCGGTTGTCCCACCGCCGCGTTCAGCACCGCCTTTGTCGTTCGCCGGCACACTTCGGTCCTCATGCCCGGGGCCGGGGACCACGCTACCGCCAGCGAGACCGCAGGGCTTTCGCGTTCATCCCGTAGGGGCCGCGACGCGGCCGATCAGCGACGATGTCATCTCCCCAGTAAGAGGAGCGACACGAAAGGCCCCAGGCACCACACCGCCGGCACGGACAACCCCGTCACCATCAGGCACCTGCACCCCTCCAGCTGTTACCCGGGCGCCCAGACCGGCCCGTGCGGTATCAGGGTGTCCGGCAGAACAGCGAGGAACAGTCCCGTCCGGTCAAAGGACGGTTCCTGCACGCCCTCGCCTACCAGCGCATACCAAGCTGATCGAGGTCTGCGTGGCGTTGCTCGGTGAGCTTGTGGGCGCGTTTGCGGACGTTGTCGAGCCAGGTGCCCAGCCGTACGGTCACAGGCTCTCCAGCGCCTGCTTGACGGCTTGCTGGGCCCGTCGTCCCCTCTGCTGCTCCTTCCAGGTGTTCGACGTGTTTGCGGGGTACGCGTAGGTGTCCTTCCCGGGCGTGGTACTGCCGTGCCGCTGCGAGGTTGAGGGCCCACATGGTGTCCTGCGTCCGTTTCACCGGCCGTTCTGTCTCTTCGGCGGGTTCGATTCCGAGGACGTTTTCCAGGAGCCATTGCTGTGCGGGCAGGAGCTGTTCCCACCCGTGCCGCTGCGCGGTGACCCACCTTCCGAGGTCTTCTCCTTGCACGATCACTTTGTCGGCCGTCACCGGCAGGGCCCCGCCGTCCTGGAGGAGGTTCTGGATGAGCCGGAAGCACCGCTGCCACCCGGTGTCCCATACCGGGCACCATCCCGGGTCGATCTCGTCCAGCGCTGCGCGCCGTGCCTCGGTCGACGCACCCGCACTGCTCTCGACAGCCAGGCCGGCCTCACGGCGTTCCGCGTTCGTGTCCGCGGTCCGGGCGGCGAATCGCTGGTTCTTGGTCCAGGTCCCGACCGGGTATCCGTCCCAGACCGCGGTGACGGGCGGCAACAGGTGACCGTGCACGGCCGCCCAGGCGCGGGCGGCTGTGAGGCCTTCCTCGAACGCAACGTCCTGATGGGACCACACCATCCCCAGCCCATCGAGCTGTTCCACCCGCCCCGCATCCAGACGCCCCACTTTGTGGGATTTCCGCTGGTCGGCGAGCCAGGTCCCCAGCGGGAACCCGGCCGGCACCCAGTCATCAGGGGTGACGTAGTCGTACGGCACCCGCAACTGCCCTGCCCCGGTCTCCTTCACATACCGAACGCATGCCTGGATACCACGCCGCCAGAACGTGTTCTCCGGCTCGATCACCCGCAGCTTCACGAACCGCGCCAGCAACGCAGGATCCCGGGGCGTGCTGAACTTCAGCAGCTCCTGCGCAGGCGTGCTCGGTCCCCGCTCACCCTCCGACACTTCCCGCTCAGCTACCGCCTCGCCTACCTCGGCACCCTCCGGGAGCCAACTCCCACTCCGGACACGAGGATCCGCCAGGTGCTCGATCGTTTCGGTGTCGTGCGCCCGCAGCGCTGAGAGAACCTTCGCCAGGGCTCCATAGGCATCCGAGGTCAGCATTTCGTCCGGTGTTTCACCCGGAGCGAGGAATACCGGAACAATCAGAGAAGCAATTTTCCCTTGACCAGGCTTGATTCTCAGGGCACGTCCGACCATTTGCACGATATCGATCATCGACCCCCGCGCATCACAGAAAGCGACGGAATCACAATTCGCCGTATCGACACCCTCGCCCAGCACCTTCACCGAGCTCAGCACCCGCAACGCCGCCGGCACCGGCCTTTTCCCCGACCGCTGCCCACTCCTGCCGTGCCCGCCGCCCCTGCCATCCCTGCTGCGCCCCTCGACGCCACCCTCGACCAGTTGCGCCTGACCCTGCGCCTGACCCTGGTTCTCGATGGTGTCGGAGGCGAACTCCTCCAGCACAGCCCGCCGGTGGGCGGGCGAGTGTTCGCCATACAGCCAGTCGGCCCATACCCGCTCCGGCTCCGGATAGCGTCGCGGATCGTCTTCCCACAGCTTCCGGGCCGCATCCACCACACCGGTGGCCATGGCTTCGGCTTCACTGACCCGGCTGTGGAACGTCAACACCTTCCGCAGGTTCTCCTCGGCGGCCGCGGTCACGAGCCCGGTCTGCAGCGCCGCGAGCCGTGCCCCGCGTGCGGCGTCCGACCCGTACCCGGCTTCCTCGCGCAGCTGATGGAACTCAGGGTCGGAGATGTCGACGCACACCACCTGGTACGGGGCCACCAGGCCCCGGCTCACAGCTTGTGAGAGCGTCAGTTTGTACGCCACCGGCCCGAACACCCGCGACCCCGGATCCATGCTCGCGATCAACCGCGGCTCACCCGACTCACCACCCTGAGCATGCTCGGGCGCTTCCCAGATCCGGGCCGTGGCGGTCATGTACAAACGGCGGGTCGCCGGGATCCGCACCTGGTCGTGCACCGCGGCCCACGGCTTACCCGCGTACCCACTGGTGCGGTGCGCCTCGTCGACGACCATCAGGTCCCACGCACCAAGGCCGACTGTATGGGCGTTCTGGAGGATGCCGAGTCCGACGGCGGCGTACGTGGCGAACACCGTGACCCGCTCCAGCCCCCTTACCCAGGAGACGAGTTCGCCAGGGTCGGTCGTGCACGGCACACCGTCGGAGTCGTCGGCCCGGAGAGAGCAGACCCCGACCATTGCCCCTGTACGGCCTCCTTCCCGCCATGCGGCCGCGGTCTGGGTCAGCAGATCCAGTGTCGGCACCAGGACCAGGACATGCCGCGCGCCGAGTTTCTCGGCGGCCGCGACGGCGATCAGGGTCTTCCCGGAGCCGGTCGCGGCGATCACCTGGGTCCGCAGCCCCTCGGCCGGCAGGTGCCCGCTCGCAGGCGTCTGCAAGCCCCTCAGAACCGCGTCGACCGCCTCCACCTGATGCGGAAACAACTCCTTCAGCGTCACCAGAACTTCCTCTCCTCAACCGCTTCAGACATATTTCCAAGCCAGAAAAGACCCGGATCCCTGTGCAGCAACATGCATTTTTCAGCGACAACCAAGCACAGACAATCGACCCCAGGGACAGCGGCAGGGTGTCGGCTCCCACTCCTTAATCTAGCTGGGCATTAAGAGTGACGCACACCGACAGTAGAAGTGTTTCCGAACCGCTAGTCTGTCATCTGCGCAGGACCGCCCCTGCCAGCCCCTGAACCCTCCTGACAGGGACTCAAGGGACCAGAGAACGGGCAGGAAGCCCCGGTCCTCACGACCCGTCACCGAACATCCCAGCAAGACCACCCCCAACTCATGGCCCGCCACCCGGATCGCGGAGCGATCCGAGCCGCAATCAACGAAGTTGACTGACCGGGCCACGGAGTGGACCGGCAACCCCGGACGAAGTCCGGGAACAACGCACGGAGTGCGTTGTCGTCTTCCGCCGCGTAGCGGCGGCG